>NZ_JAVIWK010000001.1:3089815-3396218 GCF_034314165.1 Pseudomonas sp. Bout1 | reverse complement strand
GTTGAGCCATTGCACGGCGCCGTCCAGCGCCGGCAACTGGCCTTCCACGGGCAGTGTGTCGCTGTGGTTGGCGGCCATCATCGCGCCACCGGCCATCATCGCCCCGCTCTTCTGTTCAGGCTTGGCGCTGAGTTTTTCCACCAGGCTTTGTTCCAGGCCGCCAGTGGAGGCCGTCGACACGCGCGCCAGAATCCCGGTGTCCAGGCCCAGGGCAATGGCTGCCACACCGGCCAGCATCAGCGCGCCAAGACCACGACGCAGCCATTCACCGGCACCGAGCGAGCGCTTCATGAAGCCAAAGACTTTACCGCCGACCAGCAGCGCCAAGGCCAGGGAGGTGGCAGCGCCGGCCGCGTAGGCCAGCAAGAGCAAGGTAGTACCGATACTGGCGCCCTGCAGCGCGGCGCCCGTCAGCACCAGCCCCAGGATTGGCCCGGCGCACGGCGCCCATAGCAGCCCGGTGGCCACGCCGATCAGGAACGAGGCGCCCGGACGCGGCCGCGAATCGGCCCCGGCGGCTTGCGACAGGCGACTGCCCGCCGCCACCAATGGCCGGGTCAGGCGCTCGGACAGGCTTGGCAGCAGCAGCGTCAGCCCGAATAGCGCAACAAACAGCAACGCGAGCCAGCGACCGTACTGATTGACTTGCACCACCCAACCGCCGCCCACCGCCGCGAGTGAGGCGACCAGAGCGAAGGTCATCGCCATCCCCAGCAGCAGCGGCAAGCCACTGCGCAAAAACGGCTGCCCGGTGCGAGCGAAGACAAAAGGCAGGACCGGCAGGATGCATGGGCTGACAATCGTCAACACGCCGCCCAGATAAGCGAGAACCAAAAGCCACATGGGGTATTCCCTTATAAGAAGACATCGAATTAAGCCGCAGTGAACGTCATGGCTGCGCCGTTCATGCAGTAGCGCAGGCCGGTGGGTGCGGGGCCGTCATCGAACACATGGCCCTGGTGACCGCCGCAGCGCTTGCAATGGATTTCGTGGCGTTCCACACCGAAGGAGGTATCGACGTGGCTGGCCACCGCGTTTTCCAGGGGTTTCCAGAAACTCGGCCAGCCGGTGTGGCTGTCGAATTTGGTGGCTGAGGAGTACAGGGGCAGCGCGCAACCGGCGCAGGCGAAGGTGCCGTTGCTGTGTTCGTCATTGAGTGCACTGCTGTAGGGGCGTTCGGTGCCCTCTTCCCGCAGGATCGCGTATTGCTCGGCGGTCAGCAGGGTGCGCCATTGCGCATCGGTGTGGCTGACTTCGAAATTTTCGGCGGCTTCGGCCTCGGCGATCAGGGTGGGACCGGCGTTGATTTTCTGCAGCAGGCCACCGGCGATTACCGCAAGCCCCAGGCCGCCGCCGGCCAGCAATATCTGTCGACGTGAATACATGACCCTCTCCTTAACTCCAACTCTTATGGCCGGCAAATAACCCTGTGGCGAGGGGGCTTGTCCCCCGTTGGAGTGTGTAGCGCTCCCGCTTTTTTGGGGCCGCTACGCAGCCCAACGGGGGGCAAGCCCCCTCACCACAGTTTTGCCATTGCGATGAGTGAAGGTTAGGCCTTGGCTGGTCGCGAAATCCTCACGCAGAGTTAAACAATTCGTGATAACTACACTGGTGCAAAAGCCGCACAATGCGCGAATCACGAAGACAGGTTTCTATCAATGGATCAGCCCAAACGTGTCCTGGTGGTCGAGGACGATGCCCATATTGCCGATTTGATCTGCCTGCATCTGCGGGACGAGCTGTTCGAGGTGGTCCACAGCGCCGACGGTAACGAAGGCCTGCGCCTGCTGGAGCAAGGTGGCTGGGATGCGCTGATCCTCGACCTGATGCTGCCTGGCGTCGATGGGCTGGAAATTTGCCGGCGCGCCCGGGCGATGACGCGCTATACGCCGATCATCATCACCAGCGCCCGCTCCAGCGAGCTGCACCGCATCCTCGGCCTGGAGCTGGGGGCCGATGACTACCTGGCCAAGCCGTTTTCCATGCCGGAACTGGTGGCGCGGGTCAAGGCGCTGCTGCGCCGGGTCGACGCCATGGCGCGTAACTTGAAGATGGACGCCGGCAGCCTCGACCTGGGCCAGTTGTTCATCAACCCGTTGACTCGCGATGCCACCCTGCAAGGCCAGCGGCTGGACCTTACGCCCCGGGAATTCGACCTGCTGTATTTCTTCGCCCGTCAGCCGGGCAAGGTGTTTTCGCGCATGGACCTGCTCAATGCCGTATGGGGTTACAGCCACGAAGGCTATGAACACACGGTCAACACCCATATCAACCGCCTGCGGGCCAAGGTCGAGGCCGACCCGGCCAACCCTGCGCGCATTCTCACGGTGTGGGGCCGTGGCTACAAATTTGCCGAGCAATCGACATGAGGCTGACCCTTACCCAACGCCTTTCCCTGGTGTTCGCCTTGTTGCTGCTGATTTGCAGCGGCACCTCGGCCTGGCTGCAAGTGCGCTCCAATCACATGCACGAACTGGAAGTGGTGCAAGGCCTGTCCCGCGACCTGGCCGCGCACATCGCCCGTGATACCCAACTGATGGATGCCGACGGCCTCAAGCCAGATGCCGTGCGCAACCTGTTCAGCCAGTTGATGCTGGTGAACCCGAGTGTCGAGGTGTACCTGCTGGATATTAACGGCCGTGTGGTCGGCAACGCGGCGCCGAGCGGCCATCTGCGCCGGGACCAGGTCAACCTGGAACCGGTGCGTCGCTTTCTCAGCGGTGCGATGCTGCCGATCCTCGGCGACGACCCGCGCAGCGTCGATGGCCTCAAGGTATTCAGCGCCGCGCCGCTGCGGGTCAACGGCCAGCAGGCCGGCTACTTGTATGTGGTGCTGTTGGGCGAGGCCCATGATGTGTTCGACGCCCGGGATGCCACCGGCATGGCGCTGAACATCGCCCTGTGGTCTATCGCCCTGCTGGCATTGCTGTGCCTGTTGGCGGGCTTCGCCGCCTTTGCCTGGATCACCCGGCCCCTGCGGCAGTTGACCGAAAAGGTCGGCCAGTTCGATATCAACGGCGCACCGAAAGTGCCACAGGCCGTGGCGCCCGGAGTCGCCAGCCAGGATGAAATCGCGGTGCTCGACCACGCTTTCGTGCAGATGGAGAACCGCTTGGGCGAACAGTGGCGGGCCATTACTCATCAAGAGCAGGAACGCCGGGAGATGGTCGCGAATATTTCCCATGACCTGCGCACGCCGCTGGCCTCACTGCATGGCTACCTGGAAACCCTGTCTCTGAAAGACGCCAGCCTTACGCCGCAGGAACGCCGGCGCTACCTGGGCATCGCCCTGGACCAGAGCCGCAAGGTCGGCGGGCTCGCCCAGTCGCTGTTGGAACTGGTTCGCCTGGAACACGGGTTTGTGCAGCCGGTCATCGAAGGTTTTTCGTTACCCGACCTGGTGCAGGACATCTTCCAGAAGTTCGAACTGACCGCCGAAGCCCGCACGATTACCCTCACCGCCAGCCTGCCGCCGGTGGTGCCCACGGTATTGGCAGATCTGGGCCTGATCGAACGGGTGCTCACCAACTTGCTGGACAACGCCTTGCGCCACACGCCACTCAATGGCGAAGTGGAAGTGACGCTGATGCCCAAGGCCGGCTTTGTCGAAGTGACTGTGAGCGACAGCGGGCCTGGGATTGCCGCTGATCTGCGCGAAGGCCTGTTCCTGCGCGCGTTCACCATTGGCGGCGCCCGTCGCGATGGCGGGCTGGGCTTGCGCATCGTGCACCGCATCCTGCAGTTGCACGGTCGGGAAATCCGCCTGATCGAGGTGCCCGGACGCGGCGCAACGTTTACGTTCGCCCTAGAAACCCGAGCAGCAGTTCGTTGACCTTGGCCGCCTGCTCGTTCTGAATCCAGTGGCCGCAGTTGGCCAGGACGGCCTGTTGCAGGTTCGGCACCGATTCGGGCATGCGCTTGAGGGTGTGGGCTTCGAAGACGCCAACCGGGTCGCGGTCGCCGATCAGGAACAGCGTCGGTTGCAGCACCTGCTTGCCGGCGAGGAACTCGGTACGCTGCCAGTTGCGCTCAAAGTTGCGATACCAGTTCAGCGGGCCGCGAAAGCCGTTACCGGCAAAGGTGTGCACATACACCTGGAGGTCCTGTTGGCTGCACCAGGCCGGTAGCTCGCCTGGCAGGGCAACACCGTCGAGCAGTGTGGCGTTGGCGGGTTTTTTCTGCAGGAACACGTCCTGGTCCTGCATGAACAGGCGCAAGGTGCGCTCGATATCCGCGTCCAGTTCCTTTTCGGCGCCCCCTGGCGCCTGGAAGTACAGGATGTAATTGAAGCGATCGGCGTACAGCTCGCGCATGATCTCGATCACCGGCCTGCGGGCGCGCCCGGCAAAAGGCACCGACATCGCCACCAGCCGGGTGACTCGCTCAGGCTCCAGCAACGCCAGGTGCCAGGCCACCACAGCGCCCCAGTCATGCCCGACCATGACGACCTGGCGATGACCGAACAGGTCCATGGCGCCCTGGATATCGGCACACAGGGTCAGCAGGTCATAGTCGGCCACTTCCGGCGGCGCGCTGGATTCTCCATAACCGCGCATTTGCGGTACAAACACCCGAAAACCCTGGGCCACCAGCGCCGGAATCTGCTCGCGCCAGGAGTGCCAGCACTCGGGAAACCCATGCAGCAACCACACCGGCGGGCCGCTCTCGGGGCCGGCGATGTGTATGTTCAGTTCAATGCCGTTGACCTTGACCTTCTGCTGCTGGATTTCGCTCATCACTGGGTTCCTTGTGTGGGGTTCGCTCGCGGTATTCCCGGGGAGAACAAGCCATCACGCGCTTGAAAGCACTGCTGAAAGCGCTGTCTGACTGATAACCCAGGGACTGGCCGATCGTGGACACGCTGTTGTCGCTGGCTTTCAGGGCCTGTACCGCCAGATGCATGCGCCAGCGGGTCAGGTATTCCTGTGGTGCCAGCCCTACCCGTTGCTTGAAGTGCAAGGCAAAGGTGGAGCGGGATTGATTCGCCACATCGGCCATTTCACTCAATGTCCAGCGCCGGGCTGGCGCGGCGTGAATTTCCCGCAACACCGGGGCCAGCCTCGGGTCGGTCAACGCACCCAGCCAACCAGTGGTGCTGGTGCCCATGGAAGATTGATAGAGCCGCAGGATTTGCACCAGCATCATTTGCGCCAAATGCTCGGTCATCAATGCCGCACCTTGCAACGGGCTGGCGTATTCGCGGGCCAGGCGATCCAGGCACCAGCGCAATACGGCGGCCTGTTCGGAGTTGGCACTCACGCGCACCACCGGCGGCAGGTTGTCCAGCAGCAACCGGGCGTCATCCCCATAGATAAAACGCCCGGCGATCAGAAACAGCTCCTCAGTGTCCCCCACTGTGGCGATGCCGCCCACCGCATCGGCGTACACCTCGCGTGCATCAATACCTTCAGGCGACAGATTGCTCGACAGCCGCCACGGACGCGCCTGGGTCAATAGAAAACAATCGCCCTCATACAAACGTATGGGTACCGCCAGCCCTTCCACTTCCAACCAGCAACTGCCCTCTACGACGGCGTTGAACTTGATCCCATCCGGCGCCGCAAAGTTAATGGCCCAGGTGCCGCCCGCCTTCAGGCCCGCGAAGGTCGAACGGTGGCTTTTTAACAGTGCCAGCACATCGGAAAGCGTATCCATAAAAGCTCCGGACGATCGCGACAGAAACACAGACGTTAGGGTATTCCGCGTCCGGACGCCAGCGAGGGAAGCTAGGCATCCCACAAGGAGATCTTTTATGACTGACGCACAAATCTCGATCGACAGCGGCTTCGACGCCAGCACTACGGCCCTGCAAGCCTTGGCAGGCTGCGACCTGCGTGGCAAGACAGTGATTGTCACCGGCGGCTATTCCGGCATTGGCCTGGAAACTGTACGCGTGCTGGCGGGTTCCGGTGCGCAGGTGATCGTTCCTGCGCGCGACCCTCAAAAGGCCGAACGTAACCTGTCGGCAATTGCCGGTGTTGAACATGCCAGCCTCGACTTACTCGACCCGGTTTCCATTGACCGTTTTGCCGAAAATTTCCTCGCAAGCGGACGGGCCTTGAACCTGCTGATCAATAGCGCCGGCATCATGGCCACGCCACTGCAACGGGATGCGCGCGGCCTCGAAGCGCAGTTTGCCACCAACCACCTGGGCCACTTCCAGCTCACCGTGCGGCTCTGGCCCGCACTGTGCCAGGCCAACGGGGCACGGGTAGTTTCGGTGTCGTCCCTCGGCCATCGCCTCAGCCCTGTGCATTTCGATGATCCGCAATTTGAGCGCCGCGCCTATGACAAGTGGCTCGCCTACGGCCAGTCAAAAACTGCCAACGCGCTGTTCGCTGTGGCGCTGGACCGACGCGGTAAAGCACAGGGTGTGCGCGCATTCTCCGTGCATCCTGGGGAAATTCTCACCGACTTGATCCGTTATCTGGATAAGGACGACCTGGCCTTCGTCGGTGCCCTCGATGATCAGGGTAATATCCGCCGCGCCAGTCACTACAAGAGCCCCGAGCAAGGCGCCGCAACCTCGGTATGGTGCGCGGTCAGCCCGCAGCTGGAGGGTGTGGGCGGACTCTACTGCGAAGATTGCGATGTGGCCGCGCCGTCGCAGGATGACACCCGGCGCAACGGAGTACGACCCTGGGCTGTCGACCCGGAGCAAGCCGAACGTTTGTGGATCTTGAGCCAGCAACTGTGCAGTGTCTCGTTGTAGATTGCAGCCCTCTACCAGACGCCTTGTGGCCTTCGCCGCCTCGCTTTGTACCTCCCTCGCCTGCGCCGATAGCCACGACCCGCTGCTCGCCCAGCGGGTGGACGCGGTGGTCGACAGCGCCATTGCCGACAAGCGCCTGGTGGGCACAGTGGTGCTGGTCTCAGCCGCCAGTTGCGGGATGCGCTGTATCCGCCGCAGTGATCGACCACCAGCGCGGCAGCAACTGGCGCACCCGTGCTTCGCCAAAGCGATCATCAATCAACATCACCACGCCACGGTCCTGCTGGCTGCGGATCACCCGGCCTGCGGCCTGCACCACCTTCTGGATGCCGGGGTACAAATAGGTGTAGTCGTAACCGGCACCGAAAATCGCGCCCATCCGCAGTTTGAGTTGCTCATTCACCGGGTTCAGTTGCGCCAGGCCCAGGGTCGCGATAAACGCACCGATCAGCCGGGTTCCCGGCAGGTCGATACCTTCGCCGAATGCGCCGCCAAGCACGGCAAAACCAATGCCCTGGCTGTGCTGGGTGAACTGGTCGAGAAACGCCTGGCGCTCGGCCTCGGCCATTCCCCGCGACTGGTGCCACAGCGGAATGTGCGGGTGGCGCTCGGCCAACAATTGCGCCACTTGCTGTAAATAATCAAAGCTGCTGAAAAACGCCAGGTAGTTGCCCGGTGCCTTTGCAAACTGGGCGGCAATCAGCTCCACGATGGGCTCCAGGGACGCGTGTCGATGAACAAACCGGGTGGAGATCCGGTCGACGATATGCACCTGCAACTGCTCGGCCTTGAACGGCGACTCCACATCGACCCAGGCTGTGTCGGGCGGCATTCCCAGCAAGTCCGCGTAGTAATGCCGCGGGCTCAAGGTCGCGGAAAACAGCACGCTGCTGCGGGCCGCTGTCAGCCGGGGCCGAATGAACTCGGCGGGCACCACGTTGCGCAGGCACAGGCTTGATGAGCTGCGCTTGCCGCTGAGTTCGCGCTTGCTGATATCGAAGATGAAGTGTTCGTTGAACAGTTCGGCGACCTTGGCAAACTGCAAGGCTTCGAAGTAGAAGGCTTGCAGCTCGCCATTGAGCGCTTCGGGGTGATCGTTGAAATATTCGCCCATGGCGCTGGTGCACAGGCTCAGGGCTTGCAAAAGTTTGTCGGGCTTCTGGGCGTAGGCCTGATACGGCGCCACTTGCTCCTTGTGCAGAGCGTTCCACTCTCGGTTCAGGCGCAGCAAGGATTTCTTCAGCGGTTCGGGTGCGATCTCGCGCAGGGCCTTGAGCGTGTACTGGTCGAGGGCCGCGCTGTACATCGAACGGCCGCGTTCCACCAGGTTATGGGCTTCGTCCACCAGTACCGCGACCCGCCATTGGTTGAGCTGCGCCAGGCCGAACAGCATGGCGCCGAAGTCAAAGTAGTAGTTGTAGTCGGCAACCACCACGTCGGCCCAACGCGCCATTTCCTGGCTCAGGTAATAGGGACACACCTCATGGGCCAGGGCCACTTCCCGCAGGTTGCGCTGGTCCAGCAGGCGCACGCGGGACGCGGCCTCGCGGGCTGCCGGCAAGCGGTCATAAAAGCCCTTGGCCAGCGGGCACGAATCACCGTGACAGGCTTTGTCCAGATGCTCGCAGGCCTTGTCTCGCGCCACCAGTTCCAGCACCCGCAGTGGCAGCTCAGGGCTGCTGTCATACAGCACCTGCGCCGCATCCAGTGCCAGCTTTCGGCCCGGGGTCTTGGCGGTAAGAAAGAACACCTTGTCCAGTTGCTGGGGCGCCAGGGCCTTGAGCATCGGGAAAATCGTGCCGACGGTCTTGCCGATACCGGTGGGTGCCTGGGCCATGAGGCAGCGGCCGGTGCTGACGGCTTTATATACCGTTTCCGCGAGGGAGCGCTGGCCCGGGCGAAACGCTGCATGCGGAAAGCCCAGGGCAGTTGCTGCAGCATTACGGGCTTGGCGCTGGTGCATTTCCTGCTCCGCCCAACCGAGGAACAGAGCGCATTGCTGATTGAAGAACTGCTGCAGATCGGCGGCCTGGAAAGACTGGTTCAAGACAGTTTCGTGCTCACCCACAATGTCGAAATACACCAGTGCCAAAACAATCTCCGACATCCCCAGTTTCTGGCACATCAGCCAGCCGTAAACCTTGACCTGGGCCCAGTGCAGTTGCCGGTGGTTGGCTGGCTGCTTGTTCAGGTCGCCGCGATAGGTTTTCACCTCTTCCAGCTGGTTGCGGTCCGGGTCGTAGCCATCCGCCCTGCCCCGCACTTTCAACTGCTGGTATTCGCCCTCCAGTGCGACTTCGTTCTGGTAGTGGGCGCTGCGCCGCGACGCCACCGTGCGATGGCCGACAATCCCTTCCTGGGCACTGGGGGACGGGGTAAAACGCTGGTCGAGGTCGCCGACCTTCGCGGTGAACTCACACAGCGCACGCACCGCAACGCTGTAGCTCAAGCCTCCTGCCCTGCCCAGCGCACATAACATACGGTGACCGGCATCTGGTGTTCGCCGCAGAACTCCAGCCAGCGCAGTTGGTTGTCTTGCAGGCGATCACCGGGACCTTTGACTTCGATCATGCGGTAGGTTTTTTCCTCGGGCCAGAACTGGATCAGGTCGGGCATGCCGGCGCGGTTGGCGCGGATATCCAGCAGCAGGCGCTCGAACCAACGCCGCAGATGCGCGGCGGGCAGGCAATCGAGGGCTTGGTCGAGCAGGTCTTCGCTCAGGACGTTCCAGAACACGAAGGGCGACTGAATGCCCCATTTGTCCACGTACCGCTGGCGGATGGTGTGTTTGTAGCGCTCGTCACCCAGTTGGTCCAGGCACTCGGCAAATAATTCGGCACGTCGCTGATGAAAGTCCTCGCTGTGCAGGTCCACCGGCCCTCGCTGGAACGGGTGGAAAAACGATCCCGGCAACGGTGCAAAAATCGCCGGCCAGCACAATAGGCCAAACAGTGAGTTGATCAGGCCGTTCTCGACGTAATGCACCGGCGCGCCGTGATCGCTCAAGTGTGCCTGCACGCAGTACTCCACCGACATCAGCGGCTCCGGGGACGGCAGTTCAAGGTCCAGGCGCACGATGTCGCGGGGTTTTACCTTGGGCATCGCCGGTTCCCCCAGTTTGCGCCGCAACCTGGGTATCACGCGTAACAGATGCTGCTGTTCGGCGGCACTTTGCGGTGCCAGTTGCGCTTCACGGGCCAGCAGCATCGCCTGGGCAAAGTCTTCCTGGCGCTCCAGTACCCGGATCAACCGCGCCCGCGCACCGGGATAGGTGCAGCTTCGGTAAATCGTCTCGGCCAGGGCCAACTCGGCGCTGCGCTCGCAATATTGGCCCACTTGAAACAACAGTTTGGCCCGACGCTTTTCCAGCCAGGGGTTGTCGGTGCGCAGGGTGGCGATGTGTTCCAGTACCCCTTCCAGGGCATCGCCTGCTTCAAAAGCCTGCTGGCACTGGTGCAGGAACAAAAACCCGAGCACATCGTCACGGCTGCGCAAACCCCGGGACTCGGCACAGAACTCGACTTTCTCGTAGGTAAAAATCCCCAGGTCAGCCAGCACAAACTCCGACCAGTCCTGGTAGAGATTGCCGAAAAACATCAGCCGCAAGCGGTCGCACAGGTCCATAACGGTCAGGCTGTAAAGCTGATCGGACAGGTCCGGGCACCAGTGTTGGAAGCGGCGCAGTTCGCCGAACTGCACCGATAACGCCGCCAGCCAGTCACTCTTTTTAGCCTTGGGCTGCTCGATCCAGGGTTTGAACGCCGCGAGGATTTCGGCTTTCTGCAACAGGCCAAACAGCTCCTCAAACGACAACAGGCATTGGTCGCTCACCCAACCCTGCTGCAGCAAAGGCACCACCGCCTCCTGCACCGCACCGATCTCGCCATAGTTGAGCTTGCCCGCCCTGAAATGCGCGCCCTTGCGCATCACCATGCGCACCAGCAAGGCCTGGGACGCCTGCGGCAAGCTGTCAAATTGCTGAATGAAATGCGCTTCGTCCGGGGCCAGTAAATCGGCATAACGCTGCCCCAGCCAGTCGAGCACTTGGCGGAAGTTATGCAGGTAATAGAGCGGGTCTTCAAGGGGATTGGACATGTCAGGCACTGGATCAAACACTGTTTATGCATACAGAGTGCCGTCCCTGACCGCCTGTTGCAATCAGTAATAGATCAAAGGCACACGCAACTTTTTGCGTAATAATGATCAGATGGCTGTCAGCCACATTAATCAGGTTTCCTCCGACCGCTCAGGCTCGGGGTTTTTGAAGGGTCAAGGCAAGGGTTATGAGTATGAAGAATTTGGGTCTTGCACTGGGCATGTTCACGTTGCTGATAGTGGCCGGTTGCTCCACGCAGACCGTGGTGACGTTGCAAAACGGCACCCAATATTTGACCAGGGACGTACCCAACGCGAAGACGGCCGATGGGTTCTATGAATTCACCGACATCGCGGGCAAGCATGTGCGGATCAAGGCCGCCGACGTTGCGACCGTGATCAAGGAGAAATAGAAACCGATCATCGGGGTGCGCAAAATAAACAATATTTTACCGAAGGATTTGCCCCGTTCCTGCGTTTAACCGTTCAACCGCCTTCAACTTCGAAAGCGGTACGACGGAGAACCATGGCCATGGCATTCATGTCCCGAGCGGTGCGCGCTCTGCTACTTATTCCCGTGATGTGGGCTGCGCTGGCGAGTACGCCGGCGTTTGCCGACACCCTCATCATCCGCCAGGCGCCATCGCGTGTGGTGATCGTGCAACCCCCTCGTCCCGGCCCGCGTTACTACGGCCACTGGGGTTACGGCTACGGCCCACGAGGCTACTGGCCACGCGACCATTACTATGGCTACGGCTACGGCCAACCCCATCGCCCGTACTGGAACCACGGCCATTACTGGAGATGACCCGTCCGCCCAATGCTGACTAACCTTGTGAGGGAGCTTGCTCCCTCACCACAAAAGCGGCGCTCTACTTAGATGCTGGGCGTACACCGGCTGGTCGAAGATCCCCAGCTTCACGCCCTTGCCGGTGTAGCCGGCGGCGTAGGCAGCGCCTGCATGCACGGCGCCCAGGCCCCAGTCGGCCTTGAACTCATTGCTGCGCCAGCTGGCAGCGTCCCCCAATTTGCCGGTTTCGACGTAGGGTGCGGCCTGGGCGGTACCCAGGCTGGCCAGGCAACACAGCAACGCGCCGTATGGCACGCCGCTCAAGGCCTTGAGCGGGTAGCCCGAGCCTGTTGGGATGGCGGATTGAAACCCTCGTTTTGTTGTTTTCACGGTGACCTTCCTTAGTTTTTATTGCACTTGTGTAAATCACATTCCCCCAAGCGGCGCTGCATCAGCATCAGCGGCTCATAGGGCCAAACGCCTCATCCACCTTGGCCAGGTCGGTGTCGCGCAAGTTGCCCGCGTAGTAATGCAATTTGGTCCAGGCCATCAGGTAGTCGTACCGCGCCTGGGCCAGGTCGCGACGGGTGCTGTACAGCTGCTGCTCGGCATTCAGTGCGTCGAGGTTGACCCGCTCGCCGCCAAGGATGCTTTGCTTGGTCGACACCACCAGTGCCTCGGCCGAGGTCAGCGCCTTTTGGTAGGCGCGCAGCTTGCCGACCCCCGACAGGCATGCACTGAACTGGCGACGCAGTTCGATCAGGGTTTCGCGGGTCTTGCCTTCCAACTCGTACTCGGCCTGCTCCATGGCGCGACTGGCCTGGCGGGTGGACGCCGAGACGCCCCCACCGGCATACAGCGGCATGCTGATTTCAACGCCGATGGTGTTGGTGTCGTAGCGCTGGTTGTAGGTGTTGCCGCTGTCGGACTCCTGCTGCCGCGAGCTGGCGTACGCCGTGACCCGTGGCAGGTGCCCGGCGCGGTTGCGCTCTATTTCATAACGCGCCACCTCAACGGACTGGCGTTGCGAGGCCAGGTTCGGGTTGTTGGTCAGCGCCAGTTCATGCCAGGTGTCGTAGTTGGCCGGGGCCAGGGTGAACGCCGTAAACCCCGGGTTCAGCGGCGCCAGGTCGTTGATGTTGACGCTCTGTACACCGATCAGCGCCCCCAACTCTCGCAGCGAGGCATCTTGCTCGTCCAGCGCCTGGATTTCCTCGGCCGTGGCCAACTCGTAGCGCGACTCGGCTTCCAGGATATCGGTGCGGGTGCCTTCGCCCTGCTGGAACAAGTGCTGGTTCTGCTGGAACTGCTGCTCGTAAGCCTTCTTCTTGGCGCGGGCAATGTCGATCTGGTCCTGGGCAAACAACGCCTGGGTGTAATAGGTCAGTACCCGCACCAGCAGCGCCTGGCTCTTGTCGCGAAAACTCTCGTCGGCAAACAGCGCCTGGGCCACGCCCTTGCGGTAGTTGGCATAGGCTTCGTAATCAAACAGCGGCTGTTGCAGGCTGAAGGTGGAGCCGTAGCTGTTGTAGTTGCGGTCATCGTGATAATTGCCGCCGCGCCCGTCGGGCAAGGTGGCCTGGGAGTTGTTGCGGCCCTTGTTGTAGTTGTACGACAGCTTGGGCAGCAGGCCGGCGCGGCCGATGGTGCGGTTTTCCAGGCCGGCGTCACGCTCCTTGATGGCCCCGAGAAATACCGGATCGTTGCGCAGGGCCTGTTCGTAGACATCAAACGGGCCCATCGCGGCCTGGGCGCTGCTGCAGGCGAGGAACAAGGCGAGGAACATCGGCTTCATGCTCATTCCTCGGTCAACGCCGAGCCGGCGCGGTCCAGCAGCGGCTTGAACAGGTAGTTGAGCAAGGAGCGCTCGCCGGTACGGATGAACATCTCGGCGGGCATGCCCGGCTTGATCACCAGGCCATGGAGTTTTTCCAGGGCATTGCTGCTGACGACGGTGCGCAGCACGTAGTAAGGCGTGCCGGTTTTTTCGTCGAGCATCTGGTCAGCGGAAATCAGGCTCACCTCTCCCGGCACCCGCGGCGTAAGGCTCTGGTTGAAGGCGGTGAACAGGATATCCACCGGCAGATGGCCACCGACCTTGTCCACCAGGTGCACCGGCAGGTGCCCTTCCACTTCCAGGCGGGTGTCCTGGGGCACGATTTCCAGCAGGGTTTCCCCGGCGCGCACCACGGCGCCTTCGGTGTGCACGCCCAGGTTGACCGCGATGCCATCGGCCGGTGCGTTGATCTCGCTGTGCTGCAGGTCGAAACCGGCGGAGGTCAGTTGCTGCTCCAGGGTCAGGCTGCGCAGTTGCGCGTCGGCCAGTTGGCTGCGGACTTCCTTTTGATACTCCTCGCTGTGCTGCTGCAACTTGAGGCGCGACTCAAGGATGCCCTGCTCCACCCGGCCACTTTCACCGGTGTTCTGCGCCAGGTCCTGCTGCACCTGGGACAGTTGCCGCTGGTATTCCATCAGCCGGTTGCGTGGGATGTAGCCGTTGTCGGCCAACGGTTGCAGGTTGCTCAGTTGGTCGCGCAGGGATTGCGCCTGCGCGGTCAAGTCACTGCGGGCGCGGCGCATGCCATTGAGTTGCGCCGTGGCGCCTTCGATGTTCGCGCGAATCCCGGCCTGTTCCCGGGCAAAGGCTTCACGGCGGCTGCTGAACAGTTGGCGTTGGCCTTCCAAAACCAATGCCAGGGCTTGATCCGGGTTACCGCTCAGTTCCGCTGGAAAGGTAATCGTCGATTGGTTATCGCGCTCGCTCTGCCACCGCGCCACGCTGGCCCAGGCCATGCGGTATTGGGCTTGCAGGGAATGCACGTCGGCCTGGTTTTGCGTCTGGTCGAGCCGGAACAGCGGCTGGCCCTGCTTCACCGCCTCGCCTTCACGCACCAGAATCCGGCTGACCACACCGGGGCTCAGGGTTTGCACGGCCTTGCGCTTGCCCGAGACCACCACCGTGCCCTGCACCGCAATGCCCTGGTCCAGCGGCGCCAGGCTGGCCCACAGGAAAAAGCCGCCGGCGCCGATCACGGTCAGCAGCCAGCCCATGCGGGCAAAGAAACGCGCGTCGTGTTCGGGGTGCGTCTGTTCGTAATCGCGGTTGATTTGAATGCTGCTGTCGCTGCTCATGCGCCTGATCCTTGCGGCTTGATGAAAAACTGTAGGAGCGAGCTTGCTCGCGAAGAACCTGAGAGCACTGCTGGGTGTCAGGTTTCAAACGTCATCGTTAACGACCATCGCGAGCGAGCTCGCTCCTACAGCTGAGGCTGACCCCGGCCTTTTCTCGCGGTGCTTCCTGCTGGCCGGAAAGTGCCCGCAGCACATCCTGGCTTGGGCCAAACGCCTGCAAGCGGCCTTCGTTAAGCACCAGCAGCTTGTCGGCCTGGGCCAAGGCCGAGGAACGGTGAGTCACCAGCACCACCGTGCTGCCCTGGGCCTTCATCTGCATGATCGCGCTGGCCAGGGCGGCCTCGCCCACGGTGTCGAGGTTGGAGTTGGGCTCGTCGAGCACGATCAGGCGCGGCCCGCCGTACAGCGCGCGCGCCAGGGCCACCCGTTGTTTCTGGCCACCGGACAGGCCGCTGCCTTCGTCGCCGAGCACGGTGTCGTAGCCGTGGGGCAAACGCAGGATCAGTTCGTGCACGCCGGCTTGTTGGGCCGCCTGCACCACCCACTGCGGGTCGGCTTCGCGAAAGCGTGCGATGTTGTCGGCGATGCTGCCGCTGAACAGCTCGATGTCCTGAGGCAGATAACCGATATGCGGGCCGAGGTCGTCGCGGTCCCAGCGGTGGATGTCGGCGCCATCCAGGCGCACGGTGCCGGCCAGGGTTGGCCAAACACCCACCAGCACCCGGGCCAGGGTCGACTTGCCGGAGCCCGACGCGCCCAGCACACCGAGCACTTCACCGCCAGCCAGGTTGAAACTGACCTGATGCAAGGTCGGCACACGCCGCCCCGGCGGCCCTGCACTGACCTGCTCGAAACTCACGTGGCCCTTGGGCGCCGGCAACGCCATCTGCTCGCCCTGCGGCGGGAACTCACGCATCAGGCTGTCCAGGCGCTGGTAGGCCAGCTTGGCCGAGCTCCATTGCTTCCACACGGCAATCAATTGGTCGATGGGGCTCAACACCCGGCCCATCAGGATTGAGCCGGCGATCATCATCCCCGCCGTCATGTCGCCCTTGATCACCAGCAACGCGCCCAGGCCCAGCACCAACGATTGCAGGCACAGGCGCAGGGATTTACTCAAGGAACTGATGATCGAACCGGTGTCGCTGGCCTTGTTCTGTAACCCCAGGAACTGCGAATGCACCTTGAACCAGCGCTTGCGCAATGCACCGAGCATGCCCATGGCCTGGATGGTTTCGGCGTTGTGCAAATGGCTGGTGGCCAGTTGGGTGGACTGCTGGGAATAGCCGCTGGCTTCACCCAAGGGCTTTTTGGTCAGGTATTCGTTGAGGCACGCCAGCCCGATCAGCAGCACGGCCCCTGCGCTGGCCAACACGCCGAGCCAGACGTTAAACACAAAGATCACAAACAGATAAATCGGAAACCACGGCGCGTCGAAAAACGCGAACAGCGCAGGCCCGGTGATGAATTGGCGGATGTGGGTCAAATCCCCCAACGATTGCCCGCCGTGACCTTCGCCCCGTTGCAGGTTGCGTTCGAAAGCGGCCTTGTACACCCGCAGGTTGAAGCGCCGCTCCAACTGGCTGCCGATGCGGATCACGATAAAACTGCGGATTACTTCCAGCACACCGATAAACGCAAAGAACCCCACCACCATCAACGTCAACATCACCAAGGTGGTTTCGTTCTGCGAAGACAGCACGCGGTCGTAGACTTGCAACATATAAATCGACGGCACCAACATCAACACGTTAATCAATGCCGTGAAGCAGCCAATACTGATCAAAACACTTTTGTAGTCGCCAAGCGTTTTAAACAATGGTGCAGCGGGAGTGGTCTTCGCCATGTTGCCTGATCTTCCCTGAGCCGAATGACGCGCACTAGTTTGCCGGGCGCCCCATTCAGGGGCGGGCAAACATTAAAATCGGGTTATATCGTTATAACGAGCTATTGGGGGGCGCGTTTCAATATCAATACCGCGCCGGCGTGTGTGCGGCCTTGATATTCGCCCTCTTTCTGGCGATTCAAATGGGTTATTCCGCTGCCATCGGCATTCATCAACCAAATACCATCGGGTGTCGGTGCCCAACTAACGGGGGCTTCACCCAGCCATTGTCTGGCGCACTCGATATCGCCTTTCAACGCGTTGGCCTGTTCAATCAAATCCAGCGCGCATACCTGTTCTTGCTGGTGCAACGCCCAATGCCCGGCCAACTGCGCGGACGTGGGTAAAACCAGACTGCTCGCCATTGCTGTGGCTCCTGCCGACATAAGCAACGCCTGGACACACCAGGCAACTGTACTGCGAAATAGCGTCATCACCTTCGCCCGTTCAGGGGGTGGATGCAAGGGCAGAGGGCGGCGCGTGCGCGCCACCCTCCTTTACGCCTTAATCAGGCCACGATGTCGCTGACCGCTGCCTGGCCGACGGTGGTGACGAGGAAATCCGCCACGCCGTGCCCGGAGAAGTCCACTGCCAATGTGCCCAGGTTGGTGCCC
The DNA here is from genome assembly GCF_034314165.1 of Pseudomonas sp. Bout1. Lineage (GTDB taxonomy): Bacteria > Pseudomonadota > Gammaproteobacteria > Pseudomonadales > Pseudomonadaceae > Aquipseudomonas. The sequence continues at coordinate 3,378,990 of NZ_JAVIWK010000001.1, read as the reverse complement.
GAAGCGTAGGACAGCACCGCGTCGCCGGCGTGACCGGTGAACGCGTTGACGAAGGTCAGGCCTGCACCCTTGGTGATGCCGGTGAGGTCGATCTTGTCCGAACCCGAGGTGAAGTCAAAGATCTTGTCGGCCGCACCGGGCCTGGAGTCCGAACTGGCACCGAACACGAAGGTGTCGTTGCCGGCACCGCCCCACAGTTGGTCTGCACCGCCACCGCCGTAGAGGATGTCGTTGCCGGCACCGCCCTTGAGGACGTTGGCAGCGGCGTTACCGATCAGCAGGTCGTTGCCCGAGCCGCCGAACGCGTTCTCGACGGTCACGCCCTTGGCAATGGAAACGTTGCCCACCAGGCCGCCCACGTCGGAGAACGAGGCTTCATTGAGGTTGATCTTCTGGTTTTGGGTAAAACCGGAAAAATCCAGGGTGTCGTTGCCGCCACCGTCCCACACCGAGAACACCAGCTTGTCGGCCGATGAGGTGGCGCTGAGGAAATCACGCCCGGTGTTGGAGTTGAAGCCGTAGGTGGTGTCGCCGGCGCGGGTGTTGTAGTTGGCGCCGTAGAGCTTCTGGATCGCGGCGATGTCGTCGATCAGCGGGCCGGACGCATAGGCCTCCACCCCGCCTTTGCTGAAGTTCTGGTTGGTGTTGCTCTCGCTCCAGTAACTCATGACGCTGTAGCCGCGCGTGTCCTGTCCATAGGTCGCGTCGTTGTAGGTCGGGTTGCCGTTCCCGGCGTTGTAGTCGCCAGGGTGAGCCAGGCCCAGGGTGTGGCCGATCTCGTGCGTCAGGGTCTGCCGGCCGTAGTTGTTCAGGTCCGGGGTCTTGTTCGGCGTGTAGCTGCTGTTGGTCAGGTACCACGAGGTGCCGTCGTAGCCAGCGCCGGTGCCTGGCAGGTAAGCGAACGCCGCCGCGCCATCCTGGCCGCCGCTGTAGTTGCCGAACGTCATGTGGGCATCGCCGCCGCTGGCCTTCTCGGTAAAGGTGACATTCGCCACGTCCGACCAGGATTGCATGGCCAGTGCGGCCTGGGCTTTCTGCTGGGCGTTGAACTGGCTGAACCCGGAGATACCATGTTTGTTCATGGTGCTCGAGGAGGCCGAGGTCAGGAAGGTGTAGGTCAGGTCGATCTTGCCGTTGCCGTCGAAGTCCCGGTAGGCGGCGCCGTCACGCAGCAACTGGGTAGCTGCCTGGTCAACGGAGTAGGAGGGTTTGCCATTGACCGTGAGGTTGCCGCCGCGGTCATATTGATGGCTAAAGCTATCGATTTGCGTATAGGCAGTACTTGCTTGAGCCGCCGATACAATAGCTTTGTCTTTTACTTTTGACATAAACGTACTTCCTTGTTTGCAAGTGGAACAGTTTTTGTCCGACAGGACCCACTCTGGCGAGTAAGTCCGATCACTCGCCCCTTTTGAAGGCGAAAGAAAACTGACACAACCTGAAATCATTCGTCCAGCGGTTTTTATCCAAGGCATAAGTTAGGCGGACGAACAAAACCTGCAAACATTGGCAAATAGCGCTTTGTAAAAACCCAGCTATTTAAATATTAAATACTCCTAAAGGCCTTTCGTTAAAATGGATCCAAATTATTGGTTGAGGTGCACTAAGAAAGTGTCACGGTGTCATTCCAAGTGTTGAATGGCCATCATTCTAAGCACTTGTCCCGTATTACCGGGACAAGCATTAAAGTGTTTATTGATTGCGCCAGCCGGTATGGCGCAATGCCTGCATCAGTGTATTTGAATCCAGTCCCGGCACTCGCACACCGTCGTCGGTGACCATGTCTTCCCCAGCCACTATCGCATTAATGATCGCTTCCTCTACTGCCTCCGCCGCCGCGCTGAACAACGGCGAAATATGCTCGTTATTGACCATCTGCAGGTGCGTGCTGAGGGGCACGCCCTTGCGCCCGTAATCGGCCACGGGTAAATCCTGATTGCCGGTGGCGAACGCCAGGAACAGGTCCCCGCTGGAGTCCTCGGTACCGCCACCTGTGCGCGCAATGCCGATGGAAGCGCGTTGCGCCAGACGCTGGCATTGATGGGGCAGCAACGGCGCATCGGTGGCGATGATCACCACGATGGAGCCCATGCCGGGCGTGCCACGGGCGGCAAACGGGGACGGGATATCCATCAATTGTCGACCTACCGGGTAACCATCCACTCGCAATTCCTGGCGTTTGCCATGGTTGGCCTGCACCAGCACGCCGACGGTCCAGCCGCCCTGCTCCGCCGACAAGCGCCGCGACGCCGTGCCGATGCCGCCCTTGAACTCATGGCAGATCATCCCGGTACCGCCGCCCACGGCGCCCTCCGCCACCGGGCCGGATTGCGCGTTGGCCAGCGCCTCGCGCACATGCTCCGGGCCGACGTGCTGGCCCCAGATATCGTTAAGCAAGCCGTCGTAGGTTTCCATCACCACCGGCATGCACCAGTACACCGCCGGGTCTGCCAGGCTTTCGCGCTCCAGGGCAATCAGCGTGTCGCGCACAATCCCGATGCTGTGGGTATTGGTGATTGCCAGCGGCGTGGTCAGCAACCCCGACTCGCTTATCCACTCAAGCCCTGTGGCATCACCATTGCCGTTGAGCACGTGATAGCCGGCAAAGCACGGCTGGTACCGCGCGGTACCGGCCCGCGGCTGGATCGCCGTGACGCCGGTACGCACCTGTTTGCCATTGATGCGGGTGTTGATTGTGCTGTGGCCAACCCGCACCCCTGGAACGTCGGTGATGGCATTCAACTCACCGGGTGTGCCCAGTCCCAATGTGATGCCCAATTGCCGTGCGCGCATAACCACTCCTTACAATTTCTGAAACGCCGGACTCAACCGGCCACTGATGCAATACAGGATCACCGACAGTGCCAGCAGGCCGATGATAATCATGATGTCCCGAACCGAGGCGGCCAGCGCCAGGGTGACCAACAGGTAACCGGCGCCCAGTACCGCCAGCAACGCCGGCACCGGCCACAACGGCATGCGATACGGGTGCTCGCGGTCACGCAGCAATACCCGGCTCATCAACGCGCTCAACGCGACGATCAGGTACACCAGCATGATCAGCAGCACGCTGAAAGATGTCAGGTCTGCCAGGTTGGAGCTGAAACTGAGCAACGCCGAAGGGATCGCCAGGAACAGCGTAGCCAACCACGGGGAGTCCCAGCGCGGATGAATCCGGGTAAACAGTTTGTTGATGGTGGGCGTCCACAGCGCATCGCGGCCGCTGCTGAACACCACCCGGCCAATCTGGATGACGATGGCGACGATGGCGTTGAACACCGACAGGAAGATCCCGGCGCTTACCAGCCGCGACAGGGTTTCATTGCCGTGGCTGGTCAGCAGGTAGCCGATTGGGTCGGGGCTGCTGATCATCGCGCTGAGGGATGGCGCACCGATCAACAATGCGGTGATCGGTACGAGCTCGATCACCACCACCAGGCCCAGGGACCACAACACCGCCTTGTGCACGCCCTTGCCGCCGCACTTCATGTCTTCGGCCAGCAATACCGCCGGGCCGTAGCCATTGAACGAGAACAAGCCAATGCCCACCGCACCGATCACCAAGGCCCAGGGCGCCAGGTGCAGCACACCGTTCTCGACGATCTGCGGTTGCAACAGCACACTGACCGGCTGCACCGGGTTGCCGAAGCCGATAAACACGATCACCAGCAACGCCGCCACTTCCAGCAGCAGGCAGGTGCCGGTGATCCAGGCATTCAGCTTGATATTGAGGATGCCCAGCGCGTAGCTGCACACCACGATGACCAGCGCGACGGTTTGTGAGTCGAATTTTGTACCCAGGGCGTTATTCAGGTAAGTCGCCGCCCCGGTGGCCAACACCGGCGGGATAAACAGCAACATCACCAATACCGTGAGGAACGTCGCGTAACCGGCCATGCCGCCGAACACCCGCTTGGCGTACACGTACTCGCCGCCGGCGCTGTTGTGGGCGCGGCCGAGCTCGGCGTAGCAAAAGGCGAACATCAGGGCGAGTAAGGCCGCCATCACAAAGGCCAGGAACACCCCGCTGCCGGCTTGTTGAATGGCAAACGGTGCGATCACGAACACAGAACTGGCCGGGGTCACCGCCGAGACGGTGATGGCCACCACGTCGAACACGCTCAGGGTGGGTTTAAGCACGCCGTCGGGCGTGGAAGGAGCACTCATATCGTTATCCTCTTGATTGTTCTTGGTTTGAGGCAGAAACGAAAAGGTGAAGCGGCGCGGGGTATGTTCCCCACTGACTGACGGCAAACTTAAACATTCTGTATAGATAGGCCAATGCCCCTATTGGAGTACTCCCCTTGACGGCACCGGGCAAAAGTCGAACCCTTGCGCCATTATCCTATGCGTGGAGCTGCACATGAGCCTGTTCAGGGAAGTCGGCATGCACGCGGGGCTGGGCCGTACCGTAGAGCAGATCGGCACCGAGCGTTTCTGGAAGCAACTGGTGCTGTTGTTGCACCAATGCGTGCCTTTCGACAATGCCCTGGCGATTTTCTACCCCACCGATGGGCCGCCCCAGGCGCTGGAAGAATACGACGCTCAACCGAGCAGCAAACCGGCCTCGATGCTGGTGTACCTCAATGGTTTGTACTTGCTGGACCCGTTTTTCCAGGCGTGTCGCGAGGGCTATGCCAGTGGTGTGTACCGCCTTGAAGAAGTTGCCCCGGACCACTTTCGCCAGAGTGAGTACTTCCTCAATTACTTCCACGACAATGTGCTGGAAGACGAGGTGCAGTTCATCCTGCAACTGCCGGGTGCGGGGACGTTATCGCTGTCGTTGGGGATGCAGCGTTTGTTTACCAGTGAACAATCCGGGCTGATGACCACGCTGGCGGCCTGGGTGTTGCCGTTGATGCAGCAGCATTGGCAGCAAAGTACCCAGCGCGTGACGGCACCCGTGGAAATGGCCAGCCAGATTCGCGATGCGTTGAGTCATTTTGGCTGTGGGGTGTTGTCGGAGCGGGAGTTGGAAATTGCCCGGTTGGTGCTGCGTGGGTTTTCGTCAAAAGCCATGGCCGAACGGCTGAGTATCTCGCCGGATACGGTCAAGGTTCATCGTCGGCACCTGTATGCCAAGCTGGATATCTCGTCGCAGCCGGAACTGTTTTCATTGTTTATCCAGTCGTTGGGGCATGACCTGGAGAATCCTTAATTCCGCGGTGTGGCTACGCAGCCTCGCTAAGGCTCGACAGCTGCTACGGGGTAAGTTTGGGGTATTTCACATCACCCGTAGCAGCTGTCGAGCCTTAGCGAGGCTGCGTGAGGCCCTCAAAGCCACCAAACATCCCAAAGCGAATCACTCCCCCCACCTCACGACGTAGCAGCTGTCGAGCCTTAGCGAGGCTGCGTGAGGCCCTCAAAGCCACCAAACATCCCAAAGCGAACCACGCCCCCACCTCACGACGTAGCAGCTGTCGAGCCTTAGCGAGGCTGCGTGAGGCCCTCAAAGCCACCAAACATCCCAAAGCGAACCACGCCCCCACCTCACGACGTAGCAGCTGTCGAGCCTTAGCGAGGCTGCGTGAGGCCCTCAAAGCCACCAAACATCCCAAAGCGGATAATCATGCACGCGCCTCACCAACCCCGCGCGAATCGGGTTACACACCACGTAACGGGCAAAGTCCTTCAGATCCTCCTCACGCCGAACACCCCTATCGTGATACCCCTTCTGCCAAAGCCGGCCCCTGCGCCCAAGCGCACGATTGACCGTCAAACTGCTGCGCGATTTTATTCGGCACATCAACTCGGCCAACGACTTGTCACGCAGTTGAACCAACCAGTGAAGATGATCCGGCATCACCACAAACGCGAGTGAGTTCGCCCACTGATCCTCATGCGCCTGCCGAAACTCCTTTACGAGCAGCCGCCCGAGCCGCCAATCACTGAAGATCGGCAAACGCCGGTCGACCACAGCGGTCAACAGGTACACCCCACCAACCTCTGAGGCCCTTCCAATCCGCAATCGTCCAGACTTGTTTGATACAGGCACTCCTTGCCTCCAAATCAACATTAGGAGGCGAGGAATTTAGAAGGCGCAGGACCTAAAAGCAGTCATTGATGAGCGACCAAATATTGCCAGTCAACGCCCGGTACGAATGGTGTTCCACACCCGTGTACGAATCCGGTCGATGTTCAGCGGCATCGCCTCCAGCGCGAACAACTTGCCCATCATTTCCGGGCTTGGGTACACCTTGGTGTCGCTCTTGATCGCCGGGTCCACCAGGCTGTCCGCTGCAGCATTGCCGTTGGCGTAATGCACGTAGTTGGTAATGCTGGCCATCACTTCCGGGCGCAGCAGGTAGTTCATGAACGCATAACCGGCTTTTTCATCCGGAGCATCGGCGGGCATGGCGACCATGTCGAACCAGATGGCGGCGCCTTCCTTGGGAATGTTGTAGCCGATGTTCACGCCGTTCTTGGCTTCCTTGGCACGGCTTTCGGCCTGCAGGATGTCGCCGGAGAAGCCCACCGCCACGCAGATGTCGCCATTGGCCAGGTCGGCGGTGTATTTGGAGGAATGAAAGTACGCGACGTACGGCCGCACTTTCATCAGCAGGTCCTCGGCTTTCTTGTAGTCTTCAGGCTTTTTGCTGTGGTGCGGCAAGCCCAGGTAGTTGAGCGCCGCCGGCAGCAGTTCCGGGCCGTTGTCGAGGATTGCCACGCCACATTTCTGCAGCTTTTGCATGTTCTCGGGCTTGAAGATCAGGTCCCAGGAATCCACCGGGGCGTTGTCCCCCAATACGGCCTTGACCTTGTCGATGTTGTAGCCGATGCCGGTGCTGCCCCACAGGTACGGGAAGCCGTGGGCGTTGCCAGGGTCGTTGTTTTCCAACGCCTTGAGCAGCACCGGGTTGAGGTTCTTCCAGTTGGGCAACTGGCTCTTGTCGAGCTTCTTCAGTGCCCCGCCCTGGATCTGCCGGGCCATGAAATGGTTGGAGGGGAACACCACGTCGTAGCCGGATTTGCCGGTCATCAACTTGCCGTCGAGGGTTTCGTTGCTGTCGTACACGTCGTAGGTAAAACTGATGCCGGTTTCTTTCTGGAAGTTCTTGGTGGTGTCGGGGGCGATGTAATCCGACCAGTTGTAGATCTTTACCGTCTCGGCGGCTTGGCTGAGGGTGGCGACGAATACCAGCGGCAACAGGGCAATGGGTCTCATGGTTCGATTTCCTGGCGGTTTTAGGGCTGTTTTTATGGCAGGCGATCAAAGATCAAAGAATCAGAGGATCAATACATAGGTCTTGCGCACGGTTTCCTGGATGTCCCAGATACCGGTGCTGTTGGCCGGCAACATCAGTGCATCACCGGCTTCTATATGGAGCATTTCCCCGTTGTCGGGGGTGAAGGTGCAACGTCCCTGGATAAAGTGGCAAAACTCCTGGGCTACGATCTGCCGGCGCCAGCGCCCCGGCGTGCATTCCCAGATGCCGGTTTCGACCCCGTCGCTGCGCTCCACGCTCAAGGTCGAGGCCACCGCTACCGGCGTGCCCAACGGCACGGCAACCGGGGAAGAGTCCGGCAAATGGGCGCTGAGTGTGTCTTTGAACTGGGTAATGCTCATGTTCATACCTGTGATGATTGAAACGACTTAATGCATGAAACCTTCCATGAACCCGGCAACCCCACTGGCCAGCCTGCGGCGCCACGGCGCGGTATTGGGGTTGGCCAGCACCTGGTCTTCGTGGACAAAGCTGCGAATGATCGCGTTGTAGCCCAGCCAGCGGCAGGGTTCCGGCTCCCAGGCCTTGAGCCCGTCCAGCCGGCCCGGCTGGATTACCCACGGCTGCCGGACCAGCGCCGTGTCGCGCCCCAGGATCAAGTCCGCCAGGGTGCGGCCACCCAGGTTGCTGGCCCCGACGCCCTCGCCGCCGTAACCACCGGCCAGGGCGATACCCGCCGCGTGATCGCACAGCATGTGCGGCTTGAAGCGCCGGGACATGCCGAGGTTGCCGCCCCAGGCGTGGGTGATCCGCACCTGCTTGAGCTGTGGGAACAGTTCACCGAACAGGTAGCGGCGCAGTTCGACTTCGCTGTCGGTCAGGTCGAAGTTGTGCCGCAACTTGCCGGCAAACTGATAGCCGCCGCGGGCGCCGAACACCAAACGGTTATCCGCCGAGCGCTGGCCGTAAGTGACCTGGCGGCTGCTTTCGCCGAATGCCTGGCCACGGTTCAGGCCGATTTCGTCCCAAGTGCTGGCCGGCAACGGCTCGGTGGCGACGATCAGGCTTTGCACCGGCAACTGGTAGCGGCCCAGCGGCGCCAGCGTGGTGGCATAGCCTTCAACCGCCGGCACTACCCAGGAGGCGCGCACCGCGGCTTTAGCGGTGCGCAGGCTGCCGGACTGCCAGTGGGTGACGGGGCTGTTTTCGTAAATCGTGACGCCCATCTGCTCGACCACCCGCGCCAGGCCGCGCACCAGCTTGGCCGGGTGAATCGTGGCGACGTGGGGTGCATAGATGCCGCCATAGGGCTTGGCGATGCGGATCTGTTCGGCCAATTGCTGCGGGCCGAGCCAACGGTAATCGTCGTCGGTCAGGCCCTGGCTGTGGAGTTTGGCCAGGTATGCACGCAGGGTGGCCTCCTGTTCGGGATAGCGCGCGGCGCAATACAGCACGCCGCCCTTGCGGTAGTCGCAGTCGATGCCTTCGCGCTCGATCACTTGTGCGACTTCATCGGGGATGGCGTGCAGCAGGTCAAACGAAGCGCGGCGCGGCGCTGCGGACAATCCCGCCAGCAGGCGGTCTTCCCCCAGCAGGTTGCCCATCAGCCAGCCGCCGTTGCGGCCAGAGGCGCCGAACCCGGCGGTTTGCGCTTCAATGATCGCGATCTTCAGCTCAGGCGCTTGGCGTTTCAGGTAATACGCGGTCCAGAGCCCGGTATAGCCGGCGCCGATAATGGCCACGTTGACGTCCAGGTCGTGCTCAAGCGAGGCACGTGCCACCAGCGGCTCGTCCAACTGGTCCATCCATAAACTGATATTGCGCCATGCAGGCATGCCAAGCTCCACCACCACACTTCGATGGCAGTGATCCTAGAGCCTGGCCTCAGGGGCTGTCTTGCGCGCGTGCACGCAGGGAAATTTGTTTGACGTAGGCCTTGGGCGACTGGCCGGTGTGCTGGCGAAAGCAGCTGTAGAACGCCGACGTCGAATTGAAGCCGGCGGCAAATGCCAGTTCGTCAATACGGATCGGCGGCGTGGCATTGTCCAGTGCCGCCAGCAAATGCTGCAGGCGCGCCTGGTTGACGTAGCGGTAAAAGCTTTGGCCCAGCACCTGGTTCAACAGATAAGAAATCTGGTTGCGGCTGTACCCGCACTCTTTTGCCACCCGTTGCAGGTCCAGCTCGGGGTCCAGGTAGGGTTGCTGGCGCTCGAAGTAGTGTTGCAGGTCGTTGGCCATGTAGCTCAGTTGCTGGGGCGACAGGCCCAGGCGGCTGACGGTGGGGCGCGTGGTCTCGCTGCGGCTGGCCGACTGCTCGTGCACCAGGGACGCGTATTCGTTGACCCGCCAGATCAGGCCATCGCGCACGGTGATGGCTTCGCTGGTGCGAAACGACACCAGGCCCTGGCCGCCGCGCAAGGTGATGCGGTACTGGATGAACGCAGTGTCGCCGTCGGCGCGGATGCGGTCGGTGTGCTCAATCGCCTCGTCTGCGCCCCGGGGCATGCTCGCTTGCAGGTACGCGCGCAGATCGCTCGCACCAACTACCCGGTTCTGGAAGAAATCGTGGTACTGGATGTCCGGATGGTAGTACGACATCACACCGTCCAGGTCGCGGTGCTTCCAGCACAGGTGGTGACGTAACACCAATTCGCCGGTGGCCTGGGTTTGCTGGGAATCATCCGGGGTGAACTCGGGCATGGAGCGCTCTGCGGCTGGGATGACCTGCGAGCTTGCCCAACTTTTCGGGCGGGTTCAATGGCCATTTGACAGTTCTGAATAATGGCCATTTGCCCAATACTGCGTAGGACATGACCCACGTCAAATTTCCTGAAAACAACTGCCGAATGGAGCTAAAAAACTTCCATGGCCGATGGGAACGAATGCTATTTTTAGAGCTCAAGACGGCCAGGACCAGTGACGGTCATGGCGCCCCTGCAGCGAGCTAAAGGAAGCGCTCAATGAACAAGGTGGGCAACATGAACAAAGTAACGTTCCCCAACGCCTGCCAGCTGATGCGCTGGCATTTTCATCCCATGGGCTTTGAGGCGAGCATGGATGCTCCCGGCAGTATGATCGCGCGCCTGTTCGACCGTGCCAGCGGAGAAACCCTGATTGCGATTGCTGGCATTCCCTGCTCCACAGTGATGAACGCCGCCGACGTAGAGCGGATCATCGAAGCCGTAGAGGACGAATTGGAGTCGTTTGTGCCGCCGCTGTCGCTAAGGGCTTGATCGAGCGGCGCAGGTATCTTGTGGCGAGGGAGCTTGCTCCCGCTGGGTTGCGTAGCAGCCCCAAAATCCTGGGAGCGCTGCGCACTCCAGCGGGAGCAAGCTCCCTCGCCACAGGATTCAACGTCACCCCTTATGATTTGCTGATGCGCTGATCATCAAAAAACGGCTTGTCTCCGGCAACCCGATCCGACGCCTTCGGCACATTCACCCCTTGGCCCTCCTGGCTTTCGACATACCAATAGCAATGGCTCACTGCGCGGGTAATCCCCACATAGGCCAGGCGTAGTACTTCGTCTTTTTGCGCACTGTCGTAGGCTTCGGTATCGCCGTCCTTGCCCAGGCCCGCCATCCGGTAGACCTGATTCTTGTACGGCGAACTGGTCAGGTGCTGGCAATCTCCCAGCAGGAATACCGCATCCGCCTGCAAACCCTTGGCGCTGTGATAGGTCAGTTGCTTGAGCCGACGGCTGCCATACGGCAAGTTAGAATCCACATTAACTACCGACTGAATATGCTCCTGTATCAATAGCTTATCGCTACTTTTTCGATACAGCATCAAGATCGAATCACCCTTTTGATAGTGTGCCAGCAGTTGCTGGCCCAGGGCAGCGTCATCCCGATCACGCACGGTAACCGGCACCAACGCCTTGGGTGTGCCGCTCGCCTTGGCTTTCTTGCCGCTGATGGCCGGTGCAGCCCGCACGATATGTTCGGCGGCATCGATAACGTGCTGATGGCTGCGGTAGTTCTCGCCCAGCATCACCCGTGTGGTGGTGGGTGACGGGAACTCCTTGCCGAACTCCATGAAATACTTGGGAGAACTGCCCCGCCAGCCATAAATCGACTGCCAATCGTCCCCCACGCACAACAGCGACGAGCGCTGGGCGCCACGGCCCACGTGCATGGCGGGGCCGCGGCTGCGAATCTCGCGCAGGCTGGCACGCAGCCACGAAACGATCTGCGGCGAGACGTCCTGGAATTCGTCGATCATCAGATGCGACATGGGGCGCAACAGCCCGTCGTTGAGCAGCTTGAGGTTTTCCGGAGTGTTTTCGCCAAACAGTGAAAACATCCGGTTGTAGGTCATCACGGGTGGCGACTGGTCCAGCAGGTGGTCTTCCAGGGCTCTCCAGAAAATACTCAGCGCTTCGAAATAAAACCGGTCCGGGTCGTCCTTGGCGAAACTCATCTTGCCCACGGCAGTGGGCACATCCAGCCCGAGGTTCTCGATGAACCCCGCGGCGGCGACAAAGCTGTCCAGCAGCGGTGCCGAACCCAGCTCGCCCTTGACCTTGTAATCGAAGCCCGGGCCCGCGGTGGCATCGCCCGCCAAGCTGCTCAAAACACGTTTGGATGAGTCATAACTTTCTAGCCATATCAGCGGCTTACGGCAGAAAGCTTGAAACAAGGTGCGTTTTACTGCCCACTCAGCGCGCACCGACAACTTGGCGCCGGGCCGGCTGACCTGGGCGTTTTCCCGAGGGTCGAAGCCCAGTACGACCCAGGCATCGAGCTCGGCAATGTAGCCATGGCAATGAAACTGCGCGCCATTGATATCGAAGGTCTGGCGGTTGGGCTCGATGCCCTTGATCGGCCAGGCGCCGGCGCGAAACCACAGGTCTTCGATCACATCGCAAAGTTCTTCATCACGCTTGGCGGCCAATTCAGTCACCGCCACGCGCTTCTGCACGTCTGGATGGTCGCGCTCCAGCTCCTTGAGTTGCAGTGCATGGCGCGCCAACGGGGCAATCAGCTCGCGAAAGCGCGCGTGACGACGATGCAACTGGTGATAGCAGGCATTCAATTGCTGACGCTGGGCGTCGTTAATCCGCAGCTCGAAGGGATTGCTGTCGGCTTCATCAAAGCCGGCCTCGGTGCGGGTGTTGAGGTTCTCGAACGCCTGCAGGCGCTCAAGCCCCGGCAGGCTGCGCACCATTGGCAAAATGCGTGAATGAAAGGTACGCACCACGGCCTGGGCTTCTTTCATGCCAAGGGGTTGGCCCCACAAGGCGAGAATTTCCATGAGTTTTTTGATGAAGTCCTTGCGCGACTCGCGGGTGAAGGTCACCACAGTCATCGAACTGAGTTCAAAGCCCAGGTAATGGGTCAGCAGCAGGATACGCAGCACCAGCGAGGTGGATTTGCCGGCGCCGGCGCCGGCGATCACCGAGGTGGAGGGTGTGTCGCTGAAGATCATCTTCCATTGCGCGGCACTCGGTTGGGCATGCGCCGGCAGCAGGCGCGCCACGTCGGCCTTGATGCGCTTTTTCAACTCGGCGGTCAGCGGCAGGCGCCAGTCATCGAACAGGCTGTCATCAACGCCCGGTGCCGTGTGTTCATCCGGGCGGAAGTCGCGAATCAGCAGGACCTGGCGGCCTTCTTCGATGCCGTCTGCCTTGCCTTCCTGATAGCCATACTCCACACCGGCGGTGTGGCCACTGCGAAATCCGTCGGCCTGGCCGTGCAGCCAGGAGAAACGGTGCTGGGCGCGCAGCCGCGTCAGGCCGTGGCCAAACAATCGGGCAGCAAGCCGTTTCAACAGGGGCATTTCGGCCAGCGGCCGCAGTTCGGGAGGCAGATCGGGGGTGTGTTGCGGCACGCGGACTCCTGCGATGCTTTAACTCGGACAAGAGCCCTATGTTCGCCGCAAATGCCCCACAGTTCCAGCCAATTGCTTTGCGCTCATGCAGTTAGGCGATGAAGTGAAGATAACCCCTGAGCATAGGCATCGAAGTATTCGATAGGAATCCGGCAGTTTTTACGCTTTTTATCGATCTAGCGCTATTGGATCATGGCTCCCATCCACAGGAGACGATCATGCTTGAACTTCGACCTTTTAATACGCTGGGCGGCGCCAATCACGGTTGGCTGGACGCACACCACCACTTTTCCTTCGCCGAATACCACGACCCCAAGCGCATGCACTGGGGCAACCTGCGGGTATGGAACGACGACCTCATCGCACCGGGCACCGGCTTCCCGCAACACCCGCACCGGGACATGGAAATCATCACCTATGTGCGCGAAGGCGCCATCAGCCATGCCGACAACCTGGGCAACAAGGGCCGTACCGAGGCTGGCGACGTGCAAGTGATGAGCGCCGGCACCGGGATCGCCCACAGTGAATACAACCTGGAAGCCACGCCCACCAAGATTTTCCAGATCTGGATTATTCCCAACGAAGCCGGTTTGCCACCATCGTGGGGTGCCAAGCCATTTCCCAAGGGCGACCGCGAAGGGTTTGTAACCCTGGCCAGTGGCAAGGCTGGAGACAGCGAAAGCCTGCGCATTCGTGCTGATGCACGTTTGGTGGCGGCCAACCTGAAAGCCGGTGAAAGTGCCGAGTATCGGCTGGAAAGCGGGCGCCGCGCCTACCTGGTGCCGGCCACCGGGGTGATTGAAGTCAATGGCTTGCGTGCACAAGCTCGGGACGGCGTGGCGGTTGAGGATGAACAGCTGTTGCGGGTGACGGCGATTGAAGACAGCGAGATCGTGTTGGTCGACCTCGCCTGACCGAGGTTGAATGTGGCGAGGGAGCTTGCTCCCGCTGGGGTGCGAAGCGCCCCCAAAAATGGGACGGCTACGCAGTCCAGCGGGAGCAAGTTCCCTCGCCACAGGTCAATCAGTCACAGGTTGGGTATCAGTTAGCCGAGATCGCCCCGTCCACCAACACCTGCGCTTCTTCCACCAGTTGCTTGAGGTGATCCTCACCGATAAAACTCTCGGCGTAGATCTTGTAGATGTCTTCGGTACCCGATGGCCGCGCGGCGAACCAGCCGTTTTCGGTCATGACTTTCAGCCCGCCGATTGCCTGGTCGTTACCCGGTGCATGGCTGAGGATCTGCTGAATGCTTTCCCCGGCCAACTGCGTGGACGTCACCTGGTCCGGCGACAGCTTGCCCAGCAGGGCTTTCTGCGCCGGCGTGGCCTTGGCATCCACACGAATGGCGAACGGCTCACCCAACGCATCCGTCAGCCCACGGTAGATCTGGCTCGGGTCCTGGCCTTTGCGCGAGGTCATCTCCGCCGCCAGCAGCGCCGGGATCAAGCCATCCTTGTCAGTGCTCCAGACGCTGCCGTCCTTGCGCAGGAACGAGGCACCGGCGCTTTCTTCGCCGCCAAACCCCAGTGAGCCTTCGAACAGGCCGTCGGCAAACCACTTGAAGCCCACTGGCACTTCGTACAGGCGACGGCCAATACGTTTGGCCACTCGGTCAATCAAGCCGCTGCTGACCACGGTTTTGCCCACCGCAGCATCGGCGCGCCATTGCGGGCGGTTTTGGAACAGGTAATCGATAGACACTGCAAGGTAGTTGTTCGGCGCCAGCAAGCCACCGGATGGCGTCACGATGCCGTGGCGGTCGTGGTCCGGGTCGCAGGCGAACGCCACGTCGTAGCGGTCCTTGAGGCCGATCAAGCCCTGCATGGCGTAGCTGGAGGATGGGTCCATGCGGATCTGGCCGTCCCAGTCGACGCTCATGAAGCGGAAGGTGGCGTCGACTTGCGTGTTCACCACGTCAAGGTTAAGGCGATGGTGTTCGGCGATGGCCGACCAGTAGCGCACCCCTGCTCCGCCCAGCGGGTCGACGCCCAGGCGCAAGCCGGCGTTGCGGATGGCATCAAAATCGATGACGTTGACCAGGTCGGCCACGTAGGTGTTGAGGTAGTCGTGGCGATGAGTGGTGTCGGCCTTGAGCGCCTGGGCGTGAGTAATGCGCTTGACCCCGGCCAGCTTGTTGGCCAGCAGTTCGTTGGCCTTGGCTTCGATCCACTTGGTGACGTGGGTATCGGCCGGGCCGCCATTAGGCGGGTTGTACTTGTAGCCGCCGCTTTGTGGCGGGTTGTGGGACGGCGTGATAACGATGCCGTCGGCCAGGCCACTGGTGCGACCACGGTTGTAGCAAATAATGGCGTGGGAAATCGCCGGTGTCGGGGTGTACTCATCGCCTTCGGCCAACATCACGTGCACGCCATTGGCCGCCAGCACTTCCAGGGCGCTGGCGCCGGCTGGGGTAGACAGTGCGTGGGTGTCCAGGCCGACAAACAAAGGGCCGTTGATGCCCTGGGCTTCACGGTAAAGGCAAATTGCCTGGCTGATGGCGAGCACGTGCCATTCATTGAAGCTCAGGTCGAACGAACTGCCACGATGCCCGGAGGTACCAAAGGCGACGCGCTGGGTGGAGATCGCTGCATCAGGTTGGCCGGTGTAATAGGCCGTTACCAGTCGCGGGATGTCTACCAGCAGTTGAGCTGGTGCCGGCTTGCCCGCAAAAGGACTGAGAGTCATGCATAAACCTCTGAAAGAGTAAGGATTCGGAAAAAGAATGCAGTTTACTGAGAGTTGGACTGCTCCGCGACGTTATAAATCCTACAACAATCAGCGAAATTTCATTCAGTACCGGTCTGTGCCTGCCTCAACGCCAGGGCCAGTTCAACCAAGGCATTCTCCAGGTGATGGGGACCCTCAACGGTGTGGCTCAGTCGCAGATGCTGGCAGTGCAGGCCGCTGATGCTGAACAACTCTCCTGGCGCTATCACCACCTGCCGGGCGAGCAGGCGCTGGAACACTTGGCGCATGTCCACCGGCGCGGTTGAGCGTAACCAGAAGGTAGCGCCAGCAACCGGCATTCGGTAACTCACTTGTTGCCCCAGGTGCTCATCCAGGTACCGGCTCATTACCCGGGCCTGTTCTTTGAGCCTGGGTCGCAACTCCCGCAGATGCTGGTCGACTCTGCCGCTTTGGTAGAGCCGCGCAATCGCCCGCTGGCGAATGGATGACAACCGGAACGCGCGCAGCAAAAATTGGCGTTGCAGCTCACCGCTGAAGTGGCGCGACAGCAAATAGCCAAACGGCGCTTCAGGCCCGAGCGCTTTCTCGAAGGTGGAAAACACCATCAGCCGTTCAGGGTTGGCCAGGTCCCGCAACGCCGTGATGGGCTGCTCGAAGGCCAGGTCGCCATGGCTGTCATTTTCTAACAACCAACAACCATGCTGGTTCAGCAACCGAACCAACTCAGTGCGGTCATGGTTGGGCAGGACGATGCCTGACGGCAGGCTGACGCTGGAGGACAGCAACGCCAGTTGAACCGGCTCGGTACCGAGTAATTGCTCCAGCGCCGCCAGGTCCAGGCCATCCTGCGCGGTGAAAGGCAATTCAACAATCTTCACCCCCGCGCCCTGCAACAATCGCAGAATCAGCCAGTCGCAGGGTGACTCCACGATGATTGCGGCGCCTTTGAGCCCAAGCACCTCGATCAGAATTTCCAGCACCCCACGCAGATCGGCGCCGATATAAACCTCATCCGCCTGCCAGCAGCGGGTCGGCGACGAGGTGTAGCGCGCCGCGAGCGCCGCGCGCAATTCCCAGACGCCGCACGGCTGCGACCATGGCTGCAGGTGACTTGGGTAGTGCCGCAAGAGTTCGCGCTCGAGCAGCAACAGTGCCCCATCCAGAGACGCCCCAAGTGCTGGCTCATCGGCACTGAGCACCAACATTCCCGGGCGCCGTGCACTGGCGTAGAGGCGCTCCAGCAGGTCACCCCCGCTGCTGCCTGGCGGTTTGTTCAACACCGGCCAGGCGTAGTAGCCTGACTTGGCCACCGAATACACCCGGCCTTCCTTCTCCAGCAGCGAGTAGGCGTATTGAATGGTCGAGATCGAGACGTTCAGGCGCTCCGATAACTGCCGCAGTGACGGCAATTTTACCCGGGCATCGGTACCCACCTCGTTGATGAGGTTGATCATGTAGCGATACACCGCCTGGTAGGCAAACTCCGTTTGCCGGTCATCCTTGCGCCTCATCGCGGGTCACCCGCTACCACCCCGTTAACGCCCGGCCAATTGGCGGGTTGCCATGGCGGCGGTAGCGTGCTGCGGCGGTGCCATGCACGGCACCGCTGCGGCAGGTCGCTTGCGGTAGAGGTGTTGCAGCAGGTGAAGCGGTAGCCCACTGATGTCGATGGCCCATTGCACGAGCATCTCGGCCACCGGCTTGCCTTGCAGTGCCTTGTGCAGCTCCGCAAGTGCCACCAGCATGCCGGGGTGGCATTCGCGCAAAAAGCTTTCGAGGCGCTCGCCGTGGCCGATAAACGGCGAAAACATCAGGCAATTCAATTGATTGTCATCCAGGCCAAACATTGCCTGGGCGTAGCCGGCCGACAACGCGCGGCCATCCGGGGTCGCTGCCTGGGCTATCAGATGTTCGGGAATCTGCTTGTGCCGCATGAACAGCGCGGCCTGCTGCATAAAGCCCTGTGCGCCCTCCTCGTAGTCCAGTTCCCGCAGGCACTCGGCTTGCAAGCCTCGTAGATGGGCCATCAGCAAAGGGTTCGCGCAACTCGCGTGGCTGAAATGAAAGCCAAACTCGTCCGGTTGATAGGCCATAAACTGCCGCAACAGCGAACCCCCCGGGTAGTCGACCTCCTCCATCAAGTCGGCAACGCTGACATAGGCCAGGTGGCGGGGTGCGTCTGTGTCGCACGTGTCGACTTTTTCGTAGTGCTCGCCATACAGGTCGCCGTAATACACGTTACTCCACTCGTCCATACGTGCGAACAGGCCGCTGAGCACCAGGGGCTCTTGCTCCGGGAGCGTTGCACCGGCCAACAGTGCGGCCCTTTTCAACCACGCCAGGTATTCGCGTTGCTTGCGAGCAGAATCACCGCTGACCAATGCATGCACGCCGCCATTGCACGTGGTGACGCGCTGGTAAAAGTCGCCGAGGGCCAGGTAGGCGTCGTTGCACAGGGTTTGACGAAGATCGCCCGAGGTCTGGTGCCCCACCATCAGCACATTGCGCCGACTGTTATCGCGCGCGGTTGCCGATGCCGGACGCAGGTGGTTGAACGGCAACACTTCGCGGTTCTCCACCATCAGCAGTTCGACACGCGGGTCGTCATGCAAAAACAACGCGCTATAGCCGCGATGCAGCGTGTCCAGCGCGGTTTGCGTCATGCCGGCATGGCGCAAGGTAGCCACGCGCAACTGGAACGTGCCCGGCGCCCGGCCCGCAAGCGTCAACTGGGCCGCGCGCAACAACGTCAAGACATAGCTGCTGCCAGCACCCGCACCATGCGCCAACAGCACTTTATATTCACCGATCCGCTCCATGCCGCCTGCCGCTACCACAATGCGTTGAATCAATAACTGAAGCGAGGTGCGTTCTGTTCGAGAGAAATGCCCAACCAAGCGTTGTAATACTTGTTGATAGACATAGTTCATGGCTTGTTCGTGAATAGCGCTCATAGTTCTACTACCTGAGTTGAAATATCAGTTTCGGGCAACCGTTAACGGCAGTTGCCTGACCTGTTGTTTCTGAGGGGCGTTACAACATGTGACATTCAATGGAGATTAGCACCGGGCCCGGTTTGCGAGCGGGCGCTTCGAGGCTTCCAGCCTGCAAGCGCGCCACCCAACCGGGGTGCGCAGTCAAAAAGGGCGGTCTTAGGAATGGTCCGACAAGCTCCTACCCTGTTTTAACTTAAAAATTAAAGAACCATCCGACAAAACCAACTTAATTAATAGTGTTTCGCCTGAACGGGTATACCGGGCGTTATTGAACGTAACGGGTGCACGGGGCGACTTCAGATATTCAATCATTGCTCAATCCTTGAGATGAAAGTTGAGGGGCAATTATCAGCGCTTGAATAATGATTAACAGATACAGAACCTGGACTAAAACCAGTTCAGACGGCGGCGCGCCCTGAATATCGAATGCCCGGACACGACAACGCCGCGCTGGAATTCAGGGCGGCGTCAGGGGTAAACAGGTGATTTATCGGGCTGAAACCTAGAAATCCCGGTTCCAGCGATGAGCAGGTTAAATCCTGTCAAATGGCGCATTTGCCCCATGCGCCCGGGGGAAGGAATACTCGCTTGAGAATATTCCCACAGATCAAACAGCTTCTACCTGCAAGGCAACACGTTCTCGGCACGGACATTCGTCCATATAACGGTGCGCTTCCACGAACTGGCTGAACGGAAACACCGTGGTTTTCAGCGGCACCAGTACTTTGTCAGCCGTCAGTTGGTTGATGTCACGCAAGGCACGCTGCAGGGCTACGTGGTCCTGGATGATGCCCAGTTCCGGCTTGCCGGTGAAGTTGCCGATGCAGTGCACAAAGAACTGAATATTCTTCTGGAACGCTGCGCAGGCCGGGAATGGTGTCTGGTTGCCACCTTGCAGACCATACAGCACCAGGCTGCCACGGGGCGCCAGTACGTCGCCCAGCAACGACATCTGCGGGCCACCCAAGCCATCAAACACCACGTCCACGCCGCGGTTGTCGGTGAACTTGTTGACTTGCATCAGCAGGTCCTGTTCTTCGGTGACGATGACCTTTTCTGCCCCGAGGGACAGCAGGTATTCGCGCTCGTCACTGGTCTTGGTCGCAGCGATCACCCGCACACCCAGGGCCTTACCCAGTTGCACAAAGGAAGGGCCGGCACAGTGGCTGGCGTCCGTCACCAGGGCGAATTGCCCGGGTTTGACCCGCGCCAGGTCCATGTACGCAAAGTAGGCAATCAGCAGCGGCGTGTAGTGCACGCTGGCTTCAATCGGGCTCAAGACGTCCGGGTAACGCGTCAGCGCCGAACGCGGCAGCACGATCTGTTCGCCGTACACCGGGTAATCATTGGGGCTCTCGGCAGGGAAGCTGGCGACCTTGTCACCCACCGCCAGGTCATCGACGCCTTCGCCCACGGCCACAACCACGCCGGCCATCTCATGGCCCAGGCCTGATGGCAGGCGGGCATGGGACGACGCAAGGTTCTGGCGCCAGAGAATGTCGTACCAGCTGATGCCAATCGCCTCGACGCGCACCTGCACTTCGCCCGGTGCGGGCTTAGCGGCTGCATGCTCTTCGCATTTGAGCACCTCGGCCGGACCAAACTTGTGAAAACGGATCGTGCGGGACATCGCAAACCTCGTCAAAGTAACCTCTATTGCCATGAACTCTATCTGGGCTTTCGGAGCAAGACCACCGGTCGCCGTTAATAGTCGACATGCCTGTCATTGATTCCGCATATACGGAAAACGTACCAAGTCACGTAGGAAAACTGAATTAGCCGGTGCAGAGTACCAGCCTTTCCCCGTAAGATTCATGCCGGCCATTGTTCTTATATGGTCGCTCCCGTCAAGTTTACTGACGCTGCCTGGGACACAAGATGAACCGTAACGACCTGCGTCGTGTCGACCTCAACCTGTTGATCGTATTCGAAACCTTGATGCATGAACGCAGTGTGACCCGTGCTGCCGAGAAATTGTTCCTGGGCCAGCCGGCCATCAGCGCGGCGTTATCACGCCTGCGTGGCCTGTTCGACGACCCACTGTTCGTGCGTACCGGGCGCAGCATGGAGCCTTCGGCCCGTGCGGTAGAGATCTTCGCCCTGCTCTCCCCGGCCCTGGACTCGATTTCCACGGCCGTCAGCCGCGCATCCGAGTTTGACCCGGCCACCAGCACCGCCGTGTTCCGCATCGGCCTGTCGGACGACGTCGAGTTCGCCCTGCTGCCGCTGCTGCTCAAGCGCCTGCGCGCCGAAGCCCCCGGCATCGTACTGGTGGTGCGCCGCGTCAACTACATCCTGATGCCGGGCCTGCTGGCCTCCGGGGAAATCTCGATTGGCGTGAGCTACACCACCGACCTGCCGGCCAACGCCAAGCGCAAGGTATTGCGCCGCAGCAAACCGATGCTGCTGCGGGCCGACAGCATGCCCGGCTCCATGAGCCTGGATGACTTCTGCGCGCGGCCCCATGCACTGGTGTCGTTTGCCGGGGACTTGAGTGGGTTTCTCGATGAAGAACTGGAGAAACTGGGCCGCAAGCGTCACGTGGTGCTGGCTGTGCCGCAGTTCAACGGGTTGGGAACGTTGCTGGCGGGTACCGATATCGTCGCGACCGTGCCGGATTATGCCGCTGAGGCGCTGACGTCTGCGGGCGGCTTGCGAGCTGAAGAGCCGCCGTTGCCGGTGCGTACGTTTGAATTGCACATGGCGTGGCGTGGGTCGCAGGACAATGATCCGGGGGAGCGTTGGTTGCGGTCGCGAATTCAGATGTTCTTTGGCGACCCCGACAGCCTGTAACAGAATTCCACAAAACCCCAATAAACCTTTTATTAACATAAGGTTATAGCTAAATTCAGTCGAAATTCGTCCGTCCAATTCCACTGGTTTCCAGAGCTCATGAGGGAATAATTGGGGGCAAATTTCGATTTTAAAAAAACGATGCCCCCACTCATTTTCAGACGAAAACCCAGCGATGCCTTCATCCGCACGCTGACCGAACACCGCAAGCACGCCGACCGCGATGTTCCTGGCCTCTACTTGGAGGTAAGGGCGTCGAGCAAAGCAGGAAAACCGCCTTCCAAGTTCTAGCGTTTGAAGTATCGGCTGCATGGCAAGGAGAATCGGTTCTCGATCGGCGCCTTCCCAGACATCGGTCTGAAGGAGGCACGAGCCTGAGGTAAAGCGTCAGGTCGGTCCGTTCGACATCATTTCCTACGATATTCCCGAGGACTGTGCTGCGGCCTACTACCCCGAATGCAACCCGCTGGTGCCGCTCTGGCACCATGCCGAGCGCAGTAAAGTGCCGGCGGCCAAATCGGTGCCGGTGCGCCTGAGTTCAGCGGGTGGCTGATTCACCGAGGATAAACACCACCATCACCAACAGCCACAGCAGGTACGCCCAGCCAAACAGGCGCGCCCAACCGCGGTGACGGTACAGCCCCAGGTAGAACAGCAACAACAGCAGGAACTGCGCACCGGCGGCGAGCATGATCACGCCGCCCTGTCGGGGCCAGAACGTTGCACACAGCAACTGCAGCGCCAACAGCAGCAACAACCCGGTGTAGACCTTCAGTGCGCCTGCCTTGCTCATCTCAACGCCCTACCAGGTAGAGGGTGGGGAACAACACAATCCAGATCCCATCGACCAAGTGCCAATACAGGCTGATCATTTCCAGCCGTGTGTCCGCCTGATGCTCCGCCAGCGTGCCGCGTCCCAGCGAACGATACAGCCACAGCGCCAGGCCGACGGCGACCAGCACATGCACGCCGTGCAACGCCGTGGCGATGAAATACAGGTTCATGAACAACTGCGCCGAGGGCACTTGCCAATGCGACGCCTGGGCGAAACCAGGCAACACGCCCTCTTGAATCTCCAGGCCATACTCAATGCCCTTGCAGCCCAGGAACAACACACTCAACAGTGCAGCGCCGAGCAGCCAGTGACGCACCCGGCGCGGCTCACCGGCGGCCATCGCCAGGGTCATCAGCAAGCTGCTGGTCAACAGCAGGAACGTATTGCCGGCCGCCAGCCAGTAATGCAGCCCCGCCACCGCCTCCGCCACCCCGTCCGGGTGCTGCAACCGCAGCAACCAGGCGACCATGATCAGGCTGCCGAACATCATTGCTTCGCTGGCCAGGAACAGCCACATGCCCAGGCGTGCGGCGTCGCGCTGCTGGGCCCAGGCCACGAACGGCTCGGAGGGCTTTTCGTCAGAGCGGATCACGACGCGCCTCGGGTGAATAGTCGTACGCTTCGAAATCCACCGTCACCGGTGCTTCGAAATTATGCACTGGCGGCGGTGATGCCACGCGCCACTCAAGCCCGGCAGCCTCCCAGGGATTGATGGGCGCCCGCTCGCCCCAACGCAACGAGCCAAGCAGGTAAAAGAACGGCAGCACGTAGGCCACGGCCAGGATCGACGCGCCGGCGGAGGACAACACATTGAGGAACTGAAAGTCCGGGTCATAGCTGTGATAACGCCTGGGCATGCCCAGGTAGCCGAGCAAAAACTGCGGGAAAAACGTCAGGTTGAAGCCGCAGAAAATCAGGATCGCGGTGATCTTGCCCCACAGCTGCGAGTACAGCCGGCCAGTGATTTTCGGCCACCAGAAATGCAGCGCGCCAAAGTACCCCGCCACCGCCGCCCCGACCATGATGTAGTGGAAATGCGCGACCACGAAATACGTGTCGTGCGCATGCAAATCTGCCGCGAGCAGCGCGAGAAACAGCCCGGTGACGCCACCGATGATGAACAAGCCGATAAAAGTCAGCGCGAACAGGAACGGCGCGTGCAGCGTCAGGTCACTTTTGTACAGCGTGGCGCTCCAGTTGTAGGCTTTGATCGCCGACGGAATCGACACCAGAAAACTCAACAGCGAGAACACCAGGCTGGCGTACATCGACTGCCCGGCCACAAACATGTGATGGCCCCATACCAGAAAGCCAATGACAGCAATCGCCACGCTCGACCAGGCGACAAAACGATAACCGAAAATACGCTTGTGCCCTGCCGCCGTGATCAGTTCGCTGACCACGCCCATGGCCGGCAAAATCATGATGTACACCGCCGGGTGGCTGTAGAACCAGAACAGGTGCTGGAAGAGCAGCGGGTCGCCGCCCAGTTTCGGGTCGAACACGCCAATATTGAACAGGTGCTCGGCGGCCACCAGCACCAGCGTGATCGCCAGCACCGGCGTGGCCAGTACCAGGATGATTGAGGTGGCGTACATCGACCAGATGAACAGCGGCAGGCGCATCCAGGTCATGCCCGGCGCGCGCAAGGTATGCACGGTGGCGATGATATTGACGCCGGTGAAGATCGACGAAAACCCGGCGATAAACACCCCGCAGATCACCGCGACCACATGGCCGTTGCTGAACATCGTCGACAACGGCGTGTAGAAGGTCCAGCCGGTATCGACCCCACCCAACAGCAGCGCGAGCAGGGTGAACAAACCACCGCCCAGCAACAGGTACCAACTGAACAGGTTCAGGCGCGGAAACGCCATGTCTTTGGCCCCGATCATGATCGGCACCAGAAAATTGCCGAACACGCTGGGAATCGAGGGAATCAGGAAAAACCAGACCATGATCACCCCATGCAGGGTAAACGCGCGGTTGTAACCATCGGCGGTGAGCAAGTCGCCTTCCGGGGTCACCAGTTCGATGCGGATCAGGCTCGCCGCCAGTCCGCCGGCAAAGAAAAAGAAGGTCACGGTGAGCATGTACAGCACCGCGATGCGCTTGTGGTCGCGGGTCAGGAACCACGAGCGCAGGCCTTGTTTATGCAGGTAGCTGGGTTGGCTCATTTGGGATCTCCAGGCAGTGTGCGCAGATAGGCCACCAGGCGCTGCACGGCCTCTTCGTCCAGCAGGTTGCTGTAGGTCGGCATGATCGGCAGGTAGCCGGCCACCAGTTGTTTTTGCGGCAACAGGATGCTGTCTCGCAGGTAGGCTTCATCGGCCTTCACCTGGCTGCCATCGGCCAGCTGTACCGTGCGATTGAACACCCCGGCCAGCGGCGGCGCGTTGCCCGAATCGTGGCAACTGCCGCAGCCGTATTGGCGGTACAGGGTTTCGCCCTGGCTGGCGAGGTCGGCGGCGCTGCCGTTTTCAGTCAGCCAGTGCTCGTAGTCGGCGGGGTCCAGCACCACCAGGCGTGCCAGCATGGCCGCATGGTCGGTGCCGCAGTATTCGGCGCAGTACACCTCGTAGGTGCCGCTGTGCTCGGCCTGGAACCACAGCATGCTGTAGCGTCCTGGTAGCACGTCCTGCTTGATGCGCAGGCTGGGGAAAAACAGGCTGTGGATCACGTCCTCGGAAATCATCGTCAACTTCACCGGGCGCCGGGCCGGCACGTGCAAGGTGTTGATCTCGCGCTGGCCGCCCTGGTGCTGGAATTTCCACATCCACTGCCGGGCGGTAACTTGCACTTCCAGCGCGTCATCCGGCGGCGTACGCGCGATGAAAAACAACCGCGCGGAAAACAGGAAGACCACCAGCGAGCCAATGAACGGCAGGATGATCCAGGCCAGTTCGATGGGCAGGTTGCTTTGCGGGCGGTGGTCACGGTCTGCCACGCGGCCGCGTCGATAGCGCCAGATAAACACCCACAGCGCCACGAAGACCGGCACCACAAACAGCGCCATCATGGCCGTGAAGCCAATCACCAGCCAATCCACCGACACCGCATAATCCGAGGCTTGCGCCGGCCACAGGCGCAGGAAATGTTCGCTCATGGCGCCCTCCGCCGTTCGCGGCGTACGGCCAGGCCGATAAACAGGCCCAGCACCAGCACCGTTGCGACGCCGGCCACCTGGAGCAGTAAGATAATCCGGCTGCTATAGGTGCCGCTTTGGGGGTCGTAGTGGTAGCACAGCAACAACAGCTGCTCCTTGATTGCGCCGAGCTTGCCCTGCCCGGCTTCGGTGAGCGCCAGGCGCAGGTCGCTGGCCTGGTAGCCCAGGCCATAGAGCCAGCGCGACAAGCGTCCGTCAGCGGTGACCACCGCCACCGCCGAACTGTGGGCGTATTGTTGTTGCTGCGGATCGAAGCGGTAACCGAACCCAATCGAGTCGGCCAGGGTCTGGCTGGCAGCCGCGTCGCCGGTCAGCAGGTGCAGGCCGGGCGCGTTGGCCAATGCCGGCCAGTGCTGGCTGAGCTTGGCCAGTTCTTCGCGGGCGGCGCCCACGTCCTCACGCGGGTCGAAGCTGAAGGCGATGACCTGGAAGTCCCGTCCCAGGCGGTAAGGCTGGTTCGCCAGTTGGCTGAACAAGGTCGAGAGCGCCGCACCACACACATTCGGGCAGCGGAAGTACAACGGCACCAGCAGCGTCGGTTGGCCGTTGAACAAATCGCCCAGGCGCACCGAGCCGCCGTGCTGATCGGTAAAGCGCGTGTCCAGGGCCAGGTGGCTGCCCACGCGGCTGCTGTCGATGCCAGCGGCGGTAAACGGGTCGAAGCCCTGGGCCATGACCGGTTGCAACACCAGGCACGCCAGCAGCGCCAGAACGGGTTTAATGCCCACGGCCATCGTCCTCTGATGCGGGCCAGCCTCGCTCCAGCATCAACTGCCGAGCGTGCGCCAAGGGCAGATGCACGATGTGATGCTCGCGGTCGACCCAGCCAAAGCTGTCCAGGTGCACGCGCTGGCGGGCGAGTTGTGCTTCGCCGGCCTGCCTGGGGTTGGCTTGCAAGCGCGGCTCGGGCGGCAGCAGA
This sequence comes from Pseudomonas sp. Bout1, assembly GCF_034314165.1. Lineage (GTDB taxonomy): Bacteria > Pseudomonadota > Gammaproteobacteria > Pseudomonadales > Pseudomonadaceae > Aquipseudomonas. The sequence goes on along the minus strand of NZ_JAVIWK010000001.1, from coordinate 3,352,592 downwards.
CGCTGGCTTTCCAGTTCGCTCAAGGGTGGCTGTCGCGCATGCTGGCGATAGCCACTCAACAGCCAAGCCACGCCACCCAATGCCAGCGCGACCGCCACGAACAACAGCAGGATCACGCGCCAGGCTTTTTTGCCGTCAAAACTGTTGGGTTGGTAATCAGGTGTCATGGCGCCTCCTTTGCCATTGCCGGCGCCACCACATGAACAGGCCCGCCGCGTAGACGCCCTGGCAAAGCACGGCGGTCAGCACGGCGCCGGCGCCTGCTTCAGGGAATATCGACGGCAGGCTGATCCAGATGGACTCCAGCGCCCCCAACAGCAGGATCGCCACGCAACCCCACATCAACACCCACATCCGCGCGCCCCACGGCGACGCAAGCACCAGCAGACACGCCAGTTGCCCAAGCATCAACAACGCGGTCAACACGCCCCACAACCCGGCTTCCCGCAGGCGATACCAGAGCGTTTCATGCTCCAGGTTCACCGACCAGATAATCAGGTACTGCATGAAGTGCACATACACCCAAAACCCCAGGGCACTTACCAACAGGCCACGCAATACGACGCACTGCCGGGCCGGCAACAGCACCACGTTCCAGCACATCACACAGAGCCCGGCAAACGCCAGGCCATCGAGCAAGTGCCGGGCAATCAACAACAGGCCGAAAATGCTGGAGACAAACCCCGGCTGCAGCGACATCAGCCAGTCCACCGCCGCCAGGCTGGCCGTCAACCCGTAGAGGATCAGCCCCGCGGCGTTGTGCCGACCGGCCCAGCGCAGCACCCGCCAAGCCAGCCCGGCATACAGCAAGGTGCGCAGCACAAAAAACCACGGTGACAACCAGAGTCCGCGAAAACCCTGGGTCTCCTGGCCGTACCACGGGTACACCCACGCCATTGCCAGCAGCACCGGCAGCAGCATCGGCACCATCAGGATCACCGCGCTCGCGCCCAGGCGGCTGCCCGGTTCCAGCAGCGGTTGCCAGCGCCCGCTGACCAAGGGCGTCAGCACGGCGAGCAGCACGCAGCCCAGCGCGATGCTGGTGCCATTCACTGCCGCCGCCAGTGCGCCCGCGCCGACCCAGGCTGGCTGCCACAGGGCAAACAGCGCGAGCCCGAGGGCTGCGATGGCGACCAGCAGTGGTAGGCGTTTCATTGCGCTCGCGCCTCGAACGCCTGGCGCAGCGGCGCCGGCAGGCTGTCGAGGTCGGCATGCTGGCTCAATTGCAACAGGCGCAGATGGGCGACAATGGCCCAGCGCTCCTGCGGCTGGATGCGCGATTCGTAGCCATACATCAAGCCTTGCCCATGGGCGATGACGTGCATCAGTTGGTCATCGGTTGCGTTCAACAGCCGAGGCTCGATGAATGATGGCGGCGCCGGAAAACCGCGACCGACCACCAAGCCATCGCCGAGCCCGCTCAGGCCATGGCAGGGTGTACAAAAGGTTTGATAGCCAGCCTCGCCCCGGGCAAGCAATGCCGCACTCAGCGCCGGGCGCTGCTGCACGCTTGCCTCGCGCTGCAACTGCCCGCGCGCCACGCTGCCCGCCGGTGGCTGACGGCTGCTGAGGCCGTCGGCGAACAACGCACCCGCGCGCTGCTCCAGCACCTTGGCCTGGCGCGACATATCATCGCAGCCACTGCACAGCAACGCCAGGCACAGCGCCCACGGCCAGCGACTCACGGTTGCACCGCCTGCACGCTGAGCGCGTGTTCGGCCAGCCAGGCACGGGTGTTTTCAAGGTCGAACAGTGGGTCACGCGCGTCGATAAACAGGAAGAACCCGTCATCACTGGCGGCGTCGAACCCTTCTGCAGCAAATAACGGATGGTGCAGGCGTGGCAGGCGGATGCACATCAACCAGGTCAGCACCGCCGCCACGCCAGCAAACACCACCGCGAACAAGAACGTCACCACCCACAGCTGCGGCAACGCAATCAACGGACGCCCGCCAACGTTCAGTGGATAGGCCCACACCGAGCCAATCTGCATCAACAGTGCCAGCCCGGCGCCCACTGCAGCGCCGACACACGCCATGCGTGGCACGCGGTTGGACCTGGCCGCCAATACCGGCTCCAAGACTTCCAGCGCAAACGGCGCAAACGCGTCCAGGCGTCGATAGCCGAGGTCCCAGGCGCGCAACCCCGCCTCTACCAGCGGTTGGGGTGCGGAAAAACGCGCGAGCAGCCCCAGGCAGTCAGCCATCGCTGCGCTCCTGATGCAGCGCCTGCTTGACCTCGAACGCCGAGACCATCGGCAGGTAGCGCAGGAACAGGCTGTAGGGCACCAGAAATACGCCGAAGCTGCCAATAAACAGCGACCAGTCCCACAGCGTTGGCGAATAGTCGCCCCAACTCGACACCAGCAGGTCGCGGGTCTGGGGCGGGATTAGCAACATGAAACGTTCGGCCCACATGCCCACCAGCACCGCCAACGCGACCAGGGCCAGGCGTCTCGGTTGCTGTCGCACTTGGGGCCACCACAATGCTTGGAGCACGCCGACATTGCAGACAATGGCCAGCCAGAAACTCCAGGCATGCGGGCCATTGATGCGCGTGAGCAGCACCTCGATTTCATGTGCATCGCCGCTGTAGAACGGCATGAACAGATCCGCCAGGTAACCGTAGGCCGTCAGCCAACCGGTGGCCAGCAGCAAGCGGCCGAGCATGTCCAGATGGCGCGCGGTAATCAGGCTTTCGATGCACAGCATCCAGCGCACGCCAATCGCCAGCAACGCCACCAGCGCAAACCCGGAAAACACCGCGCCGGCGACGAAATACGCTGGGAATAACGTTGAATGCCAGCCACTCTGGGGGCCCATGGTCATCAGGAACGAGTAACCGCTGGAGACCGCAAACACCAGCGGTATTGCCAGGATCGCCAGCACCCGCGTGGTGCGTCGCCATAACGCCCAGTGCCGTTGCGAACCGCGCCAACCGAGCGCGAGCAGGCCATACAGAACTTGCCGCAACGGCGTCCTGGCGCGGTCACGGGCGGTGGCGAAATCCGGTATGGCGCCCACCAGCAGGAACAACACCGACACCGTCAGGTACGACAGGATCGCAAACATGTCCCACGCGGTGGGGCTCTTGAATTGCGGCCATAGCCCCATTTCATTCGGGTACGGCATGGTCCAGTAGAACAGCCAGGGACGGCCCAGGTGCAGGATCGGGTACAGCGCGGCGCAGATCACCGCCATCAGCGTCATCAATTCGGCCAGGCGATTGAGGGTATGCCGCCAGGGCCGTTCGATCAGCAGCAGCAACGCTGAAATAAACGTGCCGGCGTGGCCGATGCCCAGCCACCAGATGTAATTGAGAATGCCAAAGCCCCACTGCACCGGCTGGTTATTGCCCCACATACCCACGCCCTTGGCCAACAACACCGCGACTGAGGCGAGGTAGACCAGCAACAGCACGATGCCGGCTCCGAACATCCAGCGCCAGGCCACGCGCCGCGGGAACTGTTGCAGCGGCCCGAACACCTGGCGCGACACCTGCTGGTCACTCAAGGCCTGCGGCAAAAAATGCGCGGTGTCGTGCAGCAATGGCTCAGTGCTCATCGGCCGCGCCCTCCTCTTCGATCCGCGCCAGATAGCTGGTGCGCGGTCGCGTGCCGAGGGCTTCGAGCAGGCGGTAATGGCGTGGGTCCCGGCGTGCCTGGCTGACGGCGCTCGCCGGGTCGGCGATGTCGCCAAAACGGATGGCCTGGCTGGGGCACGTCTGTTGGCAGGCGGTGACCACGCCTGAGGTGTCGAAGTCGCCACCTTGCTGCTTGTCGTCAATCCGCGCACTGCTGATGCGCTGGATGCAGTAGGTACATTTTTCCATGACGCCCCGGGCGCGCACCGTCACCTCGGGGTTGCGCTGGGCCTGGAGCGACGGCGCCGCATCGGCGCTGTAGTCCAGCCAATTGAAGCGGCGGACTTTGTACGGGCAATAGGAGGCACACGTGCGCGTGCCGATGCAGCGGTTGTAGACCATCTGATTCAAACCATCGCGACTGTGTACCGTGGCATTGACCGGGCAGCCGGTTTCGCAGGGCGCCTGTTCGCAATGCATGCACGGCAACGGCTGGAAGCGTGAGCGCGGTGCCTCCAGCGGGCCCTGGTAGTAGTGATCGATGCGCAGCCAGTGCAGGCTGCGGCCTTGGGCAACCTGGTCGGCGCCGACCACCGCGATGTTGTTCTCGGCCTGGCAGGCGACGACACAGGCGTTGCAGCCAGTGCACAGGTCCAGGTCGATGACCATGCCCCACTGCGGGCCACTGTCGGCGGCCGGGCTGTAGAGCGACACCGGAATCGATTGGGTGGGCAGTTGCGGCGCATCGCGCGCGACTACGCGGATGGGTGGGTCTTCATCGCCGGGAAGGTGGTGATGGGCCTGCGTGGCGGCCAACCGATAACGCTCGCCCGTGGCACGCAGGGTCGCGCCGACGGAAAGCTGTTCCAGCGGCCTGACGGCGTAGCCGAGGTGGTTACCGACACGCCCGGCGCGGGTTCGGCCATAACCGGTGTACAGGGCGATGACCTCGTCGGCCTGCCCCGGCTCGATCCACACGGGCCCGCGCACAGTCTGGTTGGCCAGGGTTACTTCAACGCCGTCACCATTGCCAAGGCCCAACTGCTCAGCCTGGCGCGGCGAAAGCCCGATCACGTTGCTCCAGGTGAGGGTACTGATCGGCTTGGGCAGTTCCTGCAGCCATCCACAATTGGCGAAACGCCCGTCCCATACCGTCGGGTCTGGGCGGATGACCGCCTGCAGGCCGTCGATGTCGGTCAATGCGGGAGTTGCCGCTGTCGCGTCGGCGACTTCTATGGGCGGCGCAGCCGGTTCGATCCAGCCGTCCGCCAAAGCCTGGCGCCATTGAGCCTCGGGGATAGGCGCCCACGTGGCGCGCACCAGTTGCAGGGCATCAACCTCGGCGGCGTTGAGCAGCATGTCGACCACCTGATGCAACGTACGGGTCGCGTACATCGGTTCGATCAGCGGCTGCACGATGCAGGCGCTGCCGTCTGCGGCGCGGGCGTCACTCCAGCCATCCAGCGCATGGTTGAGTGGCAGGTGCCAGTGGCATTCGGCAGCGCTTTCGTCGTAATAGAGCCCGGCGTGCAGGCGGAACGGCACCTGCTGCAGGTCGCGCGCAAGCTGTGAAGTCTGCAGCGGGTTGCAATCAAGCATGAGCAAGTGAGTGACGCGCCCCGCTGTCAGCTCGCGATTCAGTTGATCCAGCGAATCCCAACGGCGTTGCGGCGCATAACCCAGCAGGCTCGGCACCTGCCAGTCCGGATGGCCGAGACGCTGGTTCAGGTGCATGACCTGCGCCTGCAGCGCCTCGGGCGCCTGAGGGCTGACGCCGATGAACCCTCGGCCTGGATGCGCCTTGAGCGCGGCGGCGGCCGCGTCAACCCAATGCTGCTGCGCTGCCGTCATGCGCGGCGTGGCCGAAAGCGTTTCGCCCAAGGCTTGGCTCAAGGCCAGCAACAGGTCCGGCAGGCGTGATGGCGCGATCGGCAGGCGTGCCGTGGCGGCTGCGCCGGTGAGGGTTGGAATGCTTTCAGCCACGAACGCCAATGCGGCGCCCTCGCCTTTGGCCGCCCGCCGCCGCCGCTCGGCCCAGCCGCGCTGCAACGCCGTCTGGTGGGGACCGCTGCCCAACGGATCGTATTCCAGGCACACCAGCACGTCAGCCTGTTCCAAGTGCACGCGCGGGCTCACCGGCTGGCCGAACACCCGTTCGCTGCTGTGCAGGGCGACGGTCTCGTTGAATGCCTCAGCGTGGTACAGCCTCGCCTCGGGCCAGCGTTCTTGCAGTTGATCGAGCTGTCGCCCGAGGGTCGGCGAACTGCTGGCGCCGCAGGCGATGTGCAGGCCTTTGCCGTGGACGCCATCCAGCGCCTGTTGCATGCCCGACAGCGCCGCAAGCACGTGCGACCAACTGGTTTCGCGGCCTTTGAAGCGCGGCGCCTGGGAGCGGTCGGGGTCATAGAGTTGCAGGATTGCAGCCTGGGTGAACGCATCACAAGTGCCGCCGGACATCGGGTGTTCAGGGTTGCCTTCCAGCTTGATCGGGCGTCCGGCGACAGTCTTGCCCAACACCGGCTGAGCGACGCCGCAAAAGGGTATGGCGGTCGCATACCAGGCGGCGACACCCGGTGTCAGTGAAACCGGTTGGTTAACCGCCGTAACGGCCTGTTCCGGGGTTTTGCCGCACGCGGCCAGCCCGGCCATGGCGAGGCTGGCCGCCATCAGTTGCAGGAAGCTTCGGCGGTCCATCAACGGTGCCGCTCCCGGAAACTCCGCTTCCATCAGCGCTTGGGTCTCGGGGGACGCCGCCAGGGCCTCAAGCCCGCGCCAATAGGCCTGGCCCTTGAGCCCGGCCAGTTGCCCGCGCAAGGCGGTGAAATCCAGTGGCGCGCTCATCGGTGGCACGTCCCGCAGTCGGTCAGACCTCGGATATCAATAGGGTGCGCCTTCATAAGACGCTCACCCAGAGCGCGGCGATCCTCATCGGTACGCCACTGCATGTTCGTTACCTGATCTACCGGCCGCAGGTGCGGTGCTGGGTCCCGGTGACAGGCCAGGCACTGGCCCATATTCAGAGGTTGGGCCTTGAACATCAGTTGCATACGGTCGACCTGGCCGTGACATTCGCTACAGCCAACACCAGCGTTTACATGCACGCCGTGATGGAAGTATACGTAGTCCGGCAGCTCGACCACGCGCTGCCAGTGCATCGGCTCATGCTCGCGCAGGCTCTTGCGCAACGGCGCCAGCACGTCGGCGTTTTTCCAGACCTGGGAATGACAGCTCATACAGGTTTCGGTGGGCGGCAGGCTGGCGATAGCCGAGGACTGCACCGCGCTGTGGCAGTAGCGACAGTCAATCTTCAGCTCGCCCGCGTGGTGGGCATGACTGAAGGGCAAGGGCTGTTCGACCACCCAATTACGCCCGGTGCGGTAGTCGGTGCCCTCCAGGGTCAATGCCACAAGCAAGCCTCCCGAGAGGCCGACGATCAGCAGCAGCAGTCCCACGCGCAACCAGGTGTCGGCCGAGCGCCTGAAAATCTGCGTCATCGCCGGATTCTCATGTCCATGTCCTTACAGCTATGGCTGCGCGGGTGCGCAGGAGTTCGTTATTTTTGTTATCGGCGCGGGCTGTCTATGGCTTCGCGCGCCCCGGCAAGACACTCGCCAGCACTTGCTTGGCAGTTTGCACAATCACCCCGGCCTCATCCGGATCGCCCTGGAGCAGCGTGGAAGCAAATTTCTTCGCTTGTTCCAGCTTGATATGCGGTGGCAGCGGCGGCACGTTGGGGTCGGTCTTGAACTCGATCAACACCGGCACATCAGAGGCGAGCGCTTGCTCCCAGGCCGACGCGACGTCTTCTTCGCGCTCGACGAAGATACCCTTGAGCCCCAGCGAGATCGCAAACAGGTGGTACGGCACGTCGGGGATGTTCTGCGAAGCCTCGAACTTGGGATCGCCTTCCATCACCCGTTGCTCCCAGGTGACCTGGTTCAAGTCCTCGTTGTTGAAGACTGCGCAGATCCATTTCGGGCTCTGCCACTGCCGCCAGTATTTGGCGACGGTGATCAACTCGGCCATGTTGTTCATTTGCATCGCGCCATCGCCTACCAGCGCGATCACCGTTTGCTGCGGATGGGCGAATTTGGCCGCAATCGCATAGGGCACGGCGGCGCCCATCGACGCCAGGCCGCCGGACAGCGAACACTGCATGCCCCGGCGGATCTTCAGATCACGCGCATACCAGTTGGCGCAGGAGCCGGAGTCGCTGGTGATAATCGCGTGGTCGGGCAAGCGCGGCGAAAGTTCGTATACCACGCGCTGGGGGTTGATCGGCTTGGCCTTGGCCAGGGCGCGTTTCTCCAGGGTTTTCTCCCAGCTTGCGCGCCAGCCTTCGATCTTTTTGCGCCAGGTACGCGTGGTCTTGTGTTCCAGCAGCGGCAGCAGTGCGGATAGGGTTTCGGCCGCATCGCCGAGCAGGTTCACCTCCATCGGGTAGCGCAGGCTCAGCATGTCGGGTTGCAGGTCAATCTGCACGCCGCGCGCCTGGCCTTCCTTGGGCAGGAACTCGGAATAGGGAAAACCCGAGCCGATCATCAACAAGGTGTCGCATTCGGTCATCAACTTGTAGCTGGGTTCGGTGCCGAGCAGGCCGATGCTGCCGGTCACCCACGGCAAGTCATCGGGCAACACCGCCTTGCCGAGCAACGCCTTGGCGACGCCTGCGCCCAATGCTTCGGCCACGGCGATCACCTGATCAGTCGCCGCCAGTGCCCCGGCGCCGACCAGAATTGCAACCTTTTTGCCGGCATTGAGTACGTCCGCCGCGCGCTGCAGGTCGGCGTCATAGGGCACTACCTTGGGTTTGCTGTAGCCCACTCCGGAATGCACCGTGCCATGGGCCCTGGCGGGAGGCTCGTAGGCAGCTTCCTGCAAGTCGTTGGGCAAAATGATCGCAGTGACCCGACGCTCGCCGACGGCGGTGCGTACCGCACGGTCAATCAGGTGGCGCACCTGCGACGGCACCGAGGCCTGTTGCACAAAGGCGCCGGCCACGTCCTTGAACATCGAGACCAGGTCCAGCTCTTGCTGGTAATGGCCGCCCAGCGCTGCCCGGGCTTGTTGCCCGACAATGGCCAGCACCGGCATGTGGTCCATACGCGCGTCATACAGTCCAGTGATCAAATGCGACGCACCCGGCCCGGAGGTGGCAATGCATACCCCAAGCTCGCCAGTAAATTTAGCGTGGGCCGAAGCCATGAACGCGGCCATTTCTTCGTGACGGGCCTGGATGAACTCGATTTTGCCGTTGGCGCGACTCAAGGCACCAAACACGCCGTTGATGCCGTCACCCGGATAACCAAAAATCCGCGTGACGCCCCACTGGGCAAGCCGTTCAACCAGAAAGTCACCTACTGTCGTTGTCATTGGAACCCTCGCTTAAAGCAGGTCGAATGAAAACCGGCGCAACACGTTGCGCCGGCCATGCGTCAGAGAATCGGCTTACCGCCCGTCACGCCGTAGCGTTCGCCGGAGATGTAACTGCCCTCATCGGATGCCAGCAGTACATAAATCGGCGCCACTTCGACCGGTTGGCCTGGGCGACCCAGGGGCGTATTGCCACCGAAATTCTTCACTGACTCTTCAGGCATCGTCGACACGATCAGAGGTGTCCAGATAGGCCCCGGCGCGACGCTGTTGACGCGGATCCCGCGCTTGCCGAGCAACTGCGCCAGGCCTGCCGTGAAATTGGCGATGGCGCCCTTGGTGGCTGCGTAACACAACAGGGTCGGGTTGGGCGCATCAGAGTTGACCGAGCTGGTGTTAATGATCGAACTGCCCTCGGCCATATGGGGCAGCGCAGCCTTGCAGATCCGAAACATGGCGGTGACGTTGACGTCGAAAGTCTTCACCCATTCCTCGTCAGAAATTTCCTCCAGGGTTTCGTGGGTCATCTGAAAGGCTGCGTTGTTGACCAGAATGTCTATGCGGCCGAAGGCTTCTACCGTGTCATTCACGATGGCCGCGCAGTGCGGCTGGCGGCTCAAATCACCCGGCAAAAGCACGCACTGGCGGCCGGCCGCTTCGACCCAGCGCGCGGTTTCCTTGGCGTCCTCGTGCTCGTCCAGGTAGGAGATTGCTACGTCCGCACCTTCACGTGCGAAGGCAATGGCGACGGCTCGGCCGATGCCGCTGTCGGCACCGGTGATCAAGGCGATTTTGTTCGCCAACCGGCCTGAACCCTTATAGGTTTTTTCACCACAATCGGGTTGCGGGTCCATCCGGTATTGCGCGCCGGGCACCGTTTGCTGTTGGGGTTTGAACGGTGGTTTTGGGTAGTTGCTCATCGGAGGTCCTCCTTCGTTTGCCTATCCTTGCGAGGACTCACCGCAGGCAATAGTTCAGACGAAATTGCAAAATCCGGATTAGCGTTGCGGTGGTGAGGTACCACCCGTCGATCTGAGTAAACCTTCGCCAGTATTTGCAGCTCAACCGAATGGTGAGGGTTGATCGAGCGACGTTAAAACGTTCTATGGCAGGCCGTTTATGAGCTATATTCCGCACTCCCTCCCATCCTCACCCCGTCTGAATCGAGACCGTGTGATAACGGTTTTTTAGCGCGCTGTTAATCAAGGTTTTCCTAATGAAGTCTGCCCCACCGCGGTCCCCGAATGTTCCGCAACGCAAGGACCTTACGCCCAGCAACCTGAGCTTTCCGGTCGTGGGCATTGGGGCATCGGCGGGCGGGTTGCAGGCGGTCAAGGCATTCTTCGAACACATGCCCAAAGACTGCGGCATGGCCTTCGTGGTGATTCTGCACCTGTCCCCCGACCATCAAAGCGTGGCCGACAAAATCATCCAGGAATCGACCCGGATGCCGGTCACCCAGGTTACCGACACCACGCCGATCGAAAAAAACCACGTTTACGTCATCTCCCCCGCCCAACATTTGGCGATGAATGATGGCTACCTGGCGGTAACGCCTTCCGTGCGCGAAGGCGGCTCGCACATTGCGATCGACCTGTTTTTCCGCGACCTGGCGGACACTCACAAGGAGCGTGCATTTTGCGTGATCCTTTCCGGCACCGGCTCCGATGGCGCAGTGGGGTTGTCGCGCATCAAGGAACAAGGCGGAGTGACCCTGGTACAGACGCCGGAAGACGCCGAGTTCGACGGCATGCCGCTGGCCGCCATTGAAACGCAGATGGTCGACCTGATGCTGCCGGTGGTGGAAATGCCGCAGAAACTGCTCGAACTGTGGCGTAACGCTCAATCGATCATCCTGCCCACGGCCAATGACCCCGAGATCCGCACCACTGCGCCCGCGACCGAACGGGATGTTGCCGTAGCCGAACAGCTGCTGCTGGACATCCTGATCCAGTTGCGCGCCAGCACCGGCCACGACTTCAAGCACTACAAGCGGGCCACGGTGTTGCGCCGCATTGAGCGGCGCCTGCAGGTGACCGCCCAACCGGACCTGGCCAGCTACTACAATTTTCTGCAGGCACACCCCGAGGAAACCAAGGCGCTGCTCGGCGACATGCTGATCGGCGTCACCAACTTCTTTCGCGACCGCGAGGCGTTTGAAGCGCTGGAGCGCGATGTGATTCCCAACCTGGTGAAATCACTCGAAGACAGCGTCCCGCATCGCGAGGAAGTGCGTATCTGGTCGGCCGGTTGTTCGACCGGCGAAGAAGCTTACAGCTTGGCGATGCTGGTCGCCGAGCAACTGGTGCTGGACGCCAGCGGGGCAAAGATGCAGGTGTTCGCCACCGATATCGACGAGCGCGCGATCAGCCATGGCCGCAATGGCGTGTACCCCGAAGCAATCATCACCGACGTGCCGCCCACGCGCCTGCGTCAGTATTTCTCCAAGGAGAAAAACCAGCACTATCGCGTGCGCAAGGAAATTCGTGAAAAGGTGTTGTTTGCCAAGCACAGCCTGATGGCCGATCCGCCGTTCTCGCAGATCGACCTGATCGTGTGCCGCAACCTGCTGATCTACCTGGACCGGGAAGTGCAACGGGACATCCTGCAGATGTTCCATTTCGCCTTGCGCCCCGGCGGCTATCTGTTCCTCGGTTCGTCGGAATCAGCCGACGGCTGCCTTGATCTGTTTGTGCCGGTGGACAAGCGCAACCGCATCTTTCGTGTGCGTGCCGGTTCGACCTCAATGCGCCGCGCGCCCACCATGCCGCGCGGTGGCTACTTGCGTCCCAACATCCTGCCGGTCACCGCTGAAATCAAGGCGCCGACGAAGCTATCGTTCGCCGAAATTCACATGCGCGCGTTGGAAAAAGCTGCGCCACCCAGCGTCATCGTCGATGTACACGCCGATATCTTGCACATCAGCGAAGGGGCCGGTCGCTTCCTGCGCTACGTAGCAGGGGAAATGACGCGCAATTTGCTCGCGCTGGTGCACCCCGACCTGCGCCTGGATATTCGCACGACGCTGTTTCAGGTGCAGCAGTCCAACCTGCCGGTCACCTCGCGCAAAGTGCAAATGGAGCGTGGCCAGGAATTGTTCACGGTGGACATCACTGCCCTTCCCTACCGGGATGATGCCACCGAAAGCGATTTTGTCCTGGTGATATTCAAAGAAACCCAGGTCGACTCGCAGCAATCGGGCGAGTCCACCGTCAACTTCGTCGAAAACCAGATGATGAGCAATCTGGAACGTGAGCTGCAGCGTACAAAGTTGCACCTGCAGGACACCATTGAGCAATCGGAAGTCTCCAGCGAGGAACTCAAGGCCTCCAACGAAGAGATGCAGGCGGTCAACGAAGAGTTGCGTTCGGCCACTGAAGAGCTGGAGACCAGCAAGGAAGAGTTGCAGTCAATCAACGAAGAACTGCTGACGGTCAACTACGAACTCAAGACCAAGGTTGAAGAAACCGACAAGGTCAACGACTACCTGACCAACTTGATTGCGTCCACCGACATCGCCACCGTGTTCGTCGACCGCAATATGCGCATCCGCTGGTTCACTCCACGTGCGACCGATATTTTCAGCATGCTGCCGGTCGACACCGGGCGCTCCTTGACGGATATCACCCACCGCCTCAACTACCCGGAAATGGCCAGCGACGCGACAAATGTCTTTGAATCATTGAGCATGATCGAGCGCGAAATCAGCAGCAAGGACGAGCGTTGGTACATCGCGCGTCTACTGCCTTACCGCTCCAGCGAAGACCATATTGACGGAACCGTGTTGACCTTTATCGACATCACCAAACGTCGCCTGGCGGAGGAAGAGCTCAGGCTGGGCGAGGAGCGCATGCGCCTGGTGGCCGAAAGCACCCATGACTTTGCCATCATCATCCTGGACGACCATGGGGCTATCACCGACTGGAACACCGGCGCGGAACTTATCTTCGGTTACACCAAAGACGAAGTGCTGGGCGCTTACTACGACCTGATCTTCTCCCCGGAGGACCGCACCGACGGCGTGCCGGAAAATGAACTGCGCGCGGCCCGCGAGCATGGCCGGGGTGAAGACGAGCGCTGGCATGTGCGCAAGGACGGCAGCCGGTTCTATTGCAGTGGTGAAGTCACCCAACTCAAGAGCGACAGCCTGCGCGGCTACGTCAAGATCGCCCGGGACCTCACCGGCCATAAACGCATTCATGACGAGCAGCATAAGCGGCTGATGGAAACCCAGACCAATAGCCATCTCAAGGACGAGTTTTTCGCGGTGATGTCTCACGAGCTTAAACACCCGCTGAACCTGATCCAGCTCAACGCCGAATTGCTGCGCCGCCTTCCGGCCACCAAGTCGGCGGGCCCGGCGATCAAGGCCGTTGATACGATCTGCGAGGCCGTTTCCAGCCAGGCACGGATTATTGACGACCTGTTGGACGTGGCACGGGTGCGAACCGGCAAGCTCAAGCTGAAGAAACAGCCTGTCGATCTGGCCAAGACGCTTCAGGACATCTACAACGTGGTGCTCATCGATGGCCACCATTGCCAGGTGACGCTGGATATTTCCCTCGCGCCGCAGGCGACGCTGCTCGTCGATGCCGACCCTACGCGGCTTGAGCAGGTGATTTGGAACCTGGTCAACAACGCACTGAAATTCACCCCGGACGATGGCCGCGTCCAGTTGATACTGAGCCGCGTGGATGGGCATGCGCAGCTGGACGTCATCGACAGCGGCATTGGGCTGGCCGAGGAAAGCCTGGATAAGATTTTCGACCTGTTCAGCCAAGCGGAAAACCAGCACCAGACGCACCAGCGCGAAGGCCTGGGAATCGGCCTGTCACTGGTACGCCAGTTGGTGGAGGCTCACGGTGGTCATGTGAGCGTGCACTCCAAGGGGCTGGGCTTTGGCTGCGCGTTCTCGGTGCTGTTGCCCCTGAGCGAGCAGCAAGACGATTTACCGGTCATCCCGGAAACCTCAGATGAGGATAACCGTCTCGGCGGACTGACAGTCCTGCTGGTCGACGACTCCGAAGACGTGCTGCTCGTGCTGCAGATGCTGCTTGAAATGGAAGGTGCCGACGTGAAGGCCTTCGGCGATCCGCGACTGGCACTTGAAGCCGCGAACACCAGCCGGTATGACCTGATCATTTCGGACATCGGCATGCCGGCCATGGACGGCCATGAGTTGATGAAAAACCTTCGCAAGCTGGATCACTTGCAGGCCACGCCATCCATTGCACTTACCGGCTATGGCGCCGCAAGCGATCAGAAAAAACCGCCGCCTCCGGCTTTAATCATCATGTCAGCAAGCCGGTGGCTCATGAGTCGCTGATTGAATTGATCAATAGTTTGCGCAGCGCGCGCGATTAAGGACAGGCGCTCACGTTATCGTTGCTGGCGCCGCGCCAGCAACGAATACAGTTTATTGGCACTTTCCTGCAGCGCATCTTCAACCCGCTGATCAGGATAGATTTTTCGGCAGATAGGGCAGCACGGGGCATACCCTATCGATACCGTATGCGCACGGCATTCAATCCTCACCGTCGTAATCCGGCCCGGGCACGATGTCGATGCCGGGGGTGCCGTTCGGCGGAGGCTGCGTGCCTTCGAGCGTGCCTCGACGGTGTTGCGGGTCATCGGGATGATCCCAGTCGGTCGTGGCGTTCGGGTCTTCATCACGTCCTGCGGTGCCGACAGCGAAACCGTCGTCATTGGGCTCTTGAGATTTTTTTACCGGGGCGGCCTCGGTGTTGGACGGGTCATGTTTCATGGCGAAATTCTCCCATTTACCGGGTATGGATCTGTTTCGAGTCGCCTGTGAGAGTCAAGTGCAACGCAAAGGACGAATGGCATGTAGGTCAACTCGCCGGAACCACCTGTCCCTCCCGGCTCTCCGCCAACAGCCCGTCTACCACGGCCGGCCAGCGTTCCTCGGCCGGCGCCGCGCTGGCTTCATACCAAGCTGACTGGCGTTGCGCGCTGGTGCCATCGCGCAGTATTTGCCGGGCCTTAATAAACACGCCCTCCTCGCCCAGCGCTCGGGCAGTGGCGCCAAAGCGTTGCTCTGCCAATGTCAGCCATTGTTCAAGCGACAGCACCGGCGTCTCGGGCGCAAGCACAAAGCGCCCCTGGTGCCCCCAACGCCTGGCCTGATGCCGGTTTTCCTTGAGCAGCCAGTGGCACTCGACACTGTATTGACTGCCAGGCGCCGGTAACAGGCAGGCATATTTGACCATCACCCGGAACAGCCCGGCCAAGGCCAGCGCGTCGCTCAAACGCGGGCACGCGTCAGTCATGCGCAACTCCAGCGTCGGGTAGCTCAAAGAGGGTCGGCAACCCCACCAGATATTGGCGTCGCTGGCCACCGCGCCGGTTTGTTTGAGTAAGCCCAAGTAGTGCTCGAAACCGGGCTCATCCAGCAGGTATTCGGGGATGCCCATACGCGGCCACTCGTCACACACCACTTGTCGATAGCTGCAATAGCCACTGGGTTGGCCCTGCCACAACGGCGATGAAACACTCAGGGCCAGCAGCATCGGCAACCAGGGCAATACCTCGTTCATCACCGCGATGCGATCGACACCTGCCGGGATCTCTGCGTGAACGTGCAGACCGTTGAGCACGCTACGCTGCGCGACGATTCGGAACTCATCGAACAACCGCTGGAAATGCGCCTGCGGGGTAGCCCGTTGCGCCTGCCAACCAGCCATTGGGTGCGCGCCGCTGCTGATAAACCCTAGCCCGTGTTCGGCCAATGCCTGGTCCAGTTCCCGGCGCACGCGGCCAAGGTAGGTGGCAGCGTCTACGGCATCGTCAAACACCGGCGATGCCACTTCGACCTGGCCCTGGAACATCTCATAGGAAAAGCCCTCGCCAATGGCCTCGCGACAGGCTGCCAACACCCGCGCCGACGGCTCGGCAAGCAGGCGTCGGCTGCGCAGATCGATGATGAAATATTCTTCTTCAATGCCAAAGCGCTGTCCGCGGTCCATGGCCACTCAGCTCAGGCGGGTAACGGTCAGCGCCACCGCGGCAATGCGCTCGACCCGCTCGTAGCCGGGCTTTTCCAACTCTTCGCCGAACACGTCGGGGTCCAGTTCGCGGTAGGTCCAGCCAAAGGCGTCGCTGCTCAACACGGCACGGGCGGCCTCAAGAAACGCATCGCGACCGTCGACCATCGCCACGCCGGTGTAGAGCAACAAGGTGCCGTCGCGCGCCAGGCGCGGCAACGCTTCACGCAGAATGCGCAACGACAGCGCTTCACCCAGTTCGCCGCCGCCATGGCGGTAGGCCCGCTGTTGACCGTCCTTCATGTAGGGCGGGTTGGCGAGGATCAGATCAAAGCAGCCGTCGACGCTGTCGAGTACGTCGCTGTGGTACACGCTGACGTTCGGCGTCTCGGCCAGTTCGGCATTGACCGCGCTCAGGCGCAGCGCCCTGGGGTTGATGTCCACCGCCAGCACCTCAGCGTCATGCCGTGCGCGCGCCACCAGTAAGGCGCCGGCGCCCGAGCCACAGCCGATGTCCACGGCGCGGCGGATCGGCGCAAAGCGCTCGCGCAGGCAGTCATCAATGACGCCGGCAAAACGGTAGGTGTCGGGGCCGAAAAACACCGAGTCCGCGTCCTCGGTTGGAAACGCCGAATGCGCCAACAGCAACGGGCCCAGGGTCGACCAGCGTACCGTGCTGTGCCAGCGCCCGTGCGCCTTGACGACAATGCCAGCTTCTTGCAGCTCCCGCCATTCGGCAGGCTCGAACACCTGCGCATCAAAGGGTCGCGACCAACCGAAGATCCCGCGCATGTCGCTGGCCGGCGCATTAGCCAAACGGGCTATGACCCGTTGGTGGGTCAGCGGCGTGGGCGTGATAAAGCGATAGTCATCCGCCTGCAAGCGGCGGCCCAGGTGCAGCAGCGCACGGTCGGCACGGGATTGGGCCGATGAAATGGGCGGCGATGAGTACAGCAGCGAATCAACCATGGGCGCATTCCTTTGTCAGTCAGCGCAGGCCTGCGCGCAGTTGAATAAAACGCCGAGTGGCGAACAAGCCGGCGGGGCGATGATGACGGTCAGGGCGCAGCCACGGTAACAACAGGGCTAACTGCTGCTCGCCGTTGTGCGACGCCAGTGCCTCTTGGAGTGCATGCATTTCGGGGTCGTCGGCGGTGCTTGCTTTCGCGTCTCGCGACACGGGCGCCGCCGGGCGTGGGCGCGCAATACGTCTTGCATCGCGCCAATCCCCAGCGATCCAGTCGCGCAGCAATTGTTTTTCATAGCCACTGAACACGCCGAACATGGCGGCCCCCGCGCCGTCGATCAATTGCCAGAAACGGCTGTCTTCAGGGGCCTGATGTCGCTTGATCCAGCCCTTGTCCTGCAGGGCTTGCAGGAAATCGCGAACCTGCCCCGGTTGCGACAGCCACTGATTGACAGTCTTGCCTTCAAAGCGGCAGTAATCGGAATGCATGTGCTGGCCGAACGGGCGCTTGCGCTCAAGCATTGCGACCAGTTCGTGTTCCAGGTCAAACGCCTTAATGACGGCCGTGGAGCCAACGCCAAGGTCGTTCAGCTGGTAACCGCGGCGCACCCGTTGCCAATACTCGGTCGCGTCCATACCTTGGGGCATCAACGCCAGAACCGCTTGCACCGCGCGGCGGGCGTGGCCGCTGCTGGCGTTGTCGATGGTCACATGAAGGCTGAAATAATAGGGGTCGATGCCCAGCTCCGTGAGCTCGTAGGCGCAGATGAGCAGGTGCAGCGGCAGTTGTTCATAACCCAGGTTATAGCCGACGATTTCCGGCATGTACCCTTGGGCGCTGTGGCCCAGCGCCAACTGGATGGCGCCTTGGTGGAAGTGCTGATCTTGCCAGTCGAAATCGCCGTCGCAACCTTGCTCGGCCAACAGGCGCTGGTAAATCGCGACATGGTTCTGTGCCGACTCGCCGTCGCCGAGCTCTTCCAGGTAGGTGGTCAAAAGCCCGTCGTAGCGATAATCCTGCCAGTGCGCAAGCACCCCGTAGAGCCAGGCACCGTCGACGTGTTTGGTCGGCGCCACGCATTGCAGGAAGTACAGGGCGTGAGCTTTATTTTGGAAATAGCGGCGGTCGTCGCCTTGCTGTCGACCTTGCAGGTAATGCGCGTATTCCTGGGCAACTGCCGTGCAATTGTGTTCAACCCACTCCATCAGTTGATGAGGCGACGCGGGCAACGGCGCGTCTTCAGCGGGCCCGACGAGTTCCAACTGCGCCTGCAGGAAATCCGCCGCCCGCTGCGCAGATGTGGCGTCCCAATCGGCAAGCAAAGATTGGTACTGAATGCGCAAAGCACCCTCATGCAGCCACTGGCTGGACGGACTTTTCAGGGTTTGAAGGACAGTCATGAAAGGCTCCTTGGGTGGCGGACCAGGCACATCCGCCAGCCGCCACCGGCAGGTAAGTACACGCCGAGTGCAACGGGACAAAACAGGAAGGCTATGTAACCGGGCAATGCAGGCATGGCAGGCTCCATCCGCATATTTTTATTTGGGCCTCGGCGACTGCCGACACCTATTACGGGGCGTTTTTTTCGCCTCTATTACGAAAGAGCCGCACACTGCGCGAAAATTCCATCGGCGTGCGCCAACGCCTGACCAAGTGATAGGTTAGCCCGCCGCCCGCAGCGACGGCTGCGCCTGCCCAACGAAGTGGGCGAGCACCGCGTGTTGGGTGTTGATATGGGCAGAACTTGGCGTTGAGTGCCTGGAGGTCATGCATTGGCACCAGTTGATCGGCCGGATGCCTGGCGGCGTATCGGGCAAAGCCTCCTTCAGCGGTCTTTTTTCAGTTGGGCAAGGTAACGGTCCACTTCCCCGGACAACCAATGGGAGAACTTGCGCTGCTTGTCTTGCGAACTTTCCCTGGGCGGCCACACCAGCCAATAGGGATAGGCATACGGCGCACTGATGTCACACAACTGGACCAGCTCTCCCCGCTCGATGGCGTCATGCACCAGGCTGCGCCGCTCCAGCGTGATGCCCTGCCCCAGGCGGACCGCCTCCAATACCAGGTTGGAGTCATTGCTGCACAACCCCTTGCGTTCGCTGCCCATCTCGACGCCCGCCGCCTCGCACCACGGCAGCCAGGATTCGGTGTTGTAGATGATCTTGCTTTCAATGACCTGTTGCGGGGTCTGCGGCAAGCGTCCGCCATTGAAGTGAGGAGCGGCGACAACGACGATTTCATCATGGAACAACAGCTTCTGATCTACGCCCTCCCAATCACCCTTGCCCATGCGGATGCCAATATCCACCGATTCCTGATGCAGGTTGGAGATCGTCAGGCTCGCTTGCAGCCGAATGCTGATATGCGGGTAAAGCTGCTGAAAACCCGGTAGGCGCGGTAATAGCCAGGACCGGCCGAACGACGGTAATACCGCCACCACCAACTCGCCCATCCTGGGTTGTGCCTGGACCAATCGCGTGGCCTCGGCGATATCTCCCAAGGCTTTGCGGATCTGCAGCGCATACAGTCGCCCATCCTCGCTCACACGCAAGCCACGCCCCTCGCGTACGAACAGGGTCACCCCCACAATTTCCTCCAACACCTTGAGCTGCTGGCTGATCGCTGAATGGGTGACGTGCAACTCCTTGGCCGCCAGGGTGACGCTTCCCAACCTGGAGGTGGCCTCGAAACTGCGCAGGCAGGTCAATGGAGGAAATGCGCTCATGTAAGTAAAACTAACCTATTCTGGTAAAAACTTTCGATATTGCGTGGACTTCTCTCGCTATAAAGTAATCTCGATTAAACAATCCTGCCAGTTGCAGGAGGTTCCCGTTACACCGTCAACTCCTCAAGCACCCTCACTGCACTTTGAAAATTACCCTGACGTAAATGGAGGCTTCATGAAACTGGTCGGCATGCTGGACTCGCCCTACGTACGCCGCGTTGCAATTTCCCTGGATCTGTACGGCATCGAGTTTGAGCATCAGCCGCTCTCGGTATTCAGTACCTACGACGAATTTGCCAGGATCAATCCGGTCGTGAAGGCCCCCAGCCTGGTGCTGGATGACTCAACCGTGTTGATGGATTCAAGCCTGATCCTTGATTACTTCGAAGCGTTGGCGCCAGCCGACAAGAAGTTGTTGCCACAGCAGGCCAGCGCGCGCGCCCAAGACTTGCAATTGATCGGCCTCGCCCTGGCCGCCTGTGAAAAAACCGTACAGATTGTTTACGAGCATAATCTGCGCCCCGCAGAAAAACTCCACGAACCCTGGCTCGACCGAGTGACTGGCCAGTTATTGGCGGCCTACTGCGCCCTGGAAAAGCGCCTGGCCGACGGCGCTGACGAAGCGCTGACCCAAGGTGCCCTAACCGCCGCAGTGGCCTGGTCCTTCAGCCAGTTCACCGTTGCTTCAGTGGTCAACGCCGGGACGTTCCCGCATCTGCAGCGCCATGCCGAGCGACTTGAAGAACACCCAGCCTTCAAGCAATACCCCATCGAATAAGCGCACGGTACTGCGAGCCGGTACCCCAGGACCTGTTTTTTTGAGGGCCAACATCACCTGAATGGCCGTTCAACGGCGTGGCCAATGAAACGGCTCGCCCCTACCCCGCCAGCGCGCTCTCTTCGGTCCAGCGGTGCAGGCTGGGTGGCGTGTCCTTGTGCTGGGCCAGGCTGGGCCGGCGGCCCGTCCAGCGTTTGAATGCACGGGAAAAGGTACTCGCGTCGGAAAACCCGAGCATGGAAGACACCGCTTGCACCGTAACATCCGAGCCACTCAGGTATTCGTAAGCCAGCTCCTCGCGCAAGCGGTCAAGCACTTCCTGGAACGTGGTGTTCTCGTCCTTCAAGCGGCGCAATAAGGTCCGCTCGGTCATGTGCATGCGCTCGGCGGTGCCGCGTCGCGAGATCTCCCCTTCAGCAAATTGCTGAACCAGGCAATCACGCACTTTCTTGGAAAAACGCTCAGACAATTGCGCCATCTGCGTCACCGCCATGCTGTCGAGCAGTGCGGCCAGTTGCTCGTCCGCCGAGAGAATGGGGCGCGTCATGTCACAGCTGTTGAAGACGATGCAATCGTTCTCCTGGCCGAAATGAATCGGGCATTTGAGGATCTTGGTATAAGCCTTGATATCCTCTGGACGCTCATGCCGAAAATGCACTTCGTGGGGCACCACCTGCTTGCCGGCGATCCAACTGCTGAAACACACCAGCCCCGCTACCACGGTGTCGATGGTGTGAAAAATCGGCGGGGCGCCGCCGGTGTCGAAATTGAAGCTGATGGATAATTTACCGCAGTCCTCGGTCAGGGTGACCGTCGCCGAGTTGGAGATCAGCTTGGCGTAGCGCGCGAAACGGTTCAGGGCATCACCCAGGGTGGCGCTGCAGCTCATGGCGTAGCCAACGACGCTGAAGGTCGAAGGACGGATTTGCGAGGCTACTTTCAGGCCGAAGTAAGGGTCTGCGGTTTCCTGCACGGCGGCCCGCCATAAGCGGCTGACGGTTTCCTGCGAGTAACGGTTGCTTCCTGCGTTGAGACCGGCGGGGTCCATGCCCACCTGTTGGAAAATCTTTTCGTGGGGTATGCCCGCGACGTCCAGCGTGCGTGCAATGGCCAATACCCAACCCGAAATTCCCGACTTCATCGCGCCTCCTCAGGGCCCCACGGCTAATCGCGCCAAGGCCTTAATCTTATTTTTGTTCGCTGAATTACGCACAGCTTTCCATGCTTGTCAACAAAGCCCGCGGCAACGCCTGAAACAGAGCGTTCGGTGCTGTCACAAGGGTTTTTGATACCCGGCGCAGACGCTGGGTGACATTGTCACGTTCGGCCATGGCCTGGCATTTCGTGCCATCGCAGCAGGCCTTGAGCGGGAGTAAGGTAACCGGGCTTACAACAACGTCCTGCATCCCCAACAACAATAATCCACGCCTCAGGAGTAGCTCTGCATGAACCTGCAATGGTCCCAATATTGGATAGGCCTGTTTGCCAACGGCACCGACGAATTGATGACGCTGTATTCGGACAAGTTTGAGTTCGAGGACGTCAACTTCGACCTGCGCATCAACAATGACCTGCCTGCCTTGCGCAAATTTTTTGAAGGGTTCGAAATCGCCGACCCGAGCCTGTCGTACAACCGCTTTGAAGTGTTCGACTACGTGGGTGACGAAACCCTGGGTTCTTTCCAGTGGACCTGGGAAACCAAACACGCCGGCGATTTTCTCGGCGTGCCGGCAGCTGGCAAAGTCACTAAAACCCGAGGCGTCACCGTGATGGGCTGGAAGGACGGCAAGATCATCCTCGAACGCAGCATCTGGGATGCGATCCCGGTGTTCCGGCAATTGGGCGCTGTGCCGAGCTGACCTCGGCTCAACCCCATCAACTTTTCGGGACACAGACCATGGCTGCGGATATCTATCACGAGCTGTTTTCACTCAAGGGCAAGACCGCGCTGGTCACCGGCGGCGCCAAGGGCGTCGGCGCGCTGATCAGCAAGACCCTGGTGCGCGCCGGCTGCCGGGTGTTCATCAGCGGCCGCTCGCGCGACGCGGGTCAACGGCTGGTCGATGAATTGGCCGAACACGGCGAGTGCACCTTCCTGCAGCACGACCTGGGTGACGCCGAGCAGGTCCAGGCCTTGGCCAGGGAACTTGCCGAGCACAGCGCGTCGCTGGATATTCTGGTCAACAATGCCGGGACCTTCAACGCCGAGCCATTGGGCAGCGTCAGCGAAAAAAGCTGGGATGACCTGATGGGGCTCAACGTGCGCACGCCGTTTTTGCTGATCCAGGCGTTGTTGCCGTTGCTGGGTACAAAGGCGAGCACCGCCGACCCCGCGCGCATCATCAATATCGGCTCCATTGGCGGCCTGATGCCGCAGAGCAACGGCGCCTACGCCTACGGGTGCAGCAAGGCGGCCTTGCACCAACTCACACGCATGCTGGCCTCTGACCTGCGTGTGCGCCATATCAACGTCAATGCGATTGCCCCCGGCTACTTCCCCAGCGACATGACCGCAGGCTTTTTTGAGGCGGTGCCCAACTTGGAGCAAACCATGCTCGGGAAAATCCCGGCAGGGCGTTTCGGCAGCCAGGAAGACATCGGCGGCATGGTCGTGTTTCTCGCTTCACGGGCAGGTGCCTACCTGACCGGCACCGTCACCGCGCTGGACGGTGGCTTTCTTGGCGCGGCCTAGCGCTACTTTCTCTTGGTGAAGCCGGTGAGTCGTTGCACTTACCGGCCAGGAACCCCTTTATGACCCCAGTGACCACGCTCGCCTTATTGAGCAAAAAGGACGCCCTGCCCGCCCGTTTGTTCTTCCGCTATTGGCGCGATGTCCACGGTGTGCTTGCAGCGCGTATTCCGGGTTTCCAGACCTACACGCAATTTCACCTGGGCGCGGTGGTGCGCAATCTGGCGCTGCCCACCCATGTCTCGCGTTCGTGGCCTGTGGCTGCGCGGTTCCATGGCCTGGCCGAAGTTGGCTTCGCCAATACGGCTGCGCGTGAGGGGCTGGCCAACAGCAAAGTCGCCGCACTGATCCAGGCCGATGAGCGTTACCTGTTCAAGACGTCGCTGCTCTATAACCTGGAGCCAGGTGCCAGCCGCAGTTATGCGCAGGCCGAGGCAGGCGCAGAGAACGCGGGGTTTGTAATGCTGCTGGGGTTGCGTGCCGGGCACAACCCCAAGGCGCTCATCAATACAATCGAGCAGTGGCTGATACCGGCATTGCGTGCTGCCCCGGCTATCGGCGCCCTGCATGTACATGTGCTGGGCAGTGGCGACCCGAGCCAGTGGCGCACCCCTGGCGTCGACAACGAAGCCGGCGCCACCACCACCTTTGAGGCGGTGCTGCGCATTGAAGGCGTCGACAGCCAGTTGACCCTCGACAGCATCAAAAATGCCTGCGCCGCCGGCAGCCATCAAGACTTTATGGCGGTAGGCAAGTTGCACCTGTACCGCGTCGATGCCCGGCACGTGATGGTGGAAAACGCCCGGCCCACGCATTTGGGCCTGCGCGGGCTGGATGCCCTGCAAACCATTATCCTTGCCGGTGCAGATCTGCAGTTGCAGAGCGCCGTGGTCCGCACCCTTTACGGCGTCAGCCTGCCCGGCCCCCGACCCAAAAAAATGGGCGTGTAACCACACGCCCATTGTGTTCCAGCGCTTGGCGTCGGGGTCAGACGCGCACCAGGATATCGTCACCGTCGATACGCACCTCGTAGCGCGCCAGGTTAATGCACGGGTCGTCCTCGCAAACCCCCGTCTGCAGGTTGAATTGCCAGCCGTGCCACGGGCAGGTCAACAAGTGCCCCTCAACGATGCCTTCGTGCAAGGGCCCCTCTGCATGAGGGCAGATACCCGCCGTGGCAATAACAGCGTCCTGTACCACAAAAACGGCGACTGCCTGCCCGTCAACGATGCCCGCCACCGGCTCACCGCCACGCAGCGCGGCAACCGAACCAACCCGCCGAAACTCACCCGAGCTGGCGATCAGCCGGGCACTGTCTGGTGTACTCATGCAACTCTCCTCACACGTTCTTGTTATGCCGGGCAGGCGCATAGAGGCCCTGCCTGCGGCTGTGGTCAACGACGGCCAGGAAACCGCCGCAGGTCAAGTTCGTCGAACATGCCGCCATACCCCAGCGACATGGGCATGTCCCACCCCAGCATCGAGTAGGGGTGCCCGGCATCAAAGGCGCTGGCCTGGTCCAGCTCTGCAAGCGTCAGGGCATCAAGCTCAAGCTCGGCCGCCTGCAGGTTCTCGTGGACCTGTTGCGCACGGGTCGCGCCGATAATAGGAATGACCCCGCGCGACATCACCCACGCCAACGCCACCTGGGACGATGAGCACTGCAAACGGTCCGCCACCCGGTCCACCGCCAGGGCGATCCCACGGTTACGCGCATCCAGTGCCTGCAACTGCATCGAATCCAGACGCTTGGGGCCCTCATGCGGTTGTTGCCGCGTGTACTTGCCGCTGAGAATGCCGCCCGCCAGCGGCGACCAGGCCGTAACGCCGATGTCATAGGCGTCAGCCAATGGCAGGTGCTCGCGCTCGACCGAACGCTGCACCAGGCTGTATTCCACTTGCATACAAGCAATCGGCGCCAGGCCGCGCAACTCGTGGAATGCCTGGGCACGCGAGACCACCCACGCCGGCACATCGGACAACCCGATGTGCAGGATCTTGCCGGCACGGATCGCGTCATCCAGCGCACGATGGACTTCTTCCACCGGCGTAGTGAAATCCCACCAGTGGACTGAATACAGGTCGATGTAATCGAGCCCCAGCCGCTGCAGGCTGGCGTCCAGCGACTGGGTCAGGCTTTTGCGGTGCATGCCCGCAGCGTTCGGGTCACCTTTTCCGGGCACGGCATTGGCGTATTTGGTCGACACTACAAAGCGTTCACGATCATCGGCCACCAGATGGCCGACAATCCGCTCACTTTCACCACCGGTATACATATTGGCAGTGTCAATAAAGTTCCCACCGCCCTCCACAAAGGCCTCGAACACACCACGGGCCTGGGCTTCAGAGCGCGACCATTCGGCACCGGGGCCAAACGTCATGGTACCCAGGCAAATTTGCGAAACACGTAACCCACTGCGACCCAGAATCGAGTAGCGCATGTTCAGCTCCTTTCTCGGTTGACGGTGGGCTCAGTTGTTGCGCCAGGCTTCGTCCGGCGGGGGGATCAACCCCAGCTGTATCGCGAATTCTCGAAAGTTCCAGTGGGTACGGCAGCGCACGATCTTGCCGTGGCGGTAGAACTGCGTGGTGGTGCCACGGGTCACGGTGGTCTTGCCTTTGGCCGGGATGCCAAAGAAATCGGCGTTATGCCGGGCTTTCCAGATCCACTGCATGTACCCCCACTCGTCGTATTCGAAATCGGCGCCCAGGCGCATGTTGTCCGTCAGCCGGTGGTAGTCCTGCTCGGCCCAGCCGGCGGGCGTACCGGCCTCGCGCAGAGTGGCTTTGGAGACGGGCACGGTGTGTCCGTCATAACTGATCACTTCAAACAGGTGCTCACCGAACTCGGAGTCGGGGCCGGAGTTGTTGAACACCACGAAGGCTTTGTACAACTCCTCCTTGGTGGTGATGGTCTGGCCAAACTCGATGTCTTCCCAGACAAAATCGTCGGCGTAGTAACCCAGCACCTCATCGGCGCCCTTCTCGAAGAACGCTGTGACCCAGTCCTGCGCCGTGGTGAAACTCTTGCGGGCGTGGCCACCGCCCAGGGCGCTGGCACCTTCGACGTGGGTAAGCGGTGCCGGCGTGCGCAAAGTACGGATGAATTCGCGCTGGTACGGGTCCAGGTGCTCGTCGTTGAGCTGGTTCGCATAAAGAATGTGCATACACGTGTCCTCTTATTGTTCTGGGATGAATCATCAAGCCGTTTTCACGCTCGACACTTATAACGGCCCCCACTGCGGCCGCCCGTTGCTTTAAATGCCAGCGGCAGGCGGTTCGTGACAATCGTTGGGCCGTCCTTGCGCCCGCAAACCCCTTGGCAGCGCTCGCGCAGCGAATGGCACAGGCAGTGCGGCGATGGCGCGTATTGCCATTGAGCAAAGTGGCAACGAAGGCATAGCGTGTAGAGGCGAACCCGGATACCTCTCGGGAAATAAGAATAAAAGTCCACAGCGCCGGAGAAACCCATGAATCAGTCACATGCTGTCCAGGACGGCGATATCGCCACCAAGACCTACGACCCCCTGGACCATGACGTCAAACAGAATCCCTATCCGTTCTACAACCAGTTGCGGCGCGATGAGCCGGTGAAGTGGCTCGAAGGCATGCAAGCGTTCGCAGTGGCCAGCTACGAGGAGGTCGATGCACTGCTCAAGAACGGCAAACTCTACAGTTCGGCGCAGTTCTGGCCGGCACTGCTCGGGGAGTTTGACCCGGTGCCAGAGGTACCGCCGATGATCTCCATGGACCCGCCGAACCACATCCACCTGCGCAAGATCGCCAACAAGGCGTTCACCCCGAGCAAGATCCAGGCGCTGCAGGAACGCGCGAACAATATCGCGCATGAGTTGATCGACGACATCATTGCCAAGCACGGTAACGAAGGTGAATGCGACTGGGTCTGGGACTTTTGCGCGCTGTTCCCGGTGACGGTGATTTCCGAAGTACTCGGCGTGCCCACCGAACGCCGCGCGGAGTTCAAGGTATGGGTCGACGACACCCTGGCCGCCGCCAATCGCGCCGCTTATGACGCACCGCGCCTGGCCCAGATCAAGGCCAATTCCGAACAGTTGCGCGCGTTCATGGAAGACATCATCGCCCTGCGCACCGCCGAGCCTGGCAACGACATCATCTCGACCTTGATCCAGGCCGATGTCCAGGGTGAGAAACTCAGCCATGTGCAAGTGCTGTCGATGGCCGTGCTGTTGCTGATCGGCGGCGTGGAAACCACCACCAACCTGCTGGGCAGCACGTTGACCCTGCTGCACCGCTACCCGGACGTGGAGCGACGCGTGCGCAACGACCCGAGCCTGATCCCTGCGCTGCTTGAAGAAGTGCTGCGCTTTGAACCGCCCGTGCAGATGATTTTCCGGCATACCACCGAAGACACCGAGCTGGCAGGCGTGGCCATTCCCAAAGGCTCCACCATCATGCCGTTGCTCGCTTCAGCCAATCGTGACGAGAGCAAGTTTCCCAATGGCGAGGTGTTCGATATCGACCGCAAGGTCAGCGTGCCGATCATGTCGTTCGGCCAGGGCCCGCACTTTTGCCTGGGCAGTTACTTGAGCCGCATGGAAGCCGGCAAAGCACTGGAGGTGGTATTCAAGCGCCTGACCCTGCTGGAGCCGCTGTCCAAGGACGTGCATTGGATCGACTCCTACTTTGCCCGCGGGCCCCATGAACTGCGCGTACGTTTCAAGGCTCAGTAAGCCTCATCCTTCAACAAGGGGGTGGGCCTATGAGCCGACTTGAAGACTGCTTCAACGTGGGGGATTTCGCGGCGGCGGCGCGGCGCCGCTTGCCGGCGCCGCTGTTCCACTACATTGCAGGCGGCGCCGACGATGAACTGACGCTGCGCGCCAATACCGAGGCTTTTGCCCGCTACGACCTGGTGCCGCAGTACCTGCACGATATCCGCAAGGTCGACATGCGCCGCAGCGTGTTTGGCTGCCCGCTGGAATGGCCACTGCTGTTGTCGCCCACCGGCATGACGCGTGTATTTCACCCTGCCGGCGAGTTGGCGGTGGCGCGGGAAGCGGCCCGGGCCGGTGTGGCGTACAGCCTGTCGACCATGGGCACCACCAGTATCGAAGCCGTTGCCCAGGCCTGCAGTGGGCCAAAGATTTATCAGCTGTACCTGCTCAACGACGACGGGCTCAACCTGCACATGATCGAGCGCTGCAAGGCTGCCGGTTTCGATGCGATCTGCCTGACGGTCGACACCATCGTCGCCGGCAACCGCGAGCGCGACTTGCGCCATGGTCTCACCGTGCCGCCGCGCCTGAACCTGAAAAACCTCTGGTCCTTTGCCCAACGCCCGCACTGGTGCCTGGATTACCTGGTGGGTGGCGGGATCAGCCTGCCCAATGTACCCACGCCCGATGGCGGCGACCTGGGCACACTGGCGGCTTTTTTGCCGCAAAAATGGAACAGAACATCACCTGGGCGCGGGTAGAACGGCTGATGCAGCATTGGGGCAAGCCGTTCGTGATCAAAGGCCTGCAATCGGTCAGCGATGCGCGTAACGCGGCCGCCGCCGGGGTGCATGGAATCATCGTTTCCAACCACGGCGGGCGCCAGCTTGACGGCACCGCCGCCACCGTGGACCTGGTCGCCAACATTGTCGACGCCGTGGGTGACCAGCTGGAAGTGGTCCTCGACGGCGGCGTACGGCGTGGCAGCCATATCGTCAAGGCGCTGGCCATGGGCGCCCGCGCCTGCATGCTCGGCCGCCCTTACCTCTACGGTCTGGCTGCTTTCGGCCAGCCCGGTGTGCAACGCGTACTCAGCCTGCTGCGCCAGGAGACGGCGCGCACGCTGGCCCTGCTTGGCTGTGCCAACCTCGATGAGATCAACCGCCAACACATCACCGTGGCCGGCAAGCTGCCGCATTTTTTGGCCGCCACTGATCACCCGCCACTCTCAACCACTTTGCTTCGGAGCGTGAAATGACAAGCCCTGAATTTACTTTTCAGCACTACCTCAATGGCCGTTTTATCCCAGGTTCGGGCCAACGTATCGAGGTGTTCAACCCCTCGACCCAAGGCCTGATCGGTTCGATTCCCGATGGTGATGCGGCGCTGGTCGACGAAGCGGTTGGCGCCGCACGCGCGGCCCAGGACAGTTGGGCCGCCCTGCCCGCCAATGAGCGCGGCCAGTACCTGCGACGCATGGCCAAACTGGTCCGCGAGAACCTGCCGCGCCTGGCACAGGTCATCGCCATCGAACAAGGCAAGGTCATGCCGCTGGCGGAGCTTGAGGTCGCACTGGCCGCCGAATACCTGGACTACAACGCCGAGTGGGCGCGACGGCTTGAGGGTGAGATCGTCGCCAGTGACCGGCCCAAGGAAAACATTCTGTTGTTTCGTCGCCCAATGGGTGTGGTGGCCGGCATCCTGCCGTGGAATTTCCCCTTGTTCATGGTGGTGCGCAAGGTCGCCCCGGCCCTGCTGACGGGCAATACGGTGGTGATCAAGCCCAGTGAGGAAACCCCATACAGCGCCTACGAGTTCGCGCGTATTGTCGAACAGGCGCAATTGCCCGCCGGCGTGTTCAACCTGATCGGCGGCGTGGGCGCCAGTGTCGGCCAGGCGCTGGTGGCCCACCCCTTGGTGGATATGATCAGCTTCACCGGCAGTTCAGCCGCGGGCGCAGCAATCATGGCCAACGCCGCGCGCAACATTACCAAGGTCAACCTGGAACTGGGGGGCAAGGCCCCGGCGATCATCCTCGATGATGCCAACATCGACCTGGCTGTGGCTGCCATGAAGGCCACTAAAAGCCTGAACAGTGGCCAGGCCTGCAACTGCACCGAGCGGGTCTACGTACAGCGTGGCGTGCAGGCCGAGTTCAACGAAAAACTCGCGGCGGCGTTCGAGAGTATTCAGTTCGGTGACCCCCTGGGCGGCCGCCCCGTCGAAATGGGCCCGGTGATCAACCGCGCTGCCGTCGAGCGCCTGGGCCTGCTGGTGGATGACGCATTGGCCAAGGGCGCGCAGATCCTCACCGGCGGCAGCGGCCTGGACAGCGATAACGGCTGTTTTTTCAAGCCGACGGTGATCGCCAATACCCACGCCGACATGCATATCCTGCAACGCGAGATCTTTGGCCCGGTGGTCATGGTCGACACCATTGAAGACCTCGACGAGGGCATTGCCCGCGCGAATGACAGCGAGTACGGCCTGAGCTCGTCGATCTTCACCAGCAGCCTGGCCAGCTCGATGCACGCCATCGGTGCGCTGAAATTTGGCGAGACCTACGTCAACCGTGAGAACTTCGAGGCCTTCCAGGGTTTCCATGCCGGTGTACGTCGTTCCGGTATCGGCGGCGCGGATGGCAAGCACGGTCTGTACGAGTACACCCACACCCAGGTCGCCTACATCCAGGGCTGACCCAGGCGTCGAGCCGCGCAATGCGGCTCGACGTTCAACCCTTCAAGTCGCCAACGCCAGCTCAATCCCCCTGATCGATGTGCCCGTGCTCCAGCCGCCGTCTACCGAGAGGATCTGCCCGGTGATGTAGCTGGCGTCGTCGCTGGCCAGAAAATGCACCACGGCGGCCAGCTCTTCGGGCTGGCCGATACGGCCGAGCAAGGCAAACACCGCGGCGTTCTTGCGCACCATATCTGGCGCTTCGCTCATGGCCATCGGCGTTTCAATGATGCCGGGCGCGATGCAGTTGACCCGGATACCGCGCGAGCCGTATTCAACCGCCGCCGTTTGCGTCAATGCCATGATCGCGCCCTTGGTGGCGGCGTATTCACCCCACTGGGCAAACCCGCGCACCGCCGTGATCGATGAAAAATTGATGATCGAGCCACCTGCCGTCATGCGCGCCGCGGCGTGCTTGATGCCCATTTGCACGCCCATCTGGTTGACGCGCCAGAACCGCTCGGAGCGCTCCAGGTCCGCGTCGGCCAGCAAGTGCCCGCTGGAGATCGCCGCGTTGTTCACGTAAATATCCAGGTGCCCGGTGCGGTCCATCACCTCGTCACACAGCGTGGCGATAGCAGCCTCGTTGGCCACATCGACATGCCGGTAATGGCAGCCGTCTTCGCTGGCCTGGGTAACGTCGGCGATCCAGACCTGCGCGCCGGCCTGGCGCAAACGGCGCGCGGTGGCGGCGCCGATACCGGATGCACCGCCGGTGACGATGGCGTTCTTGCCCGTGAGATCAAACATGGGAATCTCCTGTTGTTGTTTTTCAGATAAGTCAGATAAGGATGAAACTGGCGATCAATAACGCGCTGACCACCAGCAACCAGGTACCGAACACCGCTTGCCAAATGCGCGGGGCGCCAAACAGCTCCATGAACCAGAGCATGACCAGCGCGATTTTCAGCGCCGCCAAACCCAGGATGGCCGCCGGAGCCCACTGTTCACCGGCCTGCAGCGCGGCAACCCAGGCGCCGCCCGCCGTGGCGAGCATCAGCGCCAGCCACACGGCGCCTAGACGGTTGAAGAACAGTTCCATGGGTTACTTCGCCAGGTACAGAAGTGGAAAAAGCATGATCCAGATGAGGTCGACCATGTGCCAATAGGTGGCGCCTGTTTCCAGGCCCGAGGTTCGTCCGCTGTCGTAGGCACACAGGCCGGTGTTGCGCGCCAGGATGGCCAACACCACGCTACCCGCCAGGACATGCAGAAAATGAAAAAATGTCAGGCTGAAATACAACGTGAAGAAGCTGTCGGTCAGCGGCGTGATACCCCTGGAAAACTCCTGCCCGTACTCCACCAGCTTGACCGCGGCAAACACCAGCGCACAGCACAGCGCCGCGACCAACAGGCGCTTGCCGGCGCGCGTGCGCCCCAGGCGAATGGCATGCACGGCCTGCGCAACCAGCCAGGAGCTGGTCAACAGCACCAGCATGTTGCACAGGCCAAGGGCCACGTTCAGTTGCGCCTGGGCGGCGGCAAACAATTGGGGTTGCCTGGCCCTTTCCATGCCATAGGCCAAAAACAGAACGCTGAAGAACAGCATGTCCAGCAGAATGAAAATCCAGATCCCCGGCACGCCGGGTAATACACGGGTCCTATTCATCACGGCACCTGCGGGTTAGGCCAAAGATTCCTGCTCGACCTGGCGGATGGCCGGAAACAGCAGAATGCTGGTCAGTACCATCCAGGCAAAGAAGCTGCTGAGTACCACCCAGTAGGTGATCAACCCATGCCAGGCAAAAGGCCCGTCTTCGACAAACGGCATGATGTACGCCGCGATAAACGTCGCGGCAATCGCGAAGGACGCCCAGCCCAGCCACTTGGGCAGCAAGGGCTGCGTGCGCCGGTCCATGAAAATGGCCCCACCGAAGGCGCACATCTGGATCGCGGTGACCATGATCGTGGTGTCGAAGATGAACCAGCCCATGTCGCTCAACAGCTGTATGTCCTGGGGCGAACGCAGGCTGGTTCGCACACTGGCGGTCAACCACATGATCGAAAACCCCAGGGTGACGAAGGCCGTTGCAATACCGCCGACGAACTCCAGCTGCGCCAGCAAGCCGTCGGGGCCTTCGATCTTTTTGATCACGGCGGAAATCACCAGACTCCACACGTAATACAGCGGTGCAACAAACAAGGTGCCGACCATGCCGGCACGGATCTTCAGGTTATTGGCCAGGAAAAACTCGCTGATCTGCTGCGCATTCAAATACTGCGGTGGCGCCGGCAGGAAGCCGGCGAGCAGCCCCCAGAAGGCAACCAGCCCGACCAGATAAACCGGCCCGGCCCAGGCGCAAAGGCGCCAGACCCGGAATACAGTGGTGTCTCGCAAGATAGTGTCGTGCATCACGCGCCCTGCCCTTTTGTGATTATTGTTGGGGTGATTGGTACTGGCTGTGCCTTAGCCCGCCCGCACGCCGGGCGGCTTGCGGGCCGCCTGCGCCGGCATGGGCGGCGGGCGCCTGGCCTGAGTCTTGAGCACATCGGTTTGATCGGTTTGCCCGCCTTGGCGGGTCATCGGCGACTGCGGCAACAGAAACGCGGCCAGGCTCGGTACCAGGATCAGCGCACCGAGCATGTTCCACAGGAACATGAACGCCAGCAGGATGCCCATGTCGGCCTGGAACTTGATCGGTGACCAGGCCCAGGTGATGACCCCGGCCGACAGCGTTACACCGATCAAGGCCACGACCTTGCCGGTGGAGGACAGCGCGGCGAGGTAGGCTTCCCGAATCGAGGCGCCCTGTCGCTGGTGATAGAGGTGGATGGTCAGCAGGTACAACGAATAGTCCACGCCGATCCCGACCCCCAGCGCCGTCACCGGCAAGGTCGCGACCTTGACGCCGATACCCAGCATCACCATCAGCGCTTCACACAGGATGGTGGTGACCACCAGTGGCACCACCGCGACGATCACCGCGCGCCAGCTGCGAAAGGTGATGAAGCACAACAGGATCACCGCTGCGTACACGTACAACAACATCGTGCGGTTGGCGTGTTCCACCGCAATGTTGGTCGCGGCATCAATGCCCGAGGTGCCGGCTGCCAACAGGAACTGGCGCTCGTCGGTGTTATGCGCCTTGGCAAACGCCTCGACGGCGGTGACCACCCGGGTCAGGGTCTCGGCCTTGTGATCGCTGAGAAACGCGATGATCGGCGCCACCGAACGGGCGTCGTTGAACATCTCCGGGCTGGTGGCAGACACCAGGTTCATCGCGTCCTGCAACACAAACGGGTCGCGGTTGATGCTTTCCCACTTCAATGAACCTTCGAAGCCCACCTTGGTGTAGGCCCGCGCCAGGGTGGCCGCCGACACAGTGGTTTGCACCCCGGGCAAGTCCCGCAGGACCTGCTCCAAACGGTCCATTTCCAACAGGGTTTCATAGTTGATCAGGCCTTGGGGCGGCGTGGCCACGATGACCGCGAACTGATCGCTGGACAGTTGGTAGTGGCCGCTGATGTAGGCGTTGTCCTTGTTATAGGTCGAGTCGGCGCGCAGCTCCGGTGCGCCGGGGTCGAGGTCGCCGATCTTGATGTTGAGTGCGACCATCCAGCCGCCCGCCGTAAGTACCACCGTCGCCACGATCACCCATACCGCGCGGCGCTTGTCGGCAAACCTGCTGAGCCACACCAGTAATGGGTGCGTACCCTCCAGCCGGCGCTGGCTGCGCGCCGCCGAGGCGGCACTGACGCCGGTGAACGACAGCAACACCGGCAACAGAATCAGGTTGGTGAAGATCAGCACAGCCACACCAATACTGGCTGCTGCCGCCAGGCCACGGATCACCGGAATATCAATTACCGCCAGTACTGCAAACCCCACGGCATCGGCCAGCAGCGCGGTCATCCCGGCCAGGAACAGGCGCCGGAAGGTGAAGCGCGCGGCGATGTATTTGTGGGTACCA
Source organism: Pseudomonas sp. Bout1 (assembly GCF_034314165.1). Taxonomy (GTDB): domain Bacteria; phylum Pseudomonadota; class Gammaproteobacteria; order Pseudomonadales; family Pseudomonadaceae; genus Aquipseudomonas. The sequence goes on along the minus strand of NZ_JAVIWK010000001.1, from coordinate 3,318,129 downwards.
CGCCCGATGTCCTGCATCACCCCGTTCATCTTTTGCGCACCGTGGGAAACGCCGATGGCAAAGATCAGGAAGGGCACCAGGATCGAATACGGGTCGAGCACAAAACCGAAGGCTTGCATCAAGCCCATCTGCCAGACCACCGCGACGATGGAGCACCCGGTCACCAGCAAGGTACTGCGCCAGCAGCGGGTGTAGAACAGGATAAACAGGGTCGCGGTGACAGCGGCGATCAGGAAGTACACCAACACCTGGTTGAGCCCGTCGATCAAATCGCCGATCAATTGCGCAAAACCGATCACCTGGATATCCACGCCACGCTGTTTGAAGTCACCGCGCAGGGTTTCGATCTGGTCGCGAAAAGCCTTGTAGTCGAAGGCTTCGCCCGTGACCGCATCCTTGTCGATCAACGGCAGGAAAATCATCGAGGACTTCTGGTCATTGCCCACCAGCGAGCCGGTAATGCCCGAGCGCCGCACGTTGAACCGCAGCGCTTCTACGCTGGCCGCCGAGCCGTCGAAACCGATGGGCATCACCGGGCCGCCCTGGAAGCCATCGGCGGTGATTTCGTTCCAGCGCACCACCGGCATCCATAGCGACTTGACGAACGCGCGGTCGACGCCGGGGTACAGGTAAACCTTGTCGTTGATCTCGCGCAGGGTTTGCAGGTACGCCGGGTCGTAAATGTCGCCGTCACGGTTGGTGACGACAATGCGCACCGAGTTGCCCAGGCTGCGCAGCGAACTGGCGTGTTCAAGGTAGTTTTTAACGAAGGGATGGGACTGCGGCATCATGTCTTCAAAGCTGGCCTTGACTTGCAGCCGCGCCGACAAAAAGCCCAGGCCCAGGGTCAGCAGGATACAAATGGCGATCAGCAGCCGCCGATGGTTGAAGATCAGGCGCTCAGTGCGCGTTCCGGAGGCCGTGTCGAAATCCTTGAGATTGGACGTAATCGGCATGCCGTCGCTTTGACCGGGAGAGTGTGCCATCAGCTGTGCATTCCAAATCGATTCACGTGAAGTTACCGTTGCGCCGTCGAGTCAGACGGCGTCTCGGTGCGGATACCTTCCAGGCTGCTCATCAGGAAGCGGCCGTCGCCCAGCGCCAGGATGCCGGTGTAGCGCGCAGGCCTTGCGGTCTTGTGCAGGGCCATTGCCGGCCCCTGCTGGTTGCCCGTCAGCAGGTCCCCTGCGGCGTTGACCAGCACGAACTGCTGGCCGTCGGGCAACGCCAAACCGGCGGTAATAATCGCCTCGGAGGGTGTGTCCAGCGGTGCCCAGGTGTCTCCCTGGTCCTCACTGCGATACACCGTCCCCACCAGACCAAACGCCAATACCGTCTGGCCCTGGCAAGCCAGGCCGAAAAAGCTGCCGTCGTAACCCGTGGCAAGCGTGTCAAAGCGCTGGGTGGCGCGGTTGAGGCGATACACCGTGCCGCTCTCGGCGGCGATGTACAGCTGGCCATTGATACCGATGATCGCGTTCAAATTGAGCACGTCCGGGTTGTCGATGTGTTCCAGCCACGGCAGCCAGGTGCGGCCGCCGTCAAGCGTCTTCAGCAACATGCCGAACGAGCCCACCGCATAGCCTTGCTGCGCGTCTTCAAACCACAGGTCGAGCAACGGCAAGGCCGGGCCGACTTTGTAATTGCGCTCGATCAACGCCAGCGCCGCTTGGGCATCGGCATCGCCGCTATCGGCCAGGGGCTGGTAATGACGGGTGAAAAGGTCTTTGGCCGCGCGGCCGTCGAACTGTTTCTCCCAGGTTTGCCCGGCGTCCTGGCTGTGCAGGATCACGCCATCGTGCCCCACAACCCAACCGTCGGTGGCGGTCGGAAACCGTACCGCAACCAAGTCGTCCTGCACCGGCACCGCGCTTTGCTGCCACGTTTCACCGTGGTCGTCGGAAGTCATGATCAGGCCGCGCAAACCGACCGCGACCAACCGCTCGCCCGCCTTGGCCACCGCCTGTAGCGGGCGCGATTGCAGGTTTTCCATAGGCCTGGCTGGCAGGTCCAGGGGGTCGAGGAATGCCGCACCGGCCGGTAGCGTCAACGTGGCACATAGCAGCCCCGTGGCGAAGCAGCCCGCCCGAAGCTTGATTGCATTGAATGGGTTCATCATCTGTCACCTTCAGGCACGCCCGCAGGGCTTGTCACCCTGCGGGTTGCCGGCCGCTAGCGGGCGCTGGAACTCTGCAGCGCCTTGGGGTTGAGCGGGAGGTTGAGCTTCTCGTCGCTGCCGAAACTTCTGACGTAGTTGCCCGGTTCGGTACGACCGGCGTTGATGATGATGTAGTTGCCTTTACGCAAGTCCTGGAACATCCAGGTGTCGCTGTTCATGCCGCCGATGTCCCAGGTTGGGAAGTTGAGGATCTGCGATACGCGCCAGATCTTGCCGCCATCGTCGTAGGACTCTGTACCGACCAGGCACCAGCAGTCTTCTTCGACATACAAGTTGCGCTTGCTGTAGGCGTGCCGTGCATCCGGCTTGCGGTCAGCTTCCACTACCCACACGTTGCGTTTTTCCCAGCGCATGTATTGCGGCTTGATGAACTGCTTGCCGAGAATTTCCGTGGAGGTGCTCTGGTTGGTCACGCCGAATACGTTGTAGGGAACGATCATTTCCTTTTTGCCGATCAACTTCATGTTGAAGCGGTCCATGCGCCCGACGAAGCCGAACGGTTCATCCCAGACAATCACCCCGGCGTAGCTGCCCATCGGCGTGTCGTAGGTGAACTCCGGCGCGCGACGCACGCGGCGCTGCCCCGGGGTGTAGAACCAGACCTTGGAAATATCGGTGGCATCGGGCAGGTAGTAGTTGAGGAACTGGGTGCCCGCCGAGGTCGGTGGCGAGAACAGCGTGGTCCAGAAGCCGAACATCGAATCGAAGGTTTTCTTGCGCAGTTCGCCGGTCTTTTCCGACCAGGGGTGCAGGTAAGCCGCGTCGATCCCGGGCAGTGGGTTCTGGCTGCCGTTGCTGTCTACCAGCCAGTTGCTGGAGCGCAGGCGCGAGATCGGTGGCGCGTAGCGGAAGAAGTGATTCCACAGCACCTCGTAGCCGGTCTTCGGTACCGGGAAAGGAATGCCCTGGTACGGCAGGCCATCGGCTGCGGCGCCCGCGACCTTGTCACCCTCGACGGCTCCGCCGACGGTGGCGGTGGTGGCGTTTTTCACGGTGTTGTCCAGGAACCAGTCCGGGTATGCCATGGTGCGATGCGTCGGATACACGTCGATCTTGTAGTCAGGGAAACGCTCCAGCAACGCAATGCTGCCCGGGCCCAGTTGGTCCTTGTATTGGGCCATGTTCGATTGCTGGATGGTGTACAGCGGTTTCTCGCCGGCGAACGGGTCCGGGTAGTTGTTGGCACCGACCTTGGGCGGGGTTTTCAAGCCGCCGTCATAGGCCGGTATCGCACCGTCCTTGCTCGCGCCGGCACTGGCGCCGAACTTGGTCAACGTCGTGCCCAGCACCTTGGCTTCCTCGGCAGGAACCGCGGCATAACCGGTCTGCGCCGCAAGCAGCGTGATGGCCAGGGTCAAGCCGGACAGATAGATTTTCTTCAGCTTTTTCATTGTTATTCTCCCGAGAACTCTTAAAAGGACGTCTTGAGCTGCAACTCGATCCAACCTTTGTCATTCAGCCCGATGGCGCCGTTGCCACCGCTGTACGCCATGCCGCCGCCGAAATCGGTGTCTTTGTGCTTGGCGTTCCAGTGGTAACCGTTGTATTGCAGGGTGGCGGAATGGGTTTGGCGGTACGTGGCGCGCATGCCTACTGAATAGATCTGCGTGCCTTCGGCGTAGAACGCGCCGCCGTTGTAGGCCGGGTTGCCGTTGGCGCCGTAGGTCAGGGACATCGGTGCGCTCAGGTCAATACTTGGGAACACCTGCAACCACTGGGGCTCGAAAGACACTGCGACACCCAGTGCATTACGCGTGGCGCACCCGTCGCTTTTGGAGCCGCCTGCGCAGCCGGCATAGCCGATGCCGTTGTAGACCTCTTTGTTGTCAGTGACCTTTACCAGGCGCGTGTACGAGAGTTCAGCCACCAGCGCACCGGTGTCCCACAGCGGGGTTTTACCCAGGGTGTACACGCCGTTGAGGATAAAGTTGGCGATGTCGCCGGTGGCGCCCTTGTTGTACGGGGTATCGGGCTGGCCGTTGAGCAAGGCACTGGCAAGGCCAGTGTCCTGGCGGTAGGAGAGTTCCATGCCGGTACTCACCGGGCCCAGGTTGACCTCGTAGCTGAAGCCGTAGAGCTTGGCGTTTCGCACGAACTCCTGATGCACGCTGCCGCCACCACCGGAGTACAGGTCGACCAACGCCAACGGCTGCACCTCGTCGAACTGGCGGTAGTAGAAACCGAGGTCGCCATGCGCCCACTCCGGCGACCACGACACCTTGACCCCAAAGTTATTGTTGATGTCTTTGGGTTTGTTTTCATGCCCGGCGTCAAACGGCCCACCCAACGACAGCGCCTGGTTCGGCCCCGCATAGAGGAAGTCGAACGGCCCCAGGTAAGTACCCCCTTCGGGGAACCGGTTGGGGCGAAACTCCAGGAAGTACTGGCCGGTGACCGACAGCTCCGGTGTGAGGTCCGCGGTCGCCATCAATTGGGTACGTGGCAGGAACAGCTCCTTGACCTCGGTGCCGGGCGATGTGAACGACTTCTGGTAATCGATCGGGTGCTGCGAATAGCCGATGTTGGAGAACCCGAAGAAAAACGCATTACCCCAATACTGGGTAAAGCGCCCAGCCTTGAGGTACACCGGGGTCTGGTCCATGTCGGTGTTGTAGAACATGAACGCGTCGAGCAACTCGGCGCCGCGCATGCTGTACTTTTTAGTGGTGCTGGAATAGCGGCTGTTACTGTAGCTGGTGATATCGGCAAACGCCGGGTTGGACTCCACGTGATCGTCGTAGGCGAAGTCTTTCCAGGCCGAGCCCGACAGCCGATAACCGAGGTTCTGCTGGTAGATACCTTGCAGCTCTACCAGGGCATTGACACGGTTGGTGACCATGTCGCCCTTGTCGAATTTGTAATCGCCTTCGTCGTAGGACGGGTTGTTGGCTACCCCGGCATTACGCCCCTGGGTTCGCCACCCCATGGTGTATTGCAAGGTGGTATTGAGGCTGGTGTCCCAGTTCTCGCCGGTATCGAGGTCCATCGCCTGAACCTGATGCATCACCCCGATATTGGCCAATACCAGGGTCAAGAACTTCAGAGACGGTAACGCTCCACGCTTGGTTTTAGTATTCATGACACATCCTTTTGGACTTATTATTTGATGTCATTTTTAGTTTTGTGCGCGCAGGCAGGCCCTTCACGACTGCCCACGCGACACCGCGCAACACCTGCGATTCTGGTTAACCGGCTTGGTTTAACTGCTCCTGCGGCGAGAGCTGGCGCACCGGAATAAACTGGATGGGCTGGCCCACCGACGGGTTGTGGAACTGCGTAAGCAACTGCGCTTCCAGCCCACGGACCTTTTCAACATTCGCCTCTTTGACGTGGCCAAAGCCGCGGATCTGCCCCGGCAACGAGGCAATCTGAATCGCTATGGAATGGTTGACGGGCGTCAGGTGCTCGATCAACGCAACCATCTGCTGTTCGTAATGGGTGATCAGGCGGCGCTCCATCTTGCGTTCCTCGGTGTAGCCGAACACGTCCAGGGCGCTGCCGCGCAGGCCTTTGAAGCGTGCCAGCACCCCAAAGACGGCGCCCATCCACTGGCCAAACTCACGTTTTTCAAGGTGCCCGGTTTGCGGGTCGCGCCGGGCAAACAGCGGCGGCGCCAGGTTGTAGCGGTAACGCGCACCGTCTTCGAACGCCTCCTTGAGCTGCGCCTTGAACGCCGCCGAGTTATGCAGGCGCGCCACCTCGTATTCATCCTTGTAGGTCATCAACTTGGCAAAGTTGCGCGCCACGGCCACGGTCAGTGCCTCACTGCTGGGCAGCACCCGTTGCTCGGCAATGCCGACCGCCTCAACCAGGCGCTGATAGCGCTTGGCCCAGGCGGCGTTCTGGTAGTCGGTGAGCAAACGGGTGCGGTGCGCAACAATGTCCGCCAGGGCCGTCAATGGTGTGAACGCCAGGGACGGACGCTGTTGGGCCAGCGCTGCATCGATGCGCGCCGGGTCGCAGGCTTGCAGACGACCCAGGGCAAAGGCTTGCTGGTTGAATTCGACCGACACGGCGTTGATTTCCACCGCGCGCTCGATCGCCTGCGGTGAAACCGGCAACAGCCCGCTCTGGCACGCATAGCCGAGCATGAACAGGTTGGAGGCGATGGTATCGCCCATCAACGCCAGGCCCAGGCCAGTGGCGTCGACGCCGTGCAGCGTCTTGGACAATTGCGCCAGGTGGCCGACCAGGCGCTGACTGTCCACGTGCAAGTCCGGGTTGCGCTGAAAGGCCGGCGTCGGCGTAACGCGCTGGTTGACCACCACGTGCGTGCGCTGGGTATTGAGGGTCATGATCGGTTCCTTGGCCAACCCCGCCACCGCATCGAAGGCCAGCGCCAGGTCCGCTTCGCCCACACCGAGCTTTTGCGCGCCAAGGTGCGATGCCTCGCGGGCAATCCGCACGTGGCTGTACACCGCGCCGTTCTTCTGGCTCAACCCGGTCATGTCAAACACAGAGCAGGCCTTGCCTTCAAGGTGCGCAGCCATCGCCAGCAAGGCGCCGACCGTGACCACGCCTGTACCGCCGATACCCGTGACCATGATGTTGAACGCGCCACTCAACGCCACCTGCCGGGGTTCCGGCAGGCCCAGGATCAACTCGCCCACCCGACTGGACTTCTTCGGCTTGCGTGGTTCGGCATCCAGCACGGTGATAAAGCTTGGGCAAAAGCCTTTGACGCAGCTGTAGTCCTTGTTGCAGTTGGATTGGTCGATCTCGCGCTTGCGCCCCACTTCGGTTTCCTTGGGCCCCACGCTCACGCAGTTGGACTGCACCGAGCAATCGCCACAGCCCTCGCACACGTCCGAGTTGATAAACATGCGCTTGGCCGGGTTGGGGAATTTGCCGCGTTTGCGCCGGCGGCGCTTCTCGGCGGCGCAGGTCTGCTCGTAGACGATGACGGTCACACCCTTGACGTCCCGCAGCTCTTTTTGCACGCTTTCATAGGTGTCGCGATGGTGCACGCTCACGCCCTCGCCGAGGCCGCTTTGGCTGTTGTAGCTGGCTGGGCTGTCGGTGACCACGACGCAGCGCACCACGCCTTCGGCAAGGACCTGGCGCGTGATGTCGCCGGGGGTCAGCGGGCCATCCACCGGTTGGCCACCGGTCATGGCGACGGCGTCATTGAACAGGATGCGAAAGGTCATGTTGACCTTGGCGGCCACGGCTCCGCGCACCGCCAGCAAGCCGGAGTGGTAATAGGTGCCGTCGCCCATGTTCTGGAAGATATGCGGCGTATCGGAAAAATGCGCCAGGCTGTACCAGTGCCCGCCCTCGCCGCCCATTTGCGTGTTGGGCAGCATCGCCGGGCCGCTGTACATGGCCATGGCGTGGCAGCCGATGCCACCTGCAGCGATGCTGCCCTCGACCGTACGCGTACCAGTGTTGTGCGGGCAACCCGAGCAGAAGTACGGCGAACGTGAGGCTTGTGCCGGGTCCATGCTGTCAACCCGGGCCAGTTCACGGCTCATGTGGGCACTGGTGGCGGCCAGGGTCTCGTCCAACTTGCCCAGCCGGCGCAGGCGTTCGGCGATCACCACCGCCAATTGCATCGGCTCAAGCTGGATGTCCGAGGGGATCATGAACACCCCGTCTTCGTCGAGTTTGCCGACGATCAGCGGGGCATCCTGCAGGCCATAAAGGATCGCCTTGGCCTGGGCTTCCACCAGGCCGTCCTTTTCCTCGATAAACAGTAATTCGCGCTGGCCTGCGGCGAATTCGGCCAGGCCCTCGCGCTCCACCGGGTACATGCAGCCCAATTTGTAGAACGAGATACCCAGGGCCGCGGCGCTGTCGGCATCCAGCCCGAGCATGTCCAGTGCCTGAATTACATCCTGCACCGCCTTGCCGGTGGACACGATGCCCAGGCAACGCTGCGGCGCGTCGATGCGTACCTGATCGATACGGTTGGCGCGCACGAATTTTGCCACCAGCGGCCAACGGTAGCGCTTGACCACCACTTCCGATTGTTGGCGGTCGATGTGCGATGAAACGTTATGGATGCCCTTCGCCGGCAGCTCGCCATACGGCGGCAGCACCGGGGTGACCACCGCCGCCTGGATGTCCAGGGTCATGGTCTGCTCAAGGGTTTCGTTGCACATTTTGAAACCGGTATACAGGCCGGTGTAGCGCGACATGGCAAAGCCCAGCAAACCCAGGCGAATCACATCCTCGACATTCGACGGGGCAAATACCGGGATATTGCAGTGCATCAGCGCCACTTCACTCTGGTGCGCCAGGGTCGAGGACTTGCCGGAATGGTCATCGCCCGCCACCACCAGCACCCCGCCATGAGGGTGGGTGCCGCAGACGTTGCCATGCTTGAGCGGGTCGCCGGAACGGTCGACCCCAGGCCCCTTGCCATACCAGATGGCAAACACCCCGTCCTTGTTCGGCAGCGGCGTGGAGGCCAGCATCTGGGTGCCCCACACGGCGGTCGCGGCCAGGTCTTCGTTGACGCCGGGCTGGAACAGAATGTCATGGCTGTCGAGCAGCTTTTTGACGCGCCACAGCTCCAGATCGAACGAGCCCAGGGGTGAGCCGCGATAGCCGGAAATGAAACCCGCCGTATTCAGCCCGGCACGGCGGTCCAGCTCGCGCTGCAGCATCGGCACGCGTACCAGCGCCTGGGTCCCGGTCATCAGTACCGTGCCGGTATCGGCGGTGTATTTATCCTCAAGCTTCACGTCACGCATTTTTTATGTCCCATTCAATCGTGGGTGTATCAGGCGGGCCGCTGCTCAATGGCTGGGGTCCGAGTTCGGTAACCCACAGGTCGAAAGCGGTAAGTCGCATTTTTTTCCTTGAGGTATTGCCCGAAGGCGTCCTCGAACAACGCCAGCACCGTCTGGGTGCTGTCACGCTGGGCCATCTGTGCGAACCAGCCTTGCAAGCCCAGTTCGGCAAGAATCGAGCGGCGGTAGACGAAGCCACAGACGCGCTCGGCGATGTCCAGGCAATAGAACGCGAACAGGTCGGCATAGCTGAGGGCCGGGCCCATCAGAAACGGCCCCGGGGCGACGAGGTGGCGCAAGGCAACGACGGCTCGGTCGAGGGTGATACGTGCTGCCGCAACGCTCACGGGGCTGTTATTGGCGCCCATGAATACGCCGGGGAACAATGAACGTACGGGTGCCTCGACATACAACTGCACCACGTTGATGACCTGGCGCTCACGGGCACGCTGGAACGGATCGGCAGCGTGCAAGGTCGGGATTGGCAGGCAGTCTTCGATATAGCCCAGGATCGCCACGGTCTCGCCGATCCAGCCGGCCGGGGTGTGCAGCAGCGGAATTTTGCCCATTGGGCTGATTGCCAGGAACTCCGCCTGCTGGCTGGCCCGGGTAGTCACCAGTTCAAACGGCGTTGCGGTCTCGATCAACGCGGCGTGGGCAATATTGAAGTAGTTGCTGACGGCGTAACCGTGCAGGCGCAAGGGTTGGAGGCGAGTCATGGCGCTTGCTCGCCCGCCGCCGAACCAGGCTCGGTGTCGAAGATTTTGCCGGGATTGAGGATGCCGTTGGGATCGAGCAGGTCTTTCAGGTTCTGCATCAACGCGCGCTCGATAGGCGTGCGGCTGATGGGGAACCAGTGTTTTTTCTCCAGGCCGATCCCATGCTCGGCCGACACCGACCCCTGGTACGCGGCCAGTGGCTCATAGACGCAGGCCTCCACCGGTTCACGCTCATCGTCGGTGCCGGCGCCAATCGCAATATGCAGGTTGCCGTCGCCGACGTGCCCCAGAAACGCGATCAAGCCCTCGGGCCAGCGCTGGTGCAAGCGCGCGGTGACCTGGGCCATATAGGCCTCCATGTCACCCACCGGCAGGGAAATATCAAAAGCGTAGAAGGGGCGAAAATCCTTGACCAGATGCTCAAGGTCTTCGCGGATTTCCCAGATCGATAGCTTCTCGCGCTCCGAACGGGCGATGACCGCGTCGTCGATCAGGCCTTTCTCGATACCTGCTTCCAGGGCCTTTTCAAACAGTTCGGTGTCCCGCGGCTGGTCGGCGCCGAGGGTCTCGATGATCGCGTAATACGGCTTGTCCACCGGCAACGGCGGTTGATGGCGGCCGGGCCGGGTATTCACCCGGTAAAAATTATTGTCGATCATCTCGAAGGCACTGAGCTGCCCCCCGAGGGCGCCATCCATGTGCCGCAGCAGTTTTGCCAACTGCTCGAAACGCGAAGCACAGACCATCGCCGTGTTGCTGCTCGAGGGCAATTCGCGCAGGCGCAACACCAGGCGGGTAATCACGCCCAGGGTGCCTTCGCTGCCGATAAACAGCTGCTTGAGGTCATACCCCGTGTTGTTTTTGAGCATGCGGTTGAGCGACGAAACGATGCGCCCATCGGCCAACACCACTTCCATACCAAGGATCTGCTCGCGCATCATTCCGTAGCGAATCACCCGCACACCGCCGGCGTTGGTCGCCGCGTTACCGCCCAACTGGCAGGACCCGCGCCCACCCAAGTCGAGGGCAAAGCTCAGGCCTGAAGGCTGCACGTGATCCTGCAAGGTTTCCAGGATCACCCCGGCCTGGACCGTGGCGGTGCGGTTCTCCAGGTCAATGTGTTCGATACGGTTCATCCGTTCCAGCGACACCACCACATCACCCGGCCGAGTCTGCGTGGCCCGCACCCAGCCGGACATCCCGCCCTGCACCACCACCGGCTGGCGAGCGGCGTTGCACAAGGCAAGGATTTGCGACACTTGCTCCGAGGTCGTGGGGCGCAGGATGGCATCTGCCTCGATGCGTGCCATGAACACACCCGGATGGCGTGAACTGACGTCTTCGCCCGTGAGCATGCCGCCCTCACCGACCACCGCATGCAGCTGTTGAAGAAGGCCGGCGGGCACCACGCCAGCGCTGATCGCCGGTTTGAATTCGGTGCGGTCGGTAGAGAGAACATCGCGTGTGGTCATAAGTCGTCACTTGCCCATTTTTAGATTTATCGCCATTCGTGGCTGGCCGGCGAATGGGAGGCTGTTGACCAATTGTTGGCCTGTCGGCCGGCTCGCAGCGATGGCAACGCTGGAGCCTGCGAAGCATTTCGTGCCAAAAACCGCGACCGCTGCAGCACGAACAAACGCCGGACAAAAAAATGCCGATTCAGTCAGCACTGAATCGGCCCGATGACGCTCGCTTTACCGCGTCAAACCAAAGGAATGTCACGCATCAGCTGTGGCTGTATATCGCCTTGCGCTTGGCAAAAAACGCTGCGACACCTTCGCGAAAATCCGCTGTGCCGGCGCAGGCACGAAAGGCCTGGTGCTCGGCCTCCAATTGCTGCTCCAACGTGTGGTCGGCGGCCTGGCGCAGCAACTGCTTTATCTGGCCGTAGGCGAAGGTGGGCCCGCAGGCCAGCTTGCGCGCAAGACACTGCGTGTCTTCGTGCAACGAGCCTGCAGACACCACGCTTGCGATCAGCCCCAGGGCCAGCGCTTCGTTGGCACTCAACACGTTATTGCACAGGGCCAGTTGCAGCGCGCGCTGGCGTCCCAGCTGCCGCAGCAAATGCCAGGACCCCCCGCCATCGGGGCTGGTAGCGATGGCGCTATAGGCCAGGCAAAACCGTGTGTTGCTCGCGGCGATGGTCAGGTCGCAACCCAGGGCCAGGCTCATGCCTGCACCGGATACCGGCCCGTGCACGCTGCCGATGACCACTTGGGGCATGTGTGCCAGCAGCCTGAGGGCGGCATGCAGCGGCTCGATGATCGCCGAGGCCAGTTCAGCCGGGGCGTCGCTGGCGTCGAATGCCGCAAGGTCGCCGCCGGCCATAAAGGCACGGCCCGCGCCGCTGAGTACGATCACGCGCACCTCTTCACGCCCCTGCAGTTGCTCGCAGAGCGCCAACAGAGTCTGGGCCATTTCGACGTTGATGGCGTTGAGTGCCTCAGGCCGATCAAACGTCAGGTTGGCGATGCCCCGCGTAATGTCCAGGCGTACTGGTGCAGGGCTCATGGGGCGGACTCCTGCACCACTGCCGCCACGCCAGGCACAGCCTTAAGCGGCAGGTCGGCGTCAGCCAGCGCAACCAGGTCGGGGGCGAAACCTGCCTTGACCAGCGCTTTGCCCTGCACGTAATCGCGTACCTGGTTCACGCAGTCCAGGGCCAGTACCCGGCCTTGCCTGAGGTACACCACACTGAAGCTGCGGGTGGCAGGGTCGCCGCGCAGCACCGTCTGGTCGTAGCCCAGGGACAGGCCGACGGTTTGCAGTTTCAGGTCGTACTGGTCGGACCAGAACCACGGCACCGCATCGTAGGCTTGCGCCTGGCCGGTGATAAACCGTGAGACCACCTTGGCCTGATCATTCGCGTTTTGTACCGACTCCAGGCGAATCGGGGTCTGAACCGCACAATAGGGGTTGAGGTGCGCGGCGCAGTCGCCGATGGCAAACACATCCGGCAGCGCCGCGCGGCAAAATGCGTCCACTTGCACACCGTTGCAGTCTTGCAGGCCGGCTTCCAGCAACGGCGCAATGGCCGGCACGATACCGATGCCGACAATGACCATATCGGCTTGCAGCACGCTACCGTCCGCCAGGGCCACGCCGACGACCTTGCCGCCCTCCCCGACCAAATGATCGACCAACACGTTGAGGCGAACCTCCACACCATTGGCCCGATGCTCAGTTTCGTAGAAACGCGACAGCGCTTCCCCGGCCACACGTGCCAAGACCCGGTCCTGGGCTTCGAGTACGGTCACCGACTTGCCCAGTTTGCTCAAGACCGCCGCGGCTTCCAGCCCGATATAGCCACCGCCGATCACCAGCACCCGCTGCATGGCGGGCAGCTCGTGGATCATGCGGTCGACATCGGCTCGGTTACGCACTGAATGCACGCCCTGCAGGTCGTGACCCGGGCAACTGAGGCGCCGTGGTGCGCCGCCGGTAGCCCAGATGAGCTGGCCATAATCAAGCTGGGCGCCGCTGTCCAGCGTCAGCCGATGCGCTCGGGCATCGACGCCCACAACACGCTGGGCCAAGCGCAGATCGATATGTTTTTCGTTCCAGAAACTCGCCGGGCGCAGCAACAGGTGATCAAAGCTTTTTTCGCCTGCCAGGTATTCCTTGGACAATGGCGGACGCTCATAAGGCAGCTCATGCTCCTCCCCGATCAGCGCAATGGAGCCTTCGAAACCCTGCTGGCGCAACAGGCTGGCCGCTTGGGCACCGGCATGGCCGGCACCGACGATCACGACGTCTTTGTGCATGGTGTGGTCCTCTTGTTGTTCTTATCGGCGTCAACGCAAACCCGGCAGGCGGTATCAGTCTTCCGGCGCGATGGTGACGCGCAGGCCATCCATGTCTTCCCGGAAGATCACCTGGCAGGACAGGCGCGAAGTCGCGGTGCGGTGGTCGGAACTGTCGAGCAGGTCATTTTCGTCGTCGCCCATGGGCGCCAGCCGATCGGCAAAAGCGGGATCGACGATCACATGGCAGGTAGCGCAGGAGCAGGTGCCACCGCACAACGCGAGGATGTCGTCGACGCCGCCGGACCGCATGATGTCCATCAGGCTCTGTGCGTTTTGCGCTTGCAGGGTCATGTGTTCGCCTGCACGGTTTTCAACAATAACAATGGCCATGTGTTGCCTCGATGCACTAAGGATCAGGAATAGAAACCACGCTTGGCGGCGGCCCGTTCACGCAAGCTGTGGGGCACACTGAAGCGCTGCGGGAAACGGCTGGCCAAGCGGTCGGCCTCGGCAACAAAGGCGTCCAGGCCTTGCACCTCAATGTATGAAACCGGCCCGCCGCTCCATACCGGGAAGCCTGCCGCCACAGCGCCGCAGTCGGCCTCCAGCGGGTCCTCGACCACGTGGTTGTCCAGGCAACGTACGGCGGTCAACGCCTGGGTGTAGAGCAACCGCCGCTCCAGTTCGGCAATCGCGGCAAAATCCACGTCCTCCACGCTTGGCTCAACAGCGCCTGAAGGGCACTCGGCCTCTGCGTTCAGCGCATTGCGCCGGGACAGGCTGGCAACCAGCGTGGGCGACACCCCTTCCTCTTTCATCGCCCGTTGCTCCGCCGCGACGGCATGGCGCAATTGACTGAGGTAGTCACTGAGGTTTTCGCGGCTTTCACGCTTGGCCAGGGCCTGGCGCGATATGAATTGGGTGCGCGCGATGGCCTTGGCCTGCGGCGAACGCACGGTGTTGAAAAAGTAGCGCGATTCAATGCGCAACCCTGCGTCTATCGGTACTTGAGCGCCTTCGTAGACGCATTTAAGGATATTGGCGACTGCCGGGTAGTGCTCACCCGCCGTGCCAAGACGCGCCGCCAGGGCCGGGCCGAAATACCGATAACCCTGGGCCGAATGCACAGCGCCCGCGGGCAACTGGAAATTGGCCTGGTCCCAGCTCGCCTGGGCATCCGGGTGTTCGAGTACCCAGCGCCGTGCCGTTTGCAGCAGTTGATCGGCGGGCAGCAAGGCGTGTACCACGCCGGTCGCCAGCGCCTCGGCGGGTGCAATCGGTGTGCCCTCCAGCAAGTGGGGCAGTACCGCGCTCACGCCGAGCAAGCGGGTCAGGCGCTGCGTGCCACCGGCACCGGGCAACAGGCCTACGCCGACTTCCGGAAAAGCCAGGCGCAGCTTGGGGTCGTCCACCGCCACCCGGTAATGGCAGGCGAGCACCAATTCCAGCCCGCCGCCCAGGGCCAGGCCTGTGATGGCCACCGCGACGGGTTTGCCGCAGGTTTCCAGGGCGCGCAGGTGCCGCGACCAACTGGCGCTTTCGGCCAACGCAGTGCGCAGTTCTGCCTGGCTTCGGGCCGCTCGCCACAGGTCAAAATAACCGACGATTTCCGGCAAATCGGCCCCCGCGCAAAAACCGCTGGCTTTGCCCGAGACCAGCACCGCCCCGCGGATTTTGGGGTTGCTGCGCAGCGTTTCGACCAGCTCGCCGAACTCGCGCTGCACTTCAAAGCTGATCACATTCATGCCCTTGCCGGGCACATCGAAGGTAATCAGCGCGACACCCTCGGCGTCGATCGTGATGGAAAAATTGTTCATATCGCTCCTCAAACCCGCTCGATGACGGTAGCGGTGCCCATGCCGGCACCCACGCACAGGTTGACCAGTGCGGTTCCCTGGCCGGTGCGCTCCAGCTCGTCCAGGGCGGTGCCCAGAATCATCGCGCCGGTGGCCCCCAGCGGGTGCCCCATGGCAATCGCACCGCCGTTGACGTTGACCTTGGCCGGGTCCAGGTCGAGCACCTGCAAGTAGCGCAGCACCACAGCGGCAAACGCTTCGTTGAGTTCAAACAGGTCGATGTCAGCGGTGGTCATGCCCAGGCGATCAAGCACTTTGCGCGTGGCAATGGCCGGGCCGGTGAGCATGATGGTCGGCTCGGAACCTACCGAAACCATGCCCTTGATGCGTGCACGAGGCTTAAGACCCAATGCTTCGCCGGCGGCTTTGGAGCCGATCAACACGGCTGAGGCGCCGTCCACCACGCCAGACGAGTTGCCGCCGTGGTGAACGTGGTTGATCTGCTCGACCATCGGGTAGCGTGCGAGCGCGGCGCTGTCGTAACCGGACTCGCCCTGCTTGGCGAATGCCGGCTTGAGCCCGGCCAGGGACTGCACGGTGGTTTGTGGGCGCATATGTTCATCGCGATCCAGCAGCACGATGCCGCTCTGGTCCAGCACCGGCACGATCGACCTGGCGAAGCGCCCTTGCTCCCAGGCACGCGCGGCGCGGCGCTGGCTTTCAACGGCGTAGCTATCCACGGCCTCGCGGCTGTAGCCGAACAAGGTGGCGATAAGGTCGGCGCCAATGCCTTGGGGCGCGTAGTAGTGATCGAAGGCAAAGCTGGGATCGACCAGCATCGCACCACCATCGGCACCCAACGCCACCCGCGACATCGACTCCACACCGCCGGCCACCACCATGCGTGCCTCGCCGCTGAGTACTTTGCCCGCAGCCATATTGCACGCCTCAAGGCCCGAGGCGCAGAACCGGTTGATGCTCACCCCCGGCACACTCTGCGCGTAGCCTGCGACCAGCGCCGCAATGCGCGCGATGTCGCTGCCCTGTTCGCCCACCGGCATCACGCAGCCAAGAATCACGTCATCGACCCAGGTGGTGTCCAGGTGGTTACGTTCACGGATGGCTTGCAGCACCTGCACTGCCAGGGCCAGGGACGTCACCTCATGCAGCGCACCGTCCGGCCGCCCGCGACCGCGCGGGGTGCGCACGGCGTCAAAGATATAAGCACAAGTCATGGAAGCTCCGGGATCAGCGAGGTGCAAGACGAATGGCACCATCAAGGCGCACCGATTCACCGTTCATGTAGCTGTTGGTGATCAGGAACGTCGCGAGGTCGGCGTATTCTTCAGGCAGGCCCAAGCGATGGGGGAACGGTACCGAGGCTGCCAGGGACTGCTGCACGGTGTCAGGCAGGCCCGCCATCATCGGCGTGGCAAACAGGCCCGGCAGGATGCAGTTGATGCGCACGCCCTCACCCGCCAGGTCGCGAGCGATCGGCAACGTCATGCCGACCACCCCGGCTTTGGACGCGGAATAGGCCGACTGACCGACCTGGCCGTCCTGGGCCGCTACGCTTGCGGTGTTGACGATGACCCCGCGCTCACCATGGGCCAGAGGCTCAAGACTGAGCATGCCGGCGGCGGAGCGCGACAAGCAGCGAAAACTGCCGACCAGGTTGATTTGAATCACGCGGTCGAAATCGGCACTCGGGAAGGCTTTGATCACGCCCGTGGCGCGGTCGCGGCCAGCGGTCTTGGCGCCTTTGGAAATACCCGCACAGTTCACCAGAATGCGCTCCTGGCCATGGGCCTCGCGGGCGGCGGAAAACCCTTGGTCCACCGACTCATCCGACTGCACGTCGACCTGGCAAAACAGCCCATCGACGTCCCACGCGACCTGCTGCCCACGCTCGGCATTCATATCGAAAATGGTCACTTTCACACCGGCCGCAGCCAACCTGCGCACTACCGCCTCACCCAACCCCGAGGCGCCCCCGGTGACCACTGCTGCTATGCTCGCGTCGAGTTTCATCTGCCTGCCTCCAGAATCGCCGGGCGGTGGAGCAAGCACCGGCGATTGATCTGATTATTTGCAGGCAATTGTGCGGGTTTGTGAAAAACCGGCCACAACCAAAGGCGCCAGGGCGTGCCATTTCATGACATTAGTGAGGGTGACCGCCGACCACGCGCTGGCGGGCCTGCCCTTTTCGCCTCAGTTGAACTGCGACGCCACTTCAGACCAGAGGCTCACCCGGCGACCGCGACTTTTGAAGAACTCTATTTCGCGTTTGATCCCGGAACTCAGGTCCCAACCGGGCAGGTCGAGAACAATCAGTTCTTCCAATGCTTCCATGAAAAACGCATCGACCGGTGCCCAAAGCTTGCCGACAGCTGCGCTGTCTTTGCCTTCAAAGGCAAGGTTGATCGGATGGGACATGGAGACCTGGCTGAACACTGCGTTGCCAGACTCAACGAGGGTTGCCGCGACTTTGTTGCACGCAATAAATCGCTCATGGGTTACCGAAGCATCGGCGTGGCTATACGGGCAGGCTAGAAAAATCTTTCGCATGTTTACCTCGTTGAAATGGAAGGTTTCTACCCCTTCCAAGTGATGGATTGTTTGATAGCGGCGCCAACGGCGAGCAGCCCGCCGAACAGCTTTGGCCAGCAAAATCGGCATGATCAGCGTCGGCTGGAAGTGGGCGATAAAAGCTAAATGATCGCCAAGGGTTGCCTGCGCACAGACGCCCGGTTTAATGACTGCTTTCATAAGTCCACGGTGGACGCGTACCTGCCCTGCCGTTTCTCAGCGTATTACAAACACTTCATATGCCATTCGTTGTTTTGATGTGGTTTTGAATGACAAACCCACTGGAATCGGTCATTTCTGCGGCGTATTCTGCAGGGCAGCCTTGCAGTGCAGTGGGCACGGGGCGAGGCCGCTGTGCCTGAATGCCACGGCCCATTGCCTGTGGTTTCGCAGAGGCGGCACCCGTCGCGTTACCATCGCTCCATTTGTGTTCCCAGGTAACAGGGATGCGCCCCAATACAGCACTTCGTGTAGCACCCGAGGACGACACATGCGCCCTACAGAACGACGCCAACATATTCTTGAATTGCTGCGACAGCGCGAGCGAATTTCAGTCGATGAATTGGCTCGCACCCTCAGCACCTCGCAGGAAACGATTCGCAGGGACCTGACGGTTCTATCCGAAGAAGGCCAGGTCACCAAATTTCACGGCGGCGCATCCCTTCCACCGAGCGGGGAGCATGAAAATGCCTTCCAGACTCGGATGAATGAGTACTCGCCAGAGAAGCGAGCCGTTGCCAGGTATGCCGCGGGGCTGTATGCGCCGGGCGACAGTATCTTGATCGACACCGGCACCACGACGCTGTTTTTTGCGCGCGAACTGGCCAGGCTCAGTCGCATCACAGTGATCACCAACTCCCTGCTGATTGCCGCGAGCATTGGGGCCAGCGGCAACCGGGTGTTTGTGATCGGCGGGGAATATCGGCCGGAGTCGGAACAGAACATCGGCGCGTTGGCCATGGAGCAAATCGCCAGGTTCAATGCTGAACATGCGGTGGTGACGATCGGTGCCTTGAGCGCGGATGGCGCGTTTGACTTTTCCATCGAGGAAGCTGAAATCACCCGCGCAATGATTGCCCGCACGCGTTATCTCACGGTGATTGCAGACTCATCGAAAATGGGCAAGCGTGCGCTGTTCCAGGTGTTCCCGCTGGAGCGAATCGACCGACTGATCATTGATCGAAAGCCCATGGGCGAACTCGCCAAAGCCCTGGCAGAGGCGCATGTGGAGGTGCATGAAGCGCCGCCAATCAGTCGCTCGGAATGGCAATGAGGCTGACCGGGTGGGCTATGGGCCCACCCGGCGCCCGCGCAGTGAGCGCGGTGGGTTAAAGATAGGCGCCCAGCACCGGCATGCGTTCAAGCTGCTTGCGACGGTTCATCCAGACCGACAGGAAAACCAGTGCACCGATGCCCATGGACGCCAGTACATACAGTTGCGCCACGCGAAAATCAGACGGAATGATGAACACGCACATCTCTACGAACAGCCAGATACACGCGCCGACAACCACCGGCCACTCCCACTTCCCAAGCGTGAAATCGTCGGGGTGATGGACGTGTTTGTGGCGGGTAAAGATGTATAGCAACACAGTGCCGCTGTAGAGCAAGGCAGGAAACAGGGTGGCTGCGCCCAGTAGTTGGGTCAACGCGTCGGGGCTGGTGTAGAAGCTCAAGACGATGGCAATCGAAACGACGCCGGCCAGCACAGTTGCCCATAGCGGGCCGCCTGTAGGGCGAGGCACCACGCTGAGTTTTTCAGAAAAGGGCAAACGCCCATCGCGCGCCATCGCATGAATCAGGCGGCTATTGCTGGTCATGATCACGAGGCCGCAGGCGAAAATCGCGATGCACACCACCACGAGCACTACCTTGCTGAACACCTCTCCCAAGGTCATACGGATCACGTCCGCAACGGGGGCGGAGCTTTTGGTCAGCTCCTCCACATGATCCCCAAGCCCCAGGCTGACGACGATCAGGAACAGCGTGCCGAGTACGCCACTGACCAGTATCGCGTTAACCATGGCGCGCGGAACCACTTGCTTGGGGTTGTGTGTTTCTTCAGCGAGGTTTGCCGCCGACTCCCAACCCACCAGCGTGAAGGCGCCGAGCAACCCGGACAGCATGAAGGGCCCGAGCCAACCAAAGTAATTGTCACTGTGAATGACGCCGGTCGAGACCAGGTTTGAGGCATTGCCTTTACCAAAGAACGCCACCGCCACGCCAATCGCCACGATCAAGCCAAACACCGCGAGCACTTCCGCGCCGACGGCCATGTTGTTGATCCTGGTCAAGATAGGCGTAGACCAGATGATCAGCAGCATCTGCACCACTAACAAGGCGACGGTGGTAGATGCCCCGGCGGCGGCTGTGTAGTCCCAGCCCAGCAGTGGGAACAACGCCACCTGCGCAAGGCTGTAATCGACCGCCACCGCGACAATCGCCAGAAACGCAAAACTCGCCCAACCGAACCACCACCCCAATACCGGGTTGACCAGGCGGCTCGCCCACTGATAGCTGAAACCCGACAATGGAATCTTGCTGGCAAGCAGGCCGAACACCAACGCCACCAAAAGTGTTCCCAGTGTCACGATTGGCCAGGTCCAAATACCCACGGGGCCACTTGAAATCAACAGACTTCCGTAAGTGGCGAACAAGCCGGTTGTAATGGATATGAATGAGAAAGCCACCGCAAAAGATTCAAACTTTCCCAATGTTCTTTCGAATTGAGCCTGGTAGCCGTCTTCGCCCACTGTTGTGCTTGAGCCGTGCGCCTGCGCGCCTGCCTTTTTATATTCAGACATTTAATGTCTCCTGGAGTATGCACCGCGAACAGACTCCCCCTGTTTCGCACTTGATGGGCGAAGAGTGGGAGTCGCTTTTATTAAACGCACTTCACATGCCAGACTGTTTTTGCACTGTGGAATTGCACTTTCCTCAGCGTTCAAACAGTCAAACAGACGCGCTGCGGGCAGGCTTTAACTGAGCAAAAGAACTTACGGAACTTCTGCTCGACTGCCAGCGGCGCACTTGCGATCAGCTAACGCCAGTCTCTGCAGCGTTTAACCGCCTCTGCAAACGTATTGCGCCATTCAAGCGCTTGTGCGGCGCTGACTTTCGGCCTGAACTGGGTACGGGTGTCACGGGGTGGCGTTAACTCGATACCCATGCCTTGGGCCGCCAGTGCCGCACAGCCGAAAGAAGTCAGTTCATCAAAGCGCTGGGTCACAATGCACCGTTGCAGCGCGTCGGCCAGAAACTGCGCGAAGTAAGGGCTGCGCGCCAACCCGCCATCAATGGACAAGCGATCGGTGACGGTAAGAAACCCATCCATCGCGGTGATCACTTCGACGCTTCTTAACGCAACGCCTTCCAGCACGGCCTGGCACATGTCCTGGCGTGTGGTACTGCCATTCATTCCAACCCAGAGTGCGGCGGCACTGCGGTCCCAGTGCGGGCAGGCCAGGCCCGATAAGGCCGGCACAAACGCCAACTGTCGGGAGATCGCCGGCGGCTCGTCGAACGCTGCCAGCTGCGAAAAGTCGGAAAACAGGCCCAGCCGCCCCGCCCATTCCACGGCAGCACTGGCGTCGTACACACCACCGTCCATGGCGTAGGTTGCCTTGCCGTTGATTTTCCAGGCGATGGTGGCCAACAGGCCTTTATCGGGCGCGCGAATGATCTGGTCGCCGGTCAACGCAAGCGCAAAAGCGCCTGTACCGAAGGTAATCTTCGCGTCACCTTCACTTCGACAGCCGTGCCCATACAGAGAGGCTTGCTGGTCGACGATGGACGCCGTCACCGGGGTAACCCCGATTTCACCAAAATTGCCCACGGTGTCGCGGATTTCAGGCAGCGATTCCATGGGCACACCAAAGAGTTCGCAGAGATCAGAGTCCCATTGGCCAGTCGACAAATTCATCAGCGAGGTTCTCGACGCGGTGGTCACATCGGTGGCGAAAACACCGGTGAGCCGGTCCAGAAAGTACGCATCGGTAGTCCCAAGGCGAAGACGCCCGGCGTTGAGCGCGCTTTTAGCGGCGGGCAGGTGTTGCACGATCCAGGCAAGTTTGCTGGCAGAGAAATACGGGTCCAGCGGCAGCCCGGCGCGTTCCAGGGTCAACGCCTCGCGCCCGGCGCTGCGCAGCTTGGTGATCTCAGCCGTGGTGCGATTGTCCTGCCACACGATCACCGGAGACAGGGGTTCTCCCGTTTTGGCATCCCAGGCCAGGCAGCTTTCCCCCTGGTTGGCGATGCCGATCGCATCCACCCGGCCAGTGGACTCCAGGCAACGCTGGATATTGTTAAGCAGCTCCAGTGGGTCATGCTCGACCCAACCTGGATGGGGGTGATGCTGTTGATGGCGCAGCGAGAGCTGGATATCAGCTGAACCATTCTGGTCGACCACCATTACGCGGGTACTGGTAGTGCCTTGATCGATAGCGGCGATGCGCATGCTTCAGGTCTCCTTTTGTTATTCGGCGACAAAGTCGACTTCAAGTTGCTGAACACCCTGGGGCACGTTCAGGCCGGCAATCGGTATCAAAATTCTGCGCTCGGGCAGATAACACGCCGAGCGCGACCACAACGCCTGGCCGTCAGCCCTCACCACCAGGCGCCCACGCACCGCTTTGTTCACGCGCAGTTGAAGATGTTTCATGCCCGGCACAGGAGAAAGGTTCAACCGCTGAGGCACGCAGAGTTTCAGTTCGCCTTTACAGCGAACCTCAACTGTTTGACGGGATGACGGGAGTTGCCCACGCAGATCGTCAGCGATCAGGCTGGCGATCTGGCGACCTTCGCGAAATGACCACCCTGCCGTTTCTACAGGCCGCAACACATTACCGGCGGCAAAGTACGCCGGGTCAGAGCAACGCCCGTATTGGTCGATAACCGGCCCGCCGCTGTTGGGGTCCAGCCGCAGCTCGCCGAGCCTTACCAGGCTGGACTCCGGGGTAAAACGCCCGGTGAAAAGTACACCGTCGCAGTCAAACGTTTCAAGGCTGCCATTGGCCAAGCGCACACTTGCGCCGTCGACGCGACCCGTGCCATGAATCTCGACCAACTGCGCGCCGTAATGCATGGGTACACCGCACAGGCGCGGGAATAGCGACAGTGGCCAGCGCGCGGTGGCGCGGTTATTCGCCTCGATCATCGCCACGGGCCGAATACCGGCACGCCTGCAACTCATGATTGAAGACAAGCTGACCAGCTCAGTGCCAACGATCAGCGGGCGCTCAAACGGCTTGAGGTGTTCCAGGTAAAGGTACGACTGGAAGGCGCCCGTGTTGATCACCCCCAACGGACGATCGCCGCCTACCAGCTGCGCCGAGCGCGGCGTTTCCCTTGCGCCGGTGGTAATCAACACCCGCTGCGCCTGGAGGCGGGTCTGCCCTTGCGGGCTGACGACTTCCAAGCGGCCGCCTGCGCCCAGCTTGATCACTGAATGCTTCACACGTATATCCACCCCAGCGTTGAGCGCTTCACTCACGTTGCGCCTGGCATAAGCCGGCCCGCTGTAAATCCTGCCGTATTCCCAGAACCCGAACGGCGGATGGCCGCAGTGACGAGGAATGCCACCCGCTTCGGGTTCGCGCTCGATAACGAGCACTTTTTCAACCCCCAACCTACGCAGTTGCACCGCCGCCGCAAGGCCGGATGGCCCGCCGCCGATAATCGCGACGTCGACGTGTTCCGTCTTAATGGGCTTCATGGCAGGCACCTGTAGCGAGCGGGATAGCCAGGCGGCCGGCACTCAGTTCGGCCACCCGCGCCGAGCAATAAAAGCCCTGGCAACGCCCCATGCAGGCTCGCGTGCGGCGCTTCAGCCCACCCAGGTCGCCCGGCGGCAACGTGCTGGCCAGTGCCGCGTTGATCTCCCTGAGCGTGACCATTTCGCAGTGGCAAATGATCTCCCCATAGCCGGGTGTCTGGTAATCACGCGGTAAATGCTCGGCAAGATTGGGCAGCGTCGGCCACTGCAGGCTTTGCGCGGTCAGCGGCGTGTGACGGGCCTCGTACAGGCTGAACACGTGCCGGGCGATGCCCAGTGCTGCGGTCAGGCCGGTGGACCGGATACCGCCCACGGTGATCCAGTTTTTACCGGGGACTGTGTGTATCCGGTATTCCTTTTTGTCACTGGCAGGGCGTAAGGCGGCATACGTGGCCGTCACCGGCATGCCCTCCAGCGCGGGAATCCGCTGCACCGCGGCGTCTACCAGTTGCTGCAGGACCGCGCTGTCGAGCCCTGCATGAAGGCGGTCGTCCTGTTCTTCTGCGGTTGGGCCCACGAGCAAATTGCCGTACACCGTTTTCGTCAACACAATGCCTTTGGTACGCTCGTTCGGCACCGGCAAAATGATGTTGTTCAAATAGCGTGAAGCCGCCTTGTCAAAGACCACGAACTGGCCTTTACGCGGGTGGATAGAGAAGCTGGATTGGCCGAGCAGGTCGCGCTCAAGGTGATCACCGAACAACCCCGCGCAATTGATCACGGTGCGCGCCCTCACCGCACCGGCAGTCGTGGTCAGCGACCACGTGTCGCCGTCGAAGTGGCCGTTGTTCACCTGCGCATTAAATTGGACCTGGGCACCGTGCAACATCGCTTGCAGCAGATAGCCCAAGGGCGCAGACCACGGATCGATCAGAAACTCGCCGGGCACTTTCACCGCACCGAGGGCCGTGGACGCAAGATCAGGCTCAAGCGCCATGACCCCCGCGCGATCAATGAACTGCGCATCCGCGACACCATTGTCATGGGCTTGTTGAATAATCCCCTCCAACTTGCCCAGGTCATCCTCGTTCCATGCCACCACCATCGCCCCGGTCTCAAGCAGCGGCAATCCCATCTTCCGGTAGATCTGCAGGTACTCCTGGTACCCGGCCTGCATGCACGCAAGCTCCAAACTTGCGCGTGGCGCGTCAAAGCCGGTGTGCAAAATTGCGCTGTTGCCTTTACTTGCCCCGGACAAGATATCGGGGCTTTTTTCAAGCAGCAGGACGCGCGCGCCCTCGAGCGTAAAACGCCTTGCCATTGCGCATCCCACAACGCCGCCGCCGATAACGACGACGTCGTAGACAACCGTGTGGTTGGGGAATGTTTTCGTCATAAGCTCGCCTATTCCGGTGAAGACTTGATGACCGAATAAGTGTGCAGCGCATATGCCACTGACTGGTTTTTCGTTGATATGACCGGTTGCCCACCGGTGTCCAGTCAAACGGGCATACCTGAGCGACGGCTACGCTGCGGGTGACACTGGCCTTGGCGGGTAGTTGAGCGAGGTTGTTGCGCCTGACTTAAAAAATCGCACTCATGCCGGTTCAGTCATTTAGCTGACTGATGAGGTTTTTGTGGGATACCCCAAGCAGGCTCGAATGTGCTACCACGCTACACAATCGTGCACATCAGGGTTACCTGCTGCGCACTTTTGTTGCGTAAACCTCAACAATAATTGGCATTAAATTGAGGCTATTTCGTTGGCTTAATGACCGGCTCACTCTAAAAGCCACAGGTTAAGCGCCCTCAATCCCCCACATGCGTATGCACTAGAAGGGGCAACAGCGCGCATGGTCGACGGCAGGACTACCCCGCAGATAAACACGTCATGGCCATCAAAGATCACCCACTGTCGAACGGGGACCCCGATAGCCTCTGACTCACCGCTTAACCATCCGTAGACCGCGTCAGCGCCTCCCACTGATCGATATCCCGCAGGGATTGCACCAGCTTTTCCCGCACATAACCCAACGCATCACTGCCCAGCAGCAGGTGCGCAGGTGGGTTGGCGCAGGCGATCAGCGTCAACATCGCTTGTGCGGCTTTTTGCGGGTCGCCCAATTGGTGGCCGCTTTTCTCTTCCCGCGCCTGGCGCACCGGGTCAAAGCTGGCATCGTAGTCGGCAATGCTGCGGGGCGTACGCTGCATCGAGCGGCCGGCCCAATCGGTGCGAAACGAGCCGGGGGCTACAGCGGTGACAAAAATATTCAACGGCTTGAGTTCTTTACTCAAGGTGTCGGAGATGCCTTCCAGTGCGAACTTGCTGGCGCAGTAATAGGCGATACCCGGCATGGTAATCGTGCCGCCCATCGACGTGATGTTGATGATGTGCCCGCTGCGGCGCTGGCGGAAGTACGGCACGAAGGCCTTGGTCACGGCCACGGCGCCGAACACGTTGACGTCGAACTGACGACGCATGTCTTCCAGCGGCGACTCTTCGAAAATGCCCTCGTGGCCGTAACCTGCGTTGTTTACCAGGACGTCCACCGGGCCGAAGCGGGTCTCGGTCTCGGCGACCATGCTGTCAATCCGCTCAAAGTCGGTGACATCCAGGATCACCCCATGGGCACGTTCCGCGGACAACGCTTCAAACGCTTGCAACGCGTCCTGGTTACGCACGGTACCGATGACGCGGTGGCCGGCAGCCAACGCCTCTGCCGCCAGCGCCTTGCCAAAGCCGCTGCTGATACCGGTGATGAACAGGGTTTTGTGAATACTCATGGGAGATGCCTCTCGGTTGACGTGCACCCATGGTAGTCAGGTAATCGCCGTCGACCTATGCCGGTAAATCCAGGAAGTTTGCCTATTCCTATTAGTCTGAAGAGGAGTTTGTTTCCACGCGCCCGCCGGCACCGCTCGCCCGCGTGGCCAACAGGGCTCGGTTACATCCGCAGTACTGCAACGTTAGCCTCGGGGCGCCTCAATCACTTTCACCTGCTCCGCCAACAACACCGGCAGTTGCACCTGCAAAAACGCCACCCACGTGCGTACCTTGGCATCCAGAAAGCGCCTCGATGGATACACCGCGAAAATGCTCCGCTCCCGTAGCCGATAGGCGGGCAACAACCGCACCAACGAGCCCTCGCGCAACGCCGCGCTTGCGCTGAAAAACGGCAATAAACTGATGCCCATGCCCTCCTGCGTCGCCTTGACCATCGCATCCGCGACATTGGTCCTGAAGGTGTCACCCGGCGAAATCGCAACCTCGCCCTCTCCCCCCGTGAACAACCACGCATCCTCCTGGAAGTCCTGCAGATGCAACCGTCGATGCTGCATCAACTGTTGCGGATGCTTGGGCACGCCGTACCTGGCCAGGTATCCCGGAGCCGCACAGGGCACACTGAACAACTGCCCGATCGTCTGGCTGACCAACGCCGAATCCGGCAACGAATGGGCGATGGAGATCACCACGTCGTGGCCTTCTTCCAGCGGGTCCGGGTTGTGCTGTGACAAGGTCAACTCCATGCATACATCCGGGTATTGCTCGCTGTAGCGGGCAATCAATGGCGTGATCAATACTCCCAACCCGCTCATGCAATGCACCCGCAACCGCCCGCGAGGGTTGAGGTGCGCGCCGCTGGCCTCGGCCGTGGCTTCCCTCACGTCTTCAAGAATGTCGCGGCAGCGCAGCAGGAACCGCTCGCCGGAATCAGTCAGGCTCAGGCGCCTTGTGGTGCGCTGCAACAGGCGGGTCTCAAGGTGTTTTTCCAGCTCGCCAATCAATCGCGACACCTGCGCCCCGGACACTTCCAGTGCCTCGGCCGCGGCGGCAAAACTGCCAGTGTCGACAACCCGGGCAAACACTCGCATGCCATTGAGCAGGTCCATCAGCGTTGCCCCTTGATTGCTACGCAATACGTATGAATCATTCACCTGTTCCTGTCTTTATCCCGCTGCGCCAATCACTAAAATGAAGCCTACTCACAGAGGGACTCATCATGAATATCAAATGGTTCAGCCTGATCCTGCTCTTCACCGCCACCGGCGCCCTGGCGGCTGGCAGCAATGATGCGCCGGATATCCAGCGCATCGTTTCAATCTCACCCGTGCCCGGCAGTTGCCAGGTAGAGCCGGCGACGATGGTTTACCTCGACAGCCAGGGCGCCCGCCATACCGTCAACTACCAGGTCATGGGTACGTGCCAGGGCGGCGTTTAAAGCAGCTTCCAGGTGTAACTGAGGATCAACCGGTTCTCATCGATATCGCTGCGGTAGTTCGAACGGGCCATGACGTTACGTACCCGAATACCCAGGCCGCTCAACGTGCCGCTTTGCACCACATAACCGATGTCCAGGTCACGCTCGCGGTCACGGCCTTCGTAGCCGGCGCCGGTGGTCACGTTATTGCCGGTGATATAGCGCACCGTGCTGGTCAGCCCCGGAATGCCCAGCGCCACAAAGTCATAGTCGTACCGCACTTGCCAGGAGCGTTCGTCGGTGTAGGCGAACTCGTAGGTGGGCACCTCGTTACCCAGTGGCGTGATGTTGGCGAAGACCCGCGGGAACGCACTGTCGCCATACATGGCTTGATAGCCCACGTAGAAGATATGCCCGCCATGCTTGGCCGACAGCAGCGAGAAAAACGCCTGGTTGTCGATCTTGCCGAGCAATTTGTCGCCGTCCTCGCGGGCATCGTAGTAACCCAGGTTGGCCCCGAGCACCCAGTCGCCCATTGGCTGGCTGTGCTTGAGGCCGATAAAGTCCTGGCTGTAGATGTCTTTGAGTTGGCCATGCCAATAGCTGACGCTGGTGCGGTTGGTGTTGAAGGCGTAGTCGCCACCGAGGTAGTTGAATGCATCACTTTCTGCACCGCGCTGCGGCACATGGCCGAGCATGGCGATCATCTTCTCGTCACCGGCTTCGTTGCGCAGACTGGTGGTGGTCAAGTGCCCGGCCTGGACCGTCAGGCCTGCAATTTCCCCGGAGCTGACGCTTACGCCCTGGTAGCTCGGCGGCAGCAGGCGAATGTCGCTGAACGCTAACACCGGCAGGTTGGGTTGCAGCTCGCCGACCTTCAGTTCGGTCTTGGAGAACCTGGCCTTGAAGGTCAGGCCCAGGCGGCTGTAATCGTCCGGGGCGCTGCCATCGCCCTTGACCGGCAGCAAGCCGGTATTGGTGCGGTCCGGGCTGCTGTCGAGCTTCAGGCCCAAGGTGCCCAATGCATCCAGGCCAAAACCGACGGGGCCCGGGGTATAGCCGGATTTATAGGTCAGGATAAAACCCTGGCCCCACTCCTCTGCCTTTGACTGTTTGTTGGCCCCGACAATGTCCGAGAAGTCGCGGCTGAAATAATAGTTGCGGGCCTGCAAGGTGGCCGTGGAGTCTGCGAAAAAACCACCTTCGGCCGCTGTCGCCGCAAGGGGCATGCCCAACAGGGACAGCCAGATACGTTGTGTGTTCATGTCGTTGCTCTTAGTTATTGTTATCGACGGTTTAAAAAGTCACAGCGCCTGCGCAGTGACCAAATCGGTGCTGGAGCGCCGCTCATTCAGGGCATACGCAGTCATCGCCAGCGCAGCGATGGCGCCGGGAACGGCAAACGCCAGGAAGTTAAGCTGCAGCGGCAGTTCGATGCCCATCAGTGCACCGCCCAGCAACGGGCCGACAATCGCGCCGTTGCGGCCGATACCCGACGCCCAACCCAACCCGGTGGAACGAATCGACAAGCCATACAGCTGCGCAGTACCGGCATACAGCAGGATTTGTGTGCCGATGGTGGTGGCGCCCGCGATGAAGATCAGCAGGTACAGGACCGGCATCGGGCTGTTGATGCCCAGCAGGCTGATGGACACCGCAGCGGCGATGAAGAAGCCGATCATGACTTTCACCAGGTTCAGCCGGTCACCCAGCCAGCCGCCGAGAATCGCCCCGGCCATGCCTCCAAAGTTCAGCGCCAGCAGGAACGACAGGCTCGACCCCAAGCTGTAACCGGCCCCGGCCATCAGCTTGGGCAACCACGAACTCAGGGCGTAGACCATCAGCAGGCAGCAGAAGAATGCGACCCAGATCGACGCGGTGCGTACCGCCAGGCCATGGCGAAACAGCTCCAGCACCGAGGCGCCCTTGCCTTTGCCGGTGCTGATCTGCAACGTGTCGTCGGCTTCGATGCAGGCGTCGGGCGACAGGCGCTTGAGCAAGGCACGAGCCTGTTCCAGCCGGCCCTGGCGAATCAGGAAGCCGACCGATTCAGGCAGCCAATAGACAATCACCGGCAGCAGCAACAACGGCACGGTGGCGACGAAGAACATCGACTCCCAGCCATAGCGCGGCAGCAGGTAAATCCCCACGCCCGCCGAGAGCATGCCGCCCAGTGAATAACCACTGAACATCAAGGCTACCAGGGTGCTGCGGATCTTCTTCGGTGCGTATTCGTTCATCAATGCGACTGCATTGGGCATCAACCCGCCACAACCCAAGCCTGCGATAAACCGGCAAATACCGAACTCAGTCGGGCTGCCGGCAAAACCGTTAACCACCGTGGCAACGCTGAACAACGTGAAGCAAATGGCGATGCCTTTCTTGCGGCCAATCCGGTCCGCCAGGCTGCCGAACGCCAGCGCGCCGAACATCATGCCGAACAGCGCATAACTGCCCAGGGCGCCTGCCTGCAAAGGCGACAAGCCCCACTCCTTCATGATGGAGGGCAATACCACGCCGTAGATAAACAAGTCATAGCCGTCAAAGATCAACAGCAAGGCACACAAGCCCATCACCAGCCAGTGGAAGCGGCTGAAACGGGCGTTATCGATAATCGAATGGACGTCATGGGTACGCATGGCAGTGCTCTCATTATTGTTGTTGTGAGTCAGTGTCTGCAGGTACAGCAGTGGGTCAGCCGAGGTCGCCGCCGCCTACCGGCAAGGTGACGCCCGTGATGTAGGAGGCCTCATCGCAGGCCAGAAACAGGATGGCGCCGGCCTGTTCGTCGATGCTGCCGTAGCGCTTCATCGGGCTGCTGTCGAGGGTCTGGTCGACGATCTGTTGGTACCAGACGCGCTCCTGGTCGCTCTGGGGTTGGCTGTTGCGCGGGATGCGGCGCGGCGGCGCTTCGGTGCCGCCAGGTGCGGTGGCATTTACGCGGATGCCACTGCCGGCGGTCTCCAGGGCCAGGCATGCCGTGAGGGCGTTGACGCCGCCCTTGGCCGCGCCATACGGCACGCGGTTCACCCCGCGCGTAGCAACCGAGGACACGTTGACGATGGCGCCGCTGCCCTGCTCCAGCATGTAGGGCAGCACGCAATGGCAGCACCACAGCGTCGGGAACAGCGAGCGGCGCACTTCGGCCTCGATTTCGCTCTCGGCGTAGTGCTCAAAGGGCTTGGCCCAAATGGTGCCGCCAACGTTGTTGACCAGGATGTCGATACGCCCGAAACGCGCCTTGGCCGCGGCCATCACACGGGCGCATTCGGCATGCTGCTCCAGGTCAGCGGTAAGGACCAATGCCCGCTCATGCTGCAATTCATGCACGAGTTCCGAACGGTCGACCGCCACCAGCCAGGCGCCCTCTTCCAGCAAACGCTCGGCAACACGTCGGCCGATGCCCTGGGCGGCGCCGGTAACCAGCGCCACCTTGGTATTGAAACGTGAGTTCATGGTGCTTTCCTCAGGCGGCGTCGCCGGTGACGATGGCGTTGGGCGTGAACTTCTCGAAGTGGAAGCTCGCCGGGGTGACGCCCTGGCTCTTGAAGTGCTGGCGCACCGCGTCGACCATCGGCGGCGGCCCGCACAGGTACACGTCCACGTCGCCGTCGTTCAGCACGTTTGCGGCCATGTGCTGGGTGACATAGCCCTGCTGTGGGTGCGTGGTGTGTGGGTCCGCCACGCAGGTGACGAAGTTGAAGTTGGGCAGGCGCTTGGCGAAGGCTTTCAGCACCTCGACCAGCACCAGGTCCTGGTCCCGTGTCACGCCGTAGATCAGCGTAACGGCGGGGGTTTCCCCGCGTTCGGCCAACACTTCCAGCATCGACAGGAACGGCGCCAGCCCGGTGCCGCCCGCCAGTAACAGCAACGGACGCGCCACTTCACGCAGATAAAAACTGCCCAATGGCCCGGTCATCGGTACGGCGTCCCCCGGCTGGGCGCGTTCCAGCCAGCCGCTCATCAGCCCGCCCGGCACATGCTTGATCAGGAAGCTTGCGCGTTGGTCGCCGGGCTTGCTGCTGAAGGAGTACGAGCGGGTCTGCCCACTGTCCGGCACGCCGATATTCACGTACTGGCCCGGCAGGAATACCGGCGCCTGGTCCAGTTCGAAACTCACCTCCAGCGCCGCATCGGCATGCCGGGTAATGCTCGCCACCGTCGCGGCAAACTGCGCGGTACCGGTCTTGCACGCACTGGACGGCACCGGCACGGCAATCACGCAATCGGACTGCGGCACCATCTGGCACGTCAGCACCTGGCGCTCACCGGCTTCATCCTCGCTCAGGGCGTCTTCGATGTAGTCGTCGCCCAGGTCATAGGCGCCGGTTTCACAGCGGCATTTGCAAGTGCCACACACGCCGTCCGAGCAGTCCATGGGCAGGTTGATACGTTGGCGAAAGGCCGCGTCGAGGACCTTTTCACCCACCTTGCAGTCGATAAAACGGGTCACCCCGTCCTCGAAGTTCAGGGCAATGGAGTACGTCATGCGCGTGTCCTCAGATGTGGTAGATGTCGATGACCTGATGGATGTAGTCGTTTTTCAGCACCACTTTCTTGCGCGTGATCAGCGGCTGCTCGGCGCGGATGTCCAGGCGATAGAACGAGGTGCCAAAGTACGTATCCGTAGTCTTGTAGCGATGGCTGAGGGTTTGCCAGTTGAAACGCAGCTCCACGTATTGGCCGTCGTCGGCCAGCACTTCGAGGTTGGTGATCAGGTGCGCGGTGCGCGGCTCCGGGGTACTGGCGCTGGAGCGCTCGGTCTTGATCCGGAACACGCGGTCTTCCAGGCCGTCGCGGCTGGGGTAATAGATCAGCGAGATTTCGCTTTGGGGGTCTTCGGTCAGGGTGTCGTGGTCGTCCCACGCCGGCATCCAATACTCGACCTTGGGTGAGTAGCATTCGAGCCATTCGTCCCACTGGCGGTCATCCAGCAGGCGCGCTTCGCGGTACAGAAAGTCCAGCAGGCGGTCGCGGGAAGCACTCATGACAGCACCTCCTTGTCCGTGGCGATCAAGCCTTGGCGCTCGCGCTCAATCGCGCGTTGCAGGCTCTGGGCCCAATGGGCGTGCTGGCGGACGAACAGGCCTTCATCCTCGGTCTTGACCCCGCTGAGTTGCGGGTGCATGCCCATGGCCTGGGCGTTTTCGTCGGCGCCTTCGACCCACTGCCTGGCGCCGCGGCTGAGGTCGTTCCACAAGGTGGTCGCGCCCTGGTAGCCGGTCTGGCAGGCGCGAAATTCCTCCAGGTCGTCCGGCGTGCCCATGCCGCTGACGTTGAAGAAGTCTTCGTACTGGCGAATGCGCGTTGTGCGTTCCTCGGCACTTTCACCCTTGGGCGCCATGCAATAGATCGTGACTTCGGTCTTGTCGACCGCAATTGGCCGCACCACGCGGATCTGCGTGGAGAACTGGTCCATCAGGTACACATTCGGGTAGAGGCACAGGTTGCGCGTTTGATCGACGATAAAGTCGGCACGTGCCTGGCCCAGGCGCTCGGCCAGCGCTTCGCGGTGGGCGTGCACCGGGCGCACTTCGGGGTTGAGCAGGCGCGTCCACAGCAGGATATGGCCGTGGTCAAAGGCGTAGACACCGCCCAGGCTTTTCGACCAGCCATTGGCATCGACGGTACGCGTGCCTTCGGCTTCATAGTTGCGCCGGCCCATGGTCGCCGAGTAGTTCCAGTGCACGGAGCTGACGTGGTAACCATCGGCACCGTTTTCGATCTGCAGCTTCCAGTTGCCGTCATACACATACGACGAGCTGCCCCGCAGCACTTCCAGGCCCAGCGGTGCCTGGTCGACCATCTGGTCGATGATCACCCGGGTTTCACCCAGGTAATCGCTGAGTTCCGGCACCGTCTCGCTGAGGCTGCCGAACAGGAAGCCGCGATAGTTTTCGAAGCGGCCAAGGCGCTTGAGATCGTGGGAGCCGTCGCAGTCGAAGCTGTCGGGATAGGCGCCGGTCTTGGCGTCCTTCACTTTGAGCAGCTTGCCGGCGTTGCTGAAGGTCCAGCCGTGGAACGGGCAGGTAAACGAACCCTTGTTGCCCTGCTTGCGGCGGCAGAGCATAGCCCCGCGGTGGGCACAGGCGTTGACCAGGCCATGCAGGGTGCCTTGTTTGTCGCGGGTGATGACCACCGGTTGGCGGCCGATCCAGGTGGTGAAGTAGTCGTTGATTTCTGGCACCTGGCTTTCGTGTGCCAGGTAGACCCAACCGCCTTCGAAAATGTGTTTCATCTCCAGGGCAAACAGGTCGGGGTCGGTGAATATGTCGCGGCGGCAACGGAACACCCCGGTGGCGGGATCTTCCTGGACAGATTCGCGCAGTTGCAAGGCGAGTCGGTCAAATGTGCTGATCATGGGGTAGGCCCTCGGTTGTTCTTGTATCAGGCCCCCCCACCTTATGTGCTTGCCCTACCCCTCAATATCCGCTGACTGCAATTCGTTATCCGCCTGGCGCAAGCCGACGCTTCCAGGTCTGCGAGGGCAGCTCGCCAAAGCGTTTGCGATAGGCCTCGGAGAATCGTCCCAGGTGCACAAACCCATGATCCAGCGCCACCTCGGTCACACTGCGCGCTGTGGCCAGTTGCAGCATGGCGTGCACCCGCTCCAGCTTGCGCTGGCGCAGGTAGTCCCGGGGCGACAGGCCGACCTGACGTTCAAACAGGTTATACAGCGAACGCTCGCTGACCCTGGCGACAGTCATCAGTTGCTCGACGCTGATGTCGTCAGTCAGATGCTCCTCAATGAATTGACGCACCGCTTCAAAGCCGCCGCCTTGGTCCGGCCGCGGGATCACCCGCAGTACGTTGCTGGCCAGCAGCGCCAGCAGCTTATTGGCCACGATGCGCTCGTACAGGCCCTGCACTTCGGGCTCGGCGGCGTTTTCGGCCTCGTGGCAGATCAGCCCCAACAATTGCAGGAACCCGCCCATTTCGTTGAGCGCGTGGCGCGGCGCGGCGAAACGGATGCCCTGCTGCGGCAACGTCCAGTGCTGTTCGAGGCAGGCGTTTTCCAGCAGGCGCACAGGTACTTTGATGATGAATTTTTCGCAATCGGCGGAATAGGTCAAGTCCACCGGGTCATCCGGGTTGATCAGCAGCACTTCCCCTGGCCCCAACACCTGCTCTTCGCCACGGGAGTTCGAGCGGCAGTGGCCGTGCAACAGGATCTGCAGGTGATAGATGGTTTCGAGCGCCACCGACGTCACCCGTACCGGCGCGCCGTAGCTGATGCGGCACAGGTCCAGGCTGGAAAAAGTCCGATGGCTGATGCTCGCCTGCGGACGGCCCTTGGGCGGCAGGCGAATGCAGTGGCTGCCCACATGCTGGTTGACGTAGTCGGACACGGCGTAGGCATCTGCACGATCAAAAATCTGGCTGCGCTCACTCAATAGCACGGTCATGGTTGCGCCTTTATTGTTATGGGCCCTGCGTGTGTACTTAACCGCAGGTTGATGCGGGGAACTCGAACCGTCCAATATTCAATAGGTGTTGCTTCATACCCCGAAGGTATCGTGGGCTCACTTGCGTTGCAAAACCGACTCACCGGCCTGGGGCGGCAACCGCAGGTTATCCAGTAGCGCCATGCCCGCAATCACTGCCACCAACAGGAACGTCATCTGGAAGTCGGCCGTTGCGGCCTGCCCGGTGTTGCCGTGAAAATTCATGGCAAAACGTAACAACAGCGCGCCAATCGCGACGCCCATGGCCATGCTCAGTTGGAAAAACATGCTGAACAACGTCGAAGCGTCGCTCATCTGCGCCTTGGGTATATCGGCAAACCCCAGCGTATTGAACAAGGTGAACTGCATGGAGCGCGACAGGCCACCCACGAACAGAATAAACAGGATCAACGCCCAACTCATGCGCTCGTCCAGCAGCGCACACGCCGCAATCGCCAGCACGCCAAGGACGCCGTTGATCATCAGTACCGGGCGAAAGCCCCAACGCTGCATCACCCAGGTGGTGAACGGTTTCATCGCCAGGTTGCCCGCAAACACCGCGAGCACCAGCAACCCCGCATCAAAGGCAGACAGCCCGAACGCCAGTTGAAACATCAACGGCAGCAAAAACGGCAAGGTACTGATGGCCACCCGGAAAATCGACCCGCCACACAGGCACACACTGAAGGTGCGTACGCTCACCACACCCAGCGCCAGTAACGGTTGCGCATGCCGGCGCATATGGCGCCAGGCGAAGGCACCCAGAATCATCCCTGCACCACTGAGCACAAGGCCCTGCAACAAGCTGCCACGACTCTGCCCGAGCAGTTCGACACCGTACAACAGCGCGGCACTGGCGAGGCCCACCAGCAGGAAACCACTGAAATCAAATGTGCGGGAAGTAACCTCTTCACGTTTGGGAATCAACACCAGCGTGGCGATCAAGGCCAGCAGCCCCAGCGGCAAATTGAGGTAAAAAATCCACGGCCAGGACGCATGGGTCACGATAAACCCGCCCACCGGCGGGCCAAGTATCGGCGCCACCAGGCCGGGCCAGGTGATGAATGAAATCGCCCGCACCAGGTCTTTTTTCTCGGTGGTACGCAGCACCGCCAGGCGCCCCACCGGCACCATCATCGCGCCGCTGATGCCCTGCAACACCCGCGCGGCGACGAAGGTCTGCAAGCTGTCACTCCAGCCGCACATCAGGGACGACACGCTGAACAGCACAATGGCCGAACCGAAAACCCACCGCGAACCCAAGCGGTCGGCCAGCCAGCCACTGATGGGAATAAACACCGCCACGGCGAGCATATAGGCGCTCATGCCGATGTTCACGTCCACCGCGCCCACCCCGAATGTGCTCGCGATGTCCGGCAATGCGGTCGCGATCACCGTAGCGTCGAGGTTTTCCATGAAGAAGGTGACGGCGACCAACAAGGCAATCAAGGTTGAGCGGCGTTGGGACATCGACGTCATTGCTGTTCACTCACGGTAACGAAGCAGCACTTTATCAATAAGTACGTGGTTTATGCCCCGCAAAACTCCATGCCTGCGCGCTTCACAATGTGGCACTCGGTAGCGACTCGCACTGTTTTGGTGTGCGCGTTTACAAAAACACATCCTCACATCCGTAAAACCCATCAAAAAATATCAATAATCCGACATTGGCACGAAAAACGCTTACTCACTAATACGCGATTGTTGAACAATCCAAACCACCCCTGCATCCAGCAACCGAGGCAACGAACATGCAAAAAGGTCTGACGGGCAAGTACACCATCCGCACCCTGGGGCTGGCGATAACGCTGGCGTGTGTGGCACCGCTACTGTCGGCTGCCGAGGTCAAGGGCACCCTCAAACAGGGCGAACTGTCG
This sequence comes from Pseudomonas sp. Bout1, assembly GCF_034314165.1. Classification (GTDB taxonomy): domain Bacteria; phylum Pseudomonadota; class Gammaproteobacteria; order Pseudomonadales; family Pseudomonadaceae; genus Aquipseudomonas. The sequence goes on along the minus strand of NZ_JAVIWK010000001.1, from coordinate 3,281,129 downwards.
ATCGGCTCTGACCTCACCTACCCGCCCTACACCTACCTTGAGCAAAAGACCCCCGCCGGTTTCGACCCGGAGTTCATGCAGTTGATGGGCAAACAACTGGGGTTGACGCCGCGTTTTCTCGACACCCGTTTCGCCAACCTGATTTTGGGCGTCAACGCCCGGCGTTTCGACGTGGTGGCCTCGGCGCTGTATGTCACGCCCGAGCGCGCCAGGCAGGTGGATTTTCTCAGCTACCTGAAGACGGGCTCTTCGCTGATGGTGCTCAGTGCCGGTGACTTCAAGCCCCAACGCCCGGAAGACCTGTGCGGCAAGCGTGTCGGCTCGATCAAGGGCGCATCGTGGGTGCCAAAGCTGAACAACGTATCGGCTCAATACTGCATCCCTGCGGGCAAGCCGGCGATCGAGTCCCGTGAGTTCCCGACTTCCCCGGAAGCCGCCCAGGCCCTGCTGGCCCAGGCGGTCGACGTGCAGATGGAAGACGCCGCGGTCGCAAAGATCACCGTCGAAAAACTGCACGGCAAAACCGTGATCAGCTCCAGCGAGTTGATCTACCCGGTGGTGGTCGGCCTGGCCGTACGCAAGGAAAACCCGGCGCTGCTGCAGGAGTTGACCACTGCCCTGGGCCAGATCAAACAGGACGGCAGCTACGCCAGGCTGCTCGCGCGCTACAACCTGGCCGAGCCAAACGCCGCCGAGATCAGTGCGGCACTGGGTAACTGACACGCGGAGCACCTTTATGCAATTCGATTGGCACTACACCCTGGGCCTGTTATGGAACGGCGACTTCTGGCGCGCCGTCGGCACCGTGGTCGAACTGAGCCTGGAAACCTGGCTGCTGGGGATCGCGCTGGGGTTTTTCCTGGCCCTGGCCCGGCAGTCGGAACGCCGCTGGCTGCGAGACTGCGCCGGGGCCTACATCTGGTTTTTCCGCAGCCTGCCGTTGCTGGTCCTGCTGATTTTCGTCTACAACCTGCCGCAAGTATTTCCATCGACCAGCGTGGTGCTGTCCAACCCGTACTCTGCGGGTTTGATCGCCCTGGTGCTGAGTGAAGCCGCCTACATCGCCGAGATTCATCGCGGCGGCTTGCTGGCGGTGGTCAAGGGCCAGCGCGAAGCCGGCAAGGCGCTGGGCGTGGGTTATCGCGGGGTGCAGCGGTTGATCGTGGTACCGCAGGCGCTGCGGGTTGCCCTGCCGACGCTGGCCAACGAATACATCACCATCGTCAAGCTGACCTCGCTGGTGTCGGTGATTTCGCTCTCGGAAATCCTGCTGGTGGGCCAACAACTCTATACCCAGAACTTCCTGGTGATGGAGACCATGCTGGCCGTGGCGTTCTATTACGTATTCATCGTGACAGTGTTCAGTTGGCTGTTGCGCGTACTGGAAAACCACCTGGATGTGACCCGCCGCAAACCCAAGGCAATCGCCGCTGCCGAACTTGACCAGGTGGCGACGGGACGAGCCCCGGGCCAGGCCGAGCCCGGCGAGTTCGCCCTGCAGGCCCGCGCGGTGCGCAAGGCGTATGGCGAGCTGGAAGTGCTCAAGGGTGTGGAACTGAATGTGCGCTGGGGCGAGGTGGTGTCGATCATCGGCCCGTCGGGCTCGGGCAAGACCACGCTGATTCGCACCATGAACGGCCTCGAAAGCCTGGACCGCGGCGAAATCACCCTGCAAGGCCAGCCGTTCCTGCGTGGCACCCAGGAACCGCAAGGCGCACTGGGGCACAAGGTGCATATGCGCGGCATTGTCCACGTGGGCATGGTGTTCCAGGGGTTCAACCTGTTCCCGCATAAAACCGCCCTTGAGAACGTGATGCTGGCCCCCGTCTACCATGCCCATGGTGGCGGCGAAGAGTTGCGCCTGTTGAGCCTGGCCCTGCTGCGCAAGGTGGGCATGCTGGAACACGCCGGCAAATACCCGCACCAGTTGTCCGGCGGCCAGCAGCAACGGGTGGCGATTGCCCGGGCCCTGGCGATGCGGCCTTCGGTGATGTTGTTTGACGAGCCCACCTCGGCCCTCGACCCGGAATTGGTGGGCGACGTGCTGGCGGTGATCGAGGAACTGGCCCGCGAAGGCATGACCATGGTCATCGTCACCCATGAAATGAACTTCGCGTTCAAGCTCTCCGATCGCGTGGTATTCATGGAAGGCGGCGAGATTATCCAGGACGCCGCGCCGCGCGAAATGCTCGAGCAACGCAGCGAACGCATGACCAAGTTCCTCAAAGACGTCCAACTGGCGTGAGCCCCAGGAGCCCCAACGTGAGTCAAGCCAAGGAACCCAGCCTGTCGCTGGCCGACCAGGTTGCCATTGAACTGCGCGAAGACATCATCGGCGGCCGCCTGCTGCCCGGCATGCCGCTGGTGGAGAGCGAACTGGTCAACGCCTACAACGCCTCGCGCAATACCGTGCGCGAAGCCTTGCACCACCTGGGCCGCGAGGGCCTGACCAGTTACGTGCGCAATAAAGGCGTGATCGTGCGTCGCCTGGGGGTGGATGAGGTACGCGACATCTTCAAGGTGCGGCGCACCTTGGAGCTGCAGGCGATTGCGGCCAGCAAGCCGCTGCGCGAGTACCAGTCCGACCTGATGCTCGACGCCATCGAGGCCGCGCAACTGGCCCAGGACCGCGAGAACTGGCAGGCCTTCGGCACCCACAGCCTGCGCTTTCACCAACACATCGTCGGGCTGATGCGCAGCCCGTTGCTGGACGAGTTTTTTACCCATATTGCGGCCCAGATGCGCCTGGTGTTTTCCAATGCTCCCAGCGAGGAAACCTTCCAGAAACCCTGGTTGGAGCGCGACCGGCAGATCCACGACCTGCTGGTTGACGGCCATAAAGAGGCCGCCGGCGAAGCCCTGGCCAGCTACCTCAACGACTCCGAATCGCTGCTGCTGGACATCCTGAGCAGCATCCCAAAACCCTGAAACGAGGACCTACCATGTACAAGGACTATCCAGCAGCCTACCAAGTCAGCAAAGGCGCTGCCTTGCAGGTCGACAAAGCCTTCTATGACCGTGTGCGCGAGTCCCGGGATGGCCGCACCCTGATCGAGCAATTCGAAGTGCCGATCCGCACCGGCCGCGCCTGGAAAGTGCCGGCAGGCCATGTGTTCCGCGTGACCACCCCGGTGGGCCCGCAGGTCGGCGACTTCAACGTGTGGAGTGCCAACGACCCCCGCGAACGCATGTGGGCGGCACGTACCCGCCAACTGCAAGGCGCCCACGTCACGACCTACGATCGCCTATGGTCGAACCTGCCGTTTTTGCGGCCGATGGTCACCATCACCGACGACAGCCTGGCCGACTACGGCATCGATGAACATGGCGGGCGCCTGCACGACTTGCTCGGCACGCGCTGCGACCCCTACGTGAACAAGATGCTCACCGGCGAAGACTTCCACCACCACTGCCACTCCAACCTGACCCGTGCCGTGTTGCCCCATGGCTTGACCGAGTTCGACGTGCACGACGTGCTGAATATCTTCCAGTGCACCGGCCTGAACCACGACGACATGTACTTCATGAAAGCCTGCCCGGCCAAACAGGGCGACTACCTGGAGTTCTTTGCCGAAATCGACCTGCTGTGCGCCCTCTCCACCTGCCCCGGCGGCGACCTGTCGCTACCAATGTGGGGCCCGGATGCCGAAGACCCGCTGAAGGTCTGCCGGCCGCTGGGGGTTGAGATCTACCGTCTCGACGACGCGCTGCTGGAGGGCTGGAAACAGCCCGAGCGCGCCGCCTACAACGGCAACCACGGGCTGTTGATTCCCAAGGCCGACTGGGAAAAGTAACCGCCAGGTCGACACCTGGGGCGCTGCGCCTCAGGTGTTTTGGGCAATCCTGCGGCTGATAAAGCTGAAAGCCAACACGACAAAAATCAGCACGCCAGTGGCCACTTGCTGCCAGTAGAAATTCCAGCCGATCAATAGCAAGCCATTGGCGATGACATTGATAAACAGCACGCCCAATAGCGTGCCCGGAATATTCGCCCGGCCCTGGCGATTCAGGGTGGTTCCGATAAACACCGCGCCAATCGCATTCAGCAGGAATGCATTGCCCGACAGCGGCACATAGGCGCTCACCGTCGAACTGAGCAGAATCCCCGCCACCCCACACGCCAGCGCCGCCGCCAGCACCGTGGTGGTGACGATGCGCCGCGCCGACAACCCCGAGTAATACGCCAGCAGCGGCTGGGTGCCGTGAGCCAACAGTTCACGCCCCAGGCGCCCACGGGCCAGTAGCAGGCCATACACCACCGCCAACACCAGTACGATCATTAACGGCAATGGCACGCCCAATGGACTGAAGTTCGCCAGTTCCGGCTTGAACCCTTGCGCAATGTAGATCGGCTGGCCGCCATCGGAGAGCAACTGCTGGGCACTGGTGCCGATAAACAAGGTGCCCAGGGTTGCCAGGAACGGGCTGATCCGCAGGCCCGCGATCAACCCGGCATTGAACAGCCCTACCAGCAGCCCGGCGGCCAACGCGCCCGCGACCGCCACACCCAACCCGTGCCCGGCATTCAGCAGCACCACAAAGCTGAAACTGGCGAAATCCAGCGCCGTACCCACCGACAAATCGATGCCGCCAGCCGCCACGGCGTAAGTCATGCCGATGGCGACAATCGCCAGCAGCACAAAGTTATTCAGCACCAGGCTTTTCAGGTTGCCGCCACTGAGAAACCCCGGCGCCTGCCAGGCAAACACCAGCACAATGGCCACGAACACCAGCGGCAACGTCAGGGGCAACAGTGACCGCCAACCGCCACCGTGTGCTTGCAGCGTGGATACCCGACTCATGAATGCTCTCCCCGGTTCAATGCGCTGGAAGCCGCGACCACCAACAGAATCAGCACGCCCTGCACCCCGTTGACCCAGAAGCTCGACAGGTTGAGCAACTGAAACCCGTTGATCAAAAAACCGATCAACAAGGTCGCCAGCAAGGTGCCGGGGATGCTCGCTACCAGCCGCCGGGAAAACACCACCCCGAGAAACGCAATCGCGACCACCGACAGCAACATGTCGCCGGAGCCGGTGGTGCTGCCGCTGAAAAACGCCGCCGAACACAACGCCGCCACCGCCGCACACAGCCCCGACAGCAAATAGCTGGAAAGCACATAGGCCGGTACCCGAACCCCTGCGGCCTCGGCGGCGTGCGGGTACTCGCCGACGGCATGCAGGCGCAGGCCGTAGGCGGTGTGCTGGATCAGCAGGGTCAGCACGAATGCCGTCACCAGCAACACCCAGGCGAGGGCCGGCACTGCCAGCCAGGTTGCGCCACTGAGCAGGTCGAGCAACGGTGAATCCGTAGAAACCACGGTATTTTCGGTCAGGACCAACTCCAACCCGGCCAGCACATTCATGCTTGCCAGAGTGGCGAGCAACGGTGGCAAACGCAGCACCACCACGGCCAGGCCATTGAGCAGGCCCACCGCCAGGCCACAGCCCAAAGTCAGCAGCAGGCTTGCCCAAAGGTCCAGACCGGCGTTGTTGAGTCGGCTGAACACCGCCGCGCACAACCCCAGATTCGCCGCCAGCGACAGGTCGAGCCCGCCGGCCACCACGTTGGAGCCGCCGCCGATAATCACGCAGGTCAGGCCGAAGGCAAGCACGCCGAGGATCGCTGACTGGCTGAACACATTGGCAATATTGCCCACCGACAGGAAGTTCGGCGCGGCAATGGCGAACCCCAGCAGGATCGCCAGGAACACCCCGACCGAACCCCGTCGCAGCAACAGCACCCATACCCGTTGGGACAAGCCTGGGGCAGCGCTTTCAAGCAGGTGCATGTGCCACCTCCCGGCTTACGGGTGCAGATAAAACAGGTTGCACCGCGCCGGTGGCACACGCCAACAGTTGATCACTGTCCGTCTCACCGGCCTGGAATTCACCGGCGATTTGGCCGCGATGCATCACCAGGATGCGGTCGCAAATCCCCAGCAGTTCCGGCAGGTCAGAAGACAGCACCAGCACCGCAGCGCCCTCTTCCACCAGGCGCCCGACCAGGCGGTAAATCTCGACTTTGGCACCGACATCCACGCCCACGCACGGCTCGTCCAGCAGGTACACCGCCGAGCGCCGACTTAGCCATTTACCCAAGGCGACCTTCTGCTGATTGCCTCCGCTGAGTTGGCTGACGGCGGCCTGCGGGCCCGGGGTCTTGATTGCCAGTTCTTCGATCAGGCGCAGGCTTTCGGAATGCTCCCGGCGCTTGCTCAACAAACCCCAGCGGCTGAACCGCTCAAGTCCGGCCAGGGTGAGGTTCTCCAGCACCGTGAGCAGTGGCGAAATCCCTTGGCTGCGACGCTCTTCCGGCACCAGCGCGATCCCTTGGGCGATGGCGTCACCGGGCGAACGCAAGCGCAACAAGCGTCCTTCCAGATGAATGCTGCCGCTGTCGGGACGCACCACCCCAAACAGGGCCTTGAGCAAGTCCTTGGCCCCCGACCCGACCAGCCCGGTCAGCCCGACGATTTCGCCCCGGCGCAACTCCAGATCGATCTGCCGGTAGCGCCGCGCCAGGTTCAGCGAGCGCACTTGCAGCAATGGCGCGCCCGGTTCGACCCGCGCCTTGGGGTACATTTCCTGCACCTCGCGGTTGACCATCAACCGCGCAATCTGCGCGCTGGAGGTATGCCGAGGCTCCACCACCGCCACATCGCGGCCATTGCGCAGCACCGTGACTTCATCGCACAGGCTGTCGATTTCCTGCAGGTAATGGGAGATGTACAGGATCGACAAACCCTGGTCCCGCAGGCGCTTGACGATGCGCAGCAGCTGGTCGACCTCACGCTTGACCAGCGCCACGCTGGGTTCGTCGAACACCAGGATTTTCGGCTTGCGAATCAACGCCCGGGTGATTTGCAGCACCTGGCGCTCGGCGCTGTTCAACTCGCCTACCAGCGCCCCGGCCGGTAGTTGCAATTCAAAATATTCTGCCAACAAGCGCTCGGCTTCGCGCTGTTGCCGACGCCGGTCGACAAACGGCCCACGGCGTAACTCGTGCCCAAAAAACAGCGCCTCGCCGACGGTAAAACTTGCTGGCAACAGCCGCTCCTGATGAATGAACTGCACGCCAAGCGTGTCCACCTGGCGCGGCGACAATGCCGCATATGGCCGACCGTCGATGCTCACCTGCCCCGAGTCTGCCTTGTGGATCCCCGCCAGGACCTTGATCAAGGTCGACTTGCCGGCACCGTTCTCGCCCACCAGGCCGTGAATGGTGCCGCGCTCGACTTTCAGGCTCGCATCATCCAGGGCCAGGGTGGCGCCGAAACGTTTGCGCAGGTGCTGCAAGTGCAACGCTGCCATCAATCACCCCGCAGTTGCTGGACTTGCGCCAGGTTGGCCGCCGTGGTCAACAGCGTCGGCACGTGGGTTTCCTTGGGCAAGTCGCGCTGCCCGGCCAGGTAACGGGCCACGTTCTGCACCGCGGTCTTGCCGATCAGCGCCGGTTGCTGGGCCACCACGGCGCCCACCGGCGAATTGGCCTGGCCGAGCAGCTCCAGCACTTCAGGCGTGCCATCGACGCCGTAGGTCTTGATCTCGGTGCGCTTGGCATCAATCAACGCCTTGCTCGCCCCCAGTTGCGGAATGTCCCACGCCGCCCAGATCGCCGAGACGCTGCCGGCCGGGTACTTGTTGAGCAACGCCGACACCTGGGAATAAGCATCCTGCACGGTGTTGGGGATCACATCGCGCAGTTCCGGCTCGATGATCTCCAACTGCGGGTGGTCCTTGAGCGCCAGTTTCAACTGGTCGTAGCGAATCGCGCACACCGGCACGCCGTAGAAGCCGTTGAACACCAGGATCTTGCCCTTGCCCCCGGCATCCTTGATCAGTTGATCGGCCAGGGCCTTGCCGGTGGCGACGTTATCGGAGGTGGTGTTGTTGAGGCTGTATTGCGAAGGCGCATCGATGGTGAATAGCGGGATGCCCGCCTTGCTGATGCGCTTGAGCCACGGGTCAATCACACTGAGCGTACCGAGGGTCTGGATCACGGCATCGGGTTTCTGGGTGACCACGGTTTGCAGTTGGGTGACCAGGTTCTTGTCATTGCGCCCGGCATCCAGGGTGATGGGCGTGCCGCCGAGGCGTTTGATCTCGTCGACCTGGGCCTGGAACGCCTTGATATCGAAGTAGTGACTGGTGCCAGTCATGCTCACCGCTATGCGCTTGCCGGCCAGGGACGGCACCGCGTCATCGCCATCGGCGGCGGCCTGGGACACGGCGGCATGGCCCAGCAACAATGCTGCGCCAAGCCAGATGAAACGTGAACGCGAGAAAAAGGTGCAAGGCATACTGGGCTCCGCTGAACGACGGGTGAAAGGGTTCACCTGTGCTTTGCAGAGCCCGTGCCATATTTTTTATTCAGTTAAATCAGTTAGTTAAAAATATCCATTAGGGCCGGACTGTGCCGCGCAGACCACAACTGCCCGACTGCTGTTGTTCAGCCAACAGTTGGCTGCGCAAGCGCCTGGGCCATCACCTCCGCCAATTGCAACTGGCTGTAGGGTTTGAACAGTCGCGGCAGTGTCGCAATGGGGCCATCCAGGTTCAGCGCGTAGCCAGTGGCGAGAATAATTGGCAAGCCGGGCAGCATCGCCCGCACACGCTCGGCCAATTGCGCCCCGTCCATGTGCGGCATGGCCATGTCGGTGATCATCAGGTCGATGCCCGGGTGCTGCGCAAAGCACTGCAGGGCCACGGCCCCGCTGGCGGCCCAGATCACTCGATGGCCAAGGTCTTCAAGCAACAGCTTGGTGCTGTTGAGCACCAGGCTGTCGTCATCCACTACCAATATCGTCAATGTCTTGAACGCTGGAGCGGCGAGTTCCACAACCGGCGAGGGTGCGTTGATGACCTTGCTGGTTGCCAGGGGCAGCCACAGTTCGGCACGCGTGCCCAGCCCTATCGTACTTTGCATCACCAGGCGGCCACCCAGCTGTTCTGCCAGGCCATGGACCATTGATAGCCCAAGACCGGTGCCCTTGCCCACGCCCTTGGTGGTAAAGAACGGGTCCGCGGCACGGGCCAGGGTTTGTGGGTCCATGCCTTCGCCCTCATCGACGATCGACAGGCATACGTATTGCCCGTGGCGAAGCGTTCCCTCGGCTTCACGCACCTGGGCGTCGATGGCCAGCGCGCCGCCGCCAGGCATCGCGTCACGGGCATTGCTGGCAAGGTTGAGCAGGGCCAGTTCCAATTGGTTGATGTCGGCATGCACGGCGGGCAGGTCAGGGGCCAGATGCGCCTGCACCTGCACCTTGGGCCCTACCGAGCTGCACAACAGGCCGAGAATATTGGTGACCATCTGCGGCAAATACACCGCTTCGGTTTTCAGCTCCTGGCGCCGGGCGAAAGCCAGCATGCGCTGGGTCAATGACACCCCCCGGTCGGTGCCGAGCACGGCATTGTCCACCAGGCGCGACAGTTTCGGGTTGTCGCCGACGTGCTTGCGCAACAGCTCCAGGTTGCCACGCACCACCGTCAGCAGGTTATTGAAGTCGTGGGCAATGCCGCCGCTGAGTTGCCCCACGGCTTGCAGTTTCTGTGACTGGAACAACGCCTCACGTGCCAGCTCCAGTTCTTTTTGCGCCTGCACCACCTCGCTGATATCGCGGGTGATCTTGGCAAAGCCCAGCACCTCGCCGGTGTCGGACCAGATCGGGTCGATAATCACGTGGGCCAAAAACTGCGAACCGTCTTTACGCACCCGCCAGCCCTGCTTCTCGAACCGGCCTTCGCGGGCAGCCACTTCCAGCGCGCGCTGGGGTTCACCGTTGGCGCGGTCCTGGGCGGTGTAGAACAGCGAAAAATGTTGGCCGATGACTTCCAGGGGCAAGTACCCCTTGATGTGCTGCGCTCCCAGGTTCCAACTGCTGACGCGGCCCACGGGGTCGAGCATATAGATGGCGTAGTCGGTGACGCTCTGCACCAGCAGGCGAAACTGTTGCTCACTCTGCTTGAGGGTTTGCTCGGCAATCTTATGATCGGTCAGGTCGCGGGTAATCTTCGCGAAGCCCAGCAGGCTGCCATCGGGATCACGGATCGGGTCGATCACCACATGGCACCAGAAGTGCGTGCCGTCCTTGCGCACACGCCAGCCTTCGCCCTCGAATCGCCCCTCTTCGGTAGCCGCTTTTAACGCCCGCTCGGGCATGCCGGCCTCGCGGTCCTGTGGGGTGTAGAAACACGAAAAATGCGAACCGAGGATCTCTGCCTCCTGGTAGCCCTTGAATCGCCGGGCGCCGGAGTTCCAACTGACGACAATACCGTTGGGGTCCAGCATATAAATCGCATAGTCGATCACGGCATCGACCAATAGACGGAAACGATCATTTTCGAGCACGCTACGCAGCGCAGGTGTATCAGGCATGGGACTCTCCGCTGTTATGGTTCAGCGTTTGGTTGGGGCTCGATAAGTGTGGCCTAAAAGCACCTGCCAAGTGGTGTGATTTTGCGCGACAATCGCCTGCCTCCGGGGTTCCTTGCATTCGGCGCAACAGTCCTTTGTCATCAACACTATTGATAGCTCCCTAACGAAACCCCCATTCTAGAGGGCTTGCCGTACGCTTATATCATTCCGAATGATAGTTACCTTTGTTTCATTCGATTCGTGAGATAGCACCCTGCCGAGCATGATCCGCCCATCTTAAATACATTGGCGGATGCACCTCATGGAACAGTCACTCAAACATTTGCGCTATCCCCTGGCCATTTTGGCCGTGCTGGTGATGAGCGCGTGCGGCAAGACACCAGAACAAGCGGCCGCCATGCCACCCAGCCATGTCAGCGTGGCCAAGGTGCTGGAACAACCGGTCAACGAGTGGGACGAGTTCACCGGCCGCCTCGAAGCGCCGGAAACCGTGCAGATCCGCCCGCGCGTATCGGGCCAGATCGACCAGGTAGCTTTCACCGAAGGCGCGCTGGTCAAGAAAGGCGACTTGCTGTTCCAGATCGACCCACGTCCGTTCCAGGCTGAAGTGCGCCGCCTCGAAGCCCAGCTCGCGCAAACCAAAGCCGCCGCCACCCGCAGCGATAACGAAGCCCAGCGCGGTGAACGCTTGCGCCAGAGCAATGCGATCTCCGCCGAACTGGCCGACTCGCGCACCACCGCCGCCCAGGAAGCCCACGCCACCGTGGCCGGCATCCAGGCGCAGTTGGACCTGGCCAAGCTGAACCTGAGCTTCACCCGTGTGACTTCGCCCATCAGCGGCCGTGTCAGCCGTGCCGAGATCACCGCCGGCAACCTGGTGACCGCCGATGTCACCGCGCTGACCAGCGTGGTGTCTACCGACAAGGTCTACGCCTACTTCGACGCCGATGAGCGCGTGTACCTCAAGTACACCGAACTCGCGCGCCAGGGCCGCCGTGGCGCTACCACCCCGGTGTACCTGGGCCTGTCCAATGAAACCGGCAACCCGCACCTGGGCCAGATGAACTTCGTCGACAACCAGGTCAACCCGGCCACCGGCACCATTCGCGGTCGCGCCGTGTTTGACAACAGCAAGGGCGAATACACCCCTGGCCTGTATGCCCGCTTGAAGCTGGTAGGCAGCGGCACCTACTCCGCCGTGTTGATCAATGACGAAGCCGTGGGCACTGACCTGGGCAAGAAGTTCGTGCTGGTGATGGACGGTGACAAGCCGGCCTATCGCGCCGTGGAACTGGGACCGAAGATCGAAGGCTTGCGCATCGTGCGCAGCGGCCTCACCAAAGACGACACGATCATCGTCAAGGGCCTGCAGCGCGTTCGCCCGGGATCGCCGGTTGCCCCGGAAACCATCCCGATGGCCAGCAAGGAAACCCTCGCCGCCTTGGCACAACAACGACAAGCGCTTGAAGCCAGCAACCTGGAGCAAGTGGCGCCGGATAAAGCCGCGCCAAAACTTGCCAGCGTCGCGACTCCACGCGGTTAAGGGATACAACTCAAGATGAATTTTTCCAAGTTCTTCATTTCGCGGCCGATCTTCGCAGCGGTGCTGTCGCTGTTGATCCTGATCGCGGGTGCGATCTCGCTGTTCCAGTTGCCGATCAGCGAATACCCGGAAGTGGTGCCGCCGACCGTAGTGGTTCGCGCCAACTTCCCGGGCGCCAACCCTAAAGTCATCGGTGAAACCGTAGCCGCTCCGCTGGAGCAGGCCATCACCGGCGTCGAGAACATGCTGTACATGTCCTCGCAGTCGACCGCCGACGGCAAGCTGACCCTGACCATCACCTTCGCCCTGGGCACCGACCTGGACAACGCGCAGGTGCAGGTGCAGAACCGTGTAACCCGCACGCAGCCCAAGCTGCCTGAGGAAGTGACGCGCATCGGTATTACCGTGGACAAGGCCTCCCCCGACCTGACCATGGTGGTGCACATCACCTCCCCGGATCAGCGCTACAACATGCTCTACCTGTCCAACTACGCGATCCTCAATATCAAGGATGAGTTGGCACGGCTAGGCGGCGTGGGCGATGTGCAGTTGTTCGGCATGGGCGACTACTCCCTGCGTGTGTGGCTGGACCCGAACAAGACCGCCTCACGCAACCTGACCGCCACCGATGTGGTCACGGCCATTCGTGAACAGAACCGCCAGGTGGCGGCCGGTGCATTGGGCGCGCAGCCTGCGCCCAATGACACCAGCTTCCAACTGTCGGTCAATACCCAGGGCCGTCTGGTCACTGAGGAAGAGTTCGAAAATATCGTGATCCGTGCCGGCGACAACGGCGAAATCACGCGCCTGAAGGACATCGCGCGGGTTGAGCTGGGTTCCAGCCAGTACGCCCTGCGCTCCTTGATCGATAACCAGCCGGCCGTGGCGATACCGATCTTTCAGCGTCCAGGCTCCAACGCAATCGACATCTCCAATGAAGTGCGCGCCAAGATGGCGGAGCTCAAACAAAGCTTCCCGGAGGGCATGGATTACCGTATCGCCTATGACCCTACAGTGTTCGTGCGCGGCTCCATCGAGGCGGTGGTTCACACCCTGTTCGAAGCACTGATCCTGGTCGTGCTGGTGGTAATCCTGTTCCTGCAAACCTGGCGCGCCTCGATCATTCCGTTGGTGGCGGTGCCGGTATCGCTGATCGGTACGTTTGCGGTCATGCACCTGTTTGGCTTCTCGCTCAACGCGCTGTCGCTGTTCGGCCTGGTACTCGCCATCGGTATCGTGGTGGACGACGCCATCGTGGTGGTGGAGAACGTCGAGCGGAACATTGAATTGGGACTCGAACCGTTCCCGGCGACTGAAAAGGCCATGAGCGAAGTGACCGGCCCGATCATCGCTACCGCGTTGGTACTGTGTGCGGTGTTCATTCCAGCGGCGTTTATCAGCGGCTTGACCGGGCAGTTCTATAAGCAATTTGCCTTGACCATTGCGATTTCGACGGTGATTTCGGCGTTCAACTCGCTGACCTTGTCCCCTGCCCTCGCAGCGGTATTGCTTAAAGGTCACAACGCACCGAAAGACGGCTTCTCGAGGTTCCTCGACAAGGTGCTGGGTGGCTGGTTGTTCAAACCGTTCAACCGCTTCTTCGACAAGGCCAGCCATGGTTACGTCGGCACTGTGCGCCGGGTAATTCGCGGCAGTGGCATCGCGCTGTTCCTGTACGCCGGCCTGATGGTCCTGACCTGGCTGGGCTTTGCCCACACGCCGACCGGTTTCGTACCCGCCCAGGACAAGCAATACCTGGTGGCCTTCGCGCAATTGCCGGACGCCGCGAGCCTGGACCGCACCGAAGATGTGATCAAGCGCATGTCGGACATCGCCATGAAACAGCCTGGCGTGGAAAGCGCTATCGCGTTCCCTGGCTTGTCGATCAACGGTTTTACCAACAGCCCGAACAACGGCATCGTGTTCGTGACCTTGAAGCCGTTCGATGAGCGTAAAGACCCGAGCCTGTCTGCCGGTGCGATTGCTGGTGCACTGAATGGCAAGTACGCCAGCATCCAGGACGCCTACATGGCGATCTTCCCACCGCCGCCGGTACAGGGCCTGGGTACGATCGGCGGGTTCCGCCTGCAGGTCGAAGACCGTGGCAACCTGGGGTACGACGAGCTTTACAAGGAAGTGCAGAACATCATCACCAAAAGCCGTGGTGTGCCTGAGTTGTTCGGCCTGTTCACCAGCTACACGGTCAACGTGCCCCAGGTCGATGCTGCCATCGACCGCGAAAAGGCCAAGACCCATGGCGTGGCGATCAGTGACATCTTCGACACCCTGCAGATCTACCTGGGCTCGTTGTATGCCAACGACTTCAACCGCTTCGGCCGTACTTATCAGGTCAACGTGCAGGCTGAACAGCAGTTCCGCCAGGATGAAGACCAGATCGGCCAATTGAAAGTGCGCAACAACAAAGGCGAGATGATCCCGCTGGCGACCTTCATCAAGGTCAGCGACACCTCGGGCCCGGACCGCGTGATGCACTACAACGGCTTCATCACGGCCGAGATCAACGGCAACGCCGCACCAGGCTACAGCTCCGGCCAGGCCCAGGTTGCGATCGAGAAACTGTTGAAAGACGAGTTACCCAACGGCATGACCTATGAGTGGACTGACCTGACCTATCAGCAAATCCTCTCGGGCAACACCGCACTGTTTGTGTTCCCGCTCTGCGTACTGCTGGCGTTCCTGGTACTGGCCGCCCAATACGAAAGCTGGAGCCTGCCACTGGCGGTGATCCTGATCGTACCGATGACCCTGCTGTCGGCCATCACCGGGGTGATTATCTCCGGCGGCGACAACAACATCTTTACCCAGATCGGCTTGATCGTACTGGTGGGGCTTGCGTGTAAGAACGCGATTCTGATCGTCGAGTTTGCCAAGGACAAACAGCAGGAAGGCCTCGACCCACTGGCTGCGGTACTGGAAGCCTGCCGTCTGCGTCTGCGGCCGATCCTGATGACCTCGTTCGCCTTCATCATGGGTGTAGTGCCGCTGGTGTTGTCCAGCGGTGCCGGTGCCGAGATGCGTCATGCGATGGGCGTGGCGGTGTTCTCCGGGATGATCGGCGTGACCTTCTTCGGTCTGCTGTTGACGCCAGTGTTCTATGTACTGATCCGCCGGTTTGTCGAGCGCGGTGAGGCCCGTAAAGCGGCCAAGGCCTTGAAGCTGGAGACACAGCAATGAGCGTGAAAGTATTTTTGCCGAGCTTACTGGTACTGGCCCTGAGCGCCTGTGCCGTGGGCCCGGACTATAAAACCCAGCCACTGGAGGCGGCCAACGTAACGGCCGCCGCCGATGCCAAGCAGTACGACCACGCGAAGTTCGAAGGCATCTGGTGGCAGCAATTCGAAGACCCGACCCTTAACCAGTTGGTGACTCAATCGCTGCAGGGCAACCGCGACCTGCGGGTGGCATTTGCCCGCCTGCGGGCCGCCCGGGCGATTCGTGACGATGCCGCCAACGACGTGATGCCGGTGATCACCAGCCGCGTCAGCAGTGATGTGGGCAAGGGCCAGATTCCTGGCCAAACCACCAATCGCGTCAACAGCGAGCGTTATGACCTGGGCCTGGACATGGCGTGGGAAGTGGACCTGTTTGGACGCATCCGCCGCAACCTGGAGGCCAGCGACGCTGACCAACAGGTTGCCGAAGCCGACCTCTATCAGTTGCAAGTCACCATGATTGCCGAACTGGTGGACGCCTACGGCCAACTGCGCGGCGCACAACTGCGCGAGAAAATCGCGGTGGCCAACCTGAAGAACCAGGAAGACTCGCGTGGCATCACCGTCAGCCTGCGCGATGCCGGTGTGGGTGATCAGCTTGACGTGGTGCGTGCCGATGCGCGCCTGGCGGCTGTAGAAGCCAGCGTGCCGCAACTGCAGGCTGAAGAAGTACGCGAGCGTAATCGCATCGCCACCCTTCTCGGCCAGCGCCCAGACAAGTTGACCGTGGACCTGAGCCCGAAAGACTTGCCGGCGATTGCCAAGGCGTTGCCGATTGGTGACCCGGGGCAGTTGTTGCAGCGTCGTCCGGACATTCTCAGCGCCGAGCGCAAGTTGGCCGCGGCCACGGCGCGGATCGGGGTGGCCAAGGCTGACCTGTTTCCACGGGTGAGCCTCAGTGGGTTCCTTGGTTTTACCGCCGGGCGCGGTTCGCAGATTGGATCGGCGGCGGCGAATGCCTGGTCGTTGGGCCCGAGCATTACCTGGGCTGCGTTTGACCTGGGTAGCGTGCGGGCGCGGTTGCGCGGCGCGGATGCCGAGGCGGATGGTGCTCTGGCGACCTATGAGCAGCAGGTGTTGTTGGCGCTGGAAGAATCGGAAAATGCCTTCAGTGATTACGGCAAACGCCAGCAGCGCCTGGTTTCGCTGATTCGTCAGAGTGAGTCGAGCCGTGCTGCTGCCGATCTGGCAGAGATTCGCTACCGCGAAGGGACCGTGGATTTCCTGGTGTTGCTTGATGCCCAGCGTGAGCGTCTGGCCGCCGAGGATTCCCAGGCCCAGGCCGAGGTGGATCTGTATCGCGGGATTGTCGCGATCTACAAGGCGTTGGGTGGTGGCTGGCAGCCGGATACCACGATCGCCAGTGCGAAGTGATGTGATGTAAAGAGCTCCTTTGGTTGGTCGCATCCAGCCAATTTTTAGCCCCATGGCCTCATTCGGTCGTGGGGCTTTTTTTTGTTTGGAGCGTCCTAAAATATTGAAAGTTACTTCTGTAAGCCAAATAACATGTTCTTCGTGGGCAATTTCCTAATACCGCGCTGCGCCTGACGAACAGACTTAAATATTTTTTGTCGCAGCGGCCATTTCTTCTATTACGACGGCATTCATACGTAAAATGATGAAATGTCTGTTTGCGTAATGCTCGCAAAATGATCTTTACTCAAGAGGTACTGGTTGACTCAGCAATTCCGAGACTCTTCTCTGAGACATGTATCAAGCCCTCTCCATACAGACTCTTTTTTCGTGAACTCTGTGTTAACCATGATTGTAGGTGAAGAAAAGGCACGCTTGGTATCACCCTCTCCCACATTTGCGGTTTCGAATGGACAAGATTTGTTTAATTCTGAAATTACTAATGACGTATTGGAGCGAGGTGCAGAAATTTTCGAGGGTACGATATCCGCGGGTGATGCCATTTATATCCCCCCGAGATGGTGGCATAACGTAATCAATTGCGGATTCACTATCGCGGTTCAAAACTTACATGTAGATACTCATAGGTTTTCACTTTTTGAGCAGCAAATGCGCGGGCGAGTCATGTACTTTAAACTTAAACTTCAAAACTCTTGAGCTTACAAAAAAACAGGAATTTAAATAAAAATGAACCTGCTTAAATTCTCAAAGAGCAAGAACGATAATTTATATTATACCTTATCGATTTTTATGAATCTGGATGTTCAGAGAAGTCTGTTCGTGCTTTACTTACTGCAGCTGGGTATCACACAAGGGGAGATAGGTATTCTTCAATCTTTTTTATTTTTTTCTTGCGTAGCATTAGAAATTCCATCTGGTTTGCTCGCAGACCGATATGGTCGCAAACTTTCTCTTATCATCGGTTTTTTAGGGCTGTCTATCAGTGGAGTTGGCTTCTTGCTATTCTCCTCTTTTATTCCTTTCGCAATTATTTTTTGCCTATTCGGCGCCAGTATTGCTATGGGTTCCGGCTCAGACAGAGCACTATTATATGACAACTTACTAGCCGAGCATCGAACTGAACAATATCCTAAAATATTATCACGTGCCCGCGCTATCGGTGCAATTTCATTAGGTTTGTCTATGCTTCTTGGCGGTGTGCTACAAGACACTTGGTCTTGGGACATTGTTTATATTGCTTTTGCAGCTTCAAAGCTTGCCGGGGCTTTTGTTGTAACATTAATTCCTGAAATCCACCCCCAACCAACGCTACTAATTTACGACACAAAAAATTGCACAGACAATCACGATACTTCGGGCATTCTTAATTCGCTAGTGACTTTTTACGTTTCTAAAAAAGGCGCCTTTCTTATACCTTTGTTTGTTGGATATGCTTTATTCGAGCTTGCAACAGTCCCTTTATTCATCTATGGCCAGCCATTTTTTTCCATGCAGGGTTTGGAGGTGCCATTAATTGCTGGAATTTACGCTGCAGTCGAAGGCATATCGGCCATAATGTTTATCGCCGCGGGTTTTGTTTGCTCTAGATACTCTCTCGGTCTCATTGCTGTTACTACCACAGCTATTGTTGCGCTACTTCTTTTCACTCTATCATTGAATATCGGAATAATTACGTCAGTTGTAAGCTTTCTTCTAATCATGTCGATTCCCGCTATATATGAGACCTCATATGAAACGTATATTCATGCCAATATTGAGTCACCCATACGAGCGTCTTGCGTTTCTGCTGCAAATTTAGTTAATTCGGTTATTATCGGTATATCCTATACTGTCTTCGGTGGGTTATTAGATGCTTACGGTTTTTCGCTAACGTTGATTATAGTTGCAGCCTCCTGCTTCATTGGTTTACTTGGTGTAAGCGCAACATTGCTATTAGGTGGGCAAAAAACATTTAAAAAGCAATAGCTTGTATCGTTCTGGGCTTTCTAAACATTCCGCAGGCTCGCTGCGTAACTCTTTTCGATCTCTTCCGGTGACAGCTGATTGTTGAAGCGTATTTCATTCGCCGCTTGGCGTTACGCGGGATCACCAAGAATCAGACTACGATAATGCCCGGGTTGGACCCCGACCATTTGCGAAACGCCTTGTAGAACGAGCTGGCATCGGCAAACCCCAGGCGGGTGGCGATCTCGGCAAAGCTGATGTCGCAGTCGGCCAGCCAGACAATCGCCAGCTCTTTGCGCACGCTGTCTTCAAGTCCCTGATAGGTCTGCCCCTCTTCCGTTAAGCGGCGGCGCAGAGTGGAGGAAGTGATGCAATGGGTGGCAGCCAGGCCGTCGGTTTCCGTCCAGGTATCCGGGGCATCTGGCGCAGGTCGTGTTTGATGCGGGTGGCGAGGCTGTCAGGGTCGCGGTATTTGACCAGGATGTTGGCGGGGGCATGCGCCAGGAAGCGCTTGAGCTCTTCCGGGCTGCGCTTGATCGGCAGGTCGAGGCAGTCGGCGGCGAAAATCATCCGCGTGCGCGGCCGGTCGAAGCGCAGGTTATCGGAGAACATCACCTGGTAGTCATCGCAAAAGTCCGGTTGCGCGCAACGCAACTCAATCGCCAGGATCGGGATGCGCCGCCCCGCCAACCAACAGGCGACGCCGTGGACGATCATCCAGTAGGCGAAGTAGGTGAAGGCTCGCTTGGGTTCGGGCTCCGGTTCCAACAGTACGATTTCCGCCAGGCTCTGCTGGTGCATCAGTTGCGCCGGCATGCGCTCGAGCATCAGCGACAGGAAGCCCAGGCCGGTTTCCAGTGCGGTGGCCAGGGTCGGTTGGGCCATGGAGGCGCGGCACAGGTTTGGTCGGGTTGTGGGTGTATCCGTTTTTTGGGTGATGGCTTCGATTGGTTACGCCCTTACGGCGGGTCACTTTTGAAAGGAACCCAAAAGTAACCAAAAGGCACTTGCCCCACCACTCGGCACCTCGCTTAGGCTCGGTGTGCCCGAACGGGGCCTAGGATCAAAGTCAAAAGCAGATCAAATGCACAGCGGCCTCCCGGCCGGCTTGAGTGTTAGACGCAAAATCAACAGCGAACACGTAGGAGCTGGCTTGCCGGCGATGGCATCCCCTCGGTTTATCTGAAAGACCAAGTTGCCTGCATCGCCGGCAAGCCAGCTCCTACAGAAAAACAGCTTTTGCCTTTGCTTTGCCAAAAGTGATCCGCTGTAGGAGCGCAACCAATAGCCGCCGTTACCTCAACAACGGATATGTACCCAATAAGTTCCCCCCCCAAAGTTCATTTATCAAAAGTTCACGCAACACCACAACTCTCTCGCCCCCGCCTGAACACACTCTGAACCAGTAACAATTTAAGTCATTAAACGTTGACATCCGACAACTGCCTGAGTAAATTCCCCGTGCCTGCAACTCAGGGCCATTTTTTAACCTCACAAAAGAAGCCAATGGACACAGTATCTAGTCGCTGTCCGATCACCGTGAATGCGGCGAATCGGGCGCAAAACCCAAAGAACATGATGGGACTCGCCTTTCCGGCCGAGTAAGCTGCGCTAGAGCCTGACGCTCCAACGTAACTGCCTCACCGGATGCCAGTCCGGTCCCGAGGTGTGTTATGACCTTTCAACTGATTGCCTTGCCTGACCTGCGTACGCTGGCCGCCGCCCTGCGCGCCAAGCTGTGCCGCGAGCCCGTAGGCTTTTCGCCTACCCGCAGCGCCTTTGTTAGCGCCTCCCCCCGCGTGTGCCCGGCTCCCCTGGCGCACTGGCGTATCTGCCCCACCACCGGCCACCTGGTCCAGCAATGGGACCACGCCGACCCTCAAGACCCACAGAGACGGGACGTTTCCAGCCTGGTCGCGCAAGCGCGCCTGATGGTGAGCCTCTACGTGGACGCTCGCGCGGCATAAGCCGGCTGGAAACAGCAACTTCCTGATTATCCGTTAATTGTTTAGCTGGAGTTCTCTATGGACGAAGCCAGTAGCAGCCCGCTGCGCGCTAGTTAACTAACGCACTGTTAGCGGGCCTCTAGAAAGTTACTCAACACTTTATTTAAACCGATCGCGAAGTCAGCGACTCGGCATGCTTTCGCTCGCCTGTCATCAGGTAAGTACCGGGTATGTTTTGTCGAAAAATTGGCGACAGGAGTACACACAATGAGCGCAGTAAAAACCCCGAAACTGCACAAGAAAAACGGCACCGACACCAAGCTGTCGATGCGTGCCGCCCGCGAAGCCCAGAACGGCCTCTCGGCGACCCTCGCCAATGTCCGGGCAACCAAGGATGGCCTGACCGAGCTGGATGCCTCTGCTCGCCTGCAACGTGAAGGCTACAACGAGGTGGCCCACGACAAGCCGCCGCACGCCATCGTGCAATTCCTCCAGGCACTGAACAACCCGTTCATCTATGTGCTGCTGACCCTGGGCGCCATCAGCTTCGTCACGGACTATTGGCTACCGCTGCGTGCCGGTGAAGAAGCCGACCTGACCAAGGTCATCATTATCATGACCATGGTCATACTCAGCAGCCTGCTGCGGTTCTGGCAGGAACACCGTTCGGCCAAGTCCGCCGAGGCCTTGAAGGCCATGGTGCGCACCACCGCCACCGTGCTTCGCCGCGAGCAAGTAGGTTCCAGGCCGACCTTGCGAGAAGTGCCGATGCGCGACCTGGTGGCCGGCGATATCGTGCAACTGTCTGCCGGCGACATGATCCCGGCCGACATCCGCCTGATCGAGTCCCGCGACCTGTTCATCAGCCAGGCCGTGCTGACCGGCGAAGCCTTGCCGGTAGAGAAGTACGACACCCTGGGGGACGTCACGCAAAAATCCGCCACGTCCACGGCGGCCGACCAGGGCAACCTGCTGGACCTGCCGAACATCTGCTTCATGGGCACCAACGTGGTCAGTGGCCGGGCGCAAGCCGTGGTGGTTGCTACCGGCCCGCGCACCTACTTTGGCTCCCTGGCCAAGGCGATCGTCGGCTCCCGGGTGCAAACCGCGTTTGACCGTGGGGTGAACAGTGTCAGTTGGCTGCTGATCCGCTTCATGCTGGTAATGACGCCAATCGTGTTCTTCCTCAACGGTTTCTCCAAGGGTGACTGGAGTGATGCCCTGCTGTTCGCCCTGGCGGTTGCGGTTGGCCTGACCCCGGAAATGCTGCCGATGATCGTCAGCGCCAACCTGGCCAAGGGTGCTACTGCCATGGCCAAGCGCAAGGTGGTGGTCAAGCGCCTCAACGCGATCCAGAACTTCGGCTCAATGGACGTGCTGTGCACCGACAAGACCGGCACCCTGACCCAGGACAAGATCATCCTCGAACACCACGTCAATGCCTTTGGCAACCGTGATGACTCGGTGCTGACCCTGGCCTGGCTCAACAGCCATCACCAAAGCGGCATGAAGAACCTGATGGATCAGGCGGTCGTACAGTTCTCGGAACAGAATCCGAAGTTCCAGATACCGTTCGCCTACAGCAAGGTCGACGAGCTGCCATTCGACTTTATCCGCCGTCGCCTGTCGATTGTGGTCAAGGACGCGCAACACGATCACCTGCTGGTGTGCAAGGGTGCGGTCGAGGAGATGCTGGGCATTTCCACCCATGTGATGGAAGGCGACGTTGCGGTCGAGCTGGATGATCGTCGTCGCAACGAGTTACTGGCGATTGCCCAGGATTACAACGAAGACGGCTTTCGGGTGCTGGTGCTGGCCACCCGCAACATTCCCAAGGCCGTTGCACGCAAGCAGTACACCACGACCGATGAGCGCAACCTGGTGATCCGTGGTTTCCTGACGTTCCTTGATCCACCCAAGGAAACCGCTGGCCCGGCAATCGCTGCCCTGCGCGAAATTGGCGTGGCGGTCAAAGTACTCACCGGCGACAACGCCATTGTCACCAGCAAGATCTGCCGCCAGGTCGGCCTGGAACCCGGCGAGCCACTGCTGGGCGTGGAAATCGAAGCGATGGACGACGCCACCCTCAAGCTGCGGGTTGAGGAGCGCACGGTGTTTGCCAAGCTGACGCCGCTGCAGAAGTCCCGGGTGCTCAAGACCTTGCAGTCCAACGGCCACACCGTGGGTTTCCTCGGCGACGGTATCAACGATGCGCCGGCCCTGCGGGATGCCGACGTGGGTATTTCGGTGGACAGCGCGACGGACATTGCCAAGGAATCGGCCGACATCATCCTGCTGGAAAAGAGCCTGATGGTGCTGGAAGAAGGCGTGCTGAAAGGCCGCGAGACCTTCGGCAATATCATGAAGTACCTGAACATGACCGCCAGCTCCAACTTCGGCAACGTGTTCTCGGTGCTGGTGGCCAGTGCGTTCATCCCGTTCCTGCCGATGCTGTCGATCCACCTGCTGCTGCAAAACCTGATGTACGACATCTCCCAACTGGCCTTGCCTTGGGACAAGATGGACAAGGAATACCTGGCCAAGCCACGCAAGTGGGATGCGAAAAACATTGGCCGTTTCATGATCTGGATCGGGCCGACCTCGTCGATCTTCGACATGACCACCTTTGCCCTGATGTGGTACGTGTTCTCGGCCAACAGTGTGGAAATGCAGACCCTGTTCCAGTCGGGCTGGTTCATCGAGGGGCTGCTCTCCCAAACCCTGGTGGTGCACATGCTGCGCACCCGCAAGATCCCGTTCTTCCAGAGCAACGCGGCATGGCCGGTGATGATGATGACCTGCATTGTGATCGCGCTGGGCATCTACGTGCCGTTCTCGCCGCTGGGCGCGATGGTGGGCCTGGAGCCGCTGCCACTGGCGTACTTCCCATGGCTGGTAGGCACCCTGGTCGCCTACTGCTGCGTGGCACAACTGATGAAAACCATCTACATCCGCCGCTTCAAGCAGTGGTACTGATCAACCGCCCCTGAAAACGCTGGCTATCGGTGAATAGCCAGCGCCCGCGGAGACAGACAATGACCCGACTCATGAGCTACCTCGACAACGCCGCACGCGCCGCGCTGATATTCGGCCTCGCACGGGCGGCCAAGGCGGTGATGGTGCTGGGCGTACGGCTGTACGCGCGCAACGTTCTCAGCGCCGTGGAAATGCGCTTCATGCTGGGGTTTTCCAGCACCTTGAACAGCACGTGCATCCGCTTGCTGCGCCCGCGTCGATAAATAGCAGTATGCAATACAAGGAAACATCACCATGCGCGTCTTGATCTGTGCAGGTCGTCATTACGCCGATACAAAAATGTCCCGCCAGGTGCTGGACGCCTACCACCGCTTGCGCCCGGTGCAGGTGTTGATCCACGGCGGCAGTCAGTTCCTGGGCAGCGACGTGGAGGACTGGGCCCGGGAAACGGGGGTGGATGTGGTGCGTTACCCACCCAACTGGCAACGCCATGGCAAGCACGCCGAACGCCATCGCAACCGCTTCATGCTCACCGACAGCCGCCCCGACGTGATCATCGCGCTGCCCGGTGGCGACGACACCTCGGAGCTGGTCAGCCAGGCCAAGGCCTGTGGCATTCATGTGCTGACCGTAGACAGCTGAATCAACCCTTATTGGAGCACCCGAACATGCAAGACGAACCCAGTTGTAGCCGCACCCCGTTGCGCACTTGTTTCTATTTGAATCACGGCGCGTCCCTGCCGAATCCGGCCGGGCACGCCTCAGGCTGTTGATCGAGGTTCACCATGTACAAGAAACACACCCTTGACGGTTTCGCCAAATACCGCAACCGCACCACCCACATTACTTTCCATCCCCTGCCCGCCTCCAAGCGCCGTGCGGTGCGACGCAACCTGATCTTCGTCGGCGTGACGGCAGGCATCGTGCTGGTGCTCGGCCTGATGTCGAATGCCTATGCGGCCGGCGGCGCTTACGTGGTCGACGATGGCGCGATCAATGCGCCGGGCGAATGCAACGTCGACGCCTGGTTCACCGCCAATCGGCACGACGGCGCCACCCACAACGAAACCCTGGCGCCGGCTTGCACCTCTACTGCCATTCCCTGGCTGCA
Organism: Pseudomonas sp. Bout1; assembly: GCF_034314165.1. Lineage (GTDB taxonomy): Bacteria > Pseudomonadota > Gammaproteobacteria > Pseudomonadales > Pseudomonadaceae > Aquipseudomonas. The sequence goes on along the minus strand of NZ_JAVIWK010000001.1, from coordinate 3,256,622 downwards.
ATGGACCGCCGCCGTGTCGCGGGCCAACCATGATGGCGATGGAGAAACCCAGGTTAATCCGCAGCTCAAGGCGCAGTTGTGGGCCAGGGAAGACCTGGGCCTGGAACTGGCCGCGTCTGCCGGTGTGCACTACGCGCTGAACCGTCAGCATTCGTTCGATGGCGCCGACTTGAACCTGCCATTTACCTGGCAGCCCGTGGAAGCCCTGCGGCTGAACTTCAACGCGGGCTGGAGCCACGGCTATAACGACGGCGACCAAACCCATCGACCGACCTGGGGCACCGGGTTTGAATACAACCTGGTGGACTCGCTGACGCTGATCGCCGAACGCTACGGCCAGCAAGGTGGCGACCAGGCCTGGCAAGCCGGGCCGAGGGTGCATATCGGCAAGAATGTGGATGTAGACCTGGTGGTAGGGCGCAGTTTGATCGGGGATCAGCATCAATGGCTCACGACGGGGGCTACGCTGCGGTTCTAACCCGCAGACGATGACCCCTGTGGCGAGGGAGCTTGCTCCCGCTGGGCTGCGTAGCGGCCCCGGAATCTTTGGGAGCGCTTCGCACTCCAGCGGGAGCAAGCTCCCTCGCCACAGCAAGCTCCCTCGCCACAGCAAGCTCCCTCGCCACAGGTTGGTATGACCGTAAATAGTGATTTAAACCTGCCCCTTGGCCTGCTGCTCCAGGTGCACCTGCAACGCAGGATCAATCTTCAAGTGCCCCGCCAACTCGTCCAGGTAATTGCGCTCCGCATCCTGCTGGTCATCCACCAACAGCACGCTGACCAGGTACACCTCGGACGCCACCGCCGGGTCCCCGGCGAACTCGGCAAAATCCGCGGCATTCAGCGGCTTGGCCACCTCGGCATCCAGCCACTCCTGCAATTGCGGGTCATCGGTGTGCTTGCCGATCTCTGCGGAAATCATCTGCTGCTCGCGCTCATCAATCTCGCCATCCGCCTTCGCCGCTGCGATCAACGCGCGCAGCACCGCGTGGCTGTGCGCTTCAACTTGCGCCCCAGACAGTTGGTCTACCGTCTGCAACGCCTGCTGCGGCGCCGATGCCTGTTGCCGCTGCCAGGCCTGATACGCCTGGAATGCCATCATCCCCAGCGACGCCAGCGCTGCGTAGTTGGTACCGCCTGTGCGCCCCTGAGGCGCCGCACGGGTTCCGCCGAGCATGCCGCCCAGGCCACCGAGCAAACCACCGAGGCCGCCACCGCCTGCAGCCGAGGCACCGCCGCCGCCCAGCAAACCGCCGAGCAGCCCGCCCAAACCACCAAGCCCGCCCTGAGACGCCGGTGCAGAGCCGCCCTGCTGGCCCGTCGAGGCCTGGCCCGCGCGCAGCAGTTGTTCCAGTAGATCGCCGGTATTCATGGTGTCACCCTCCCAGGGCGCAGAGTTCCAGATCAACAACAATAGCTGCGCTGTGCCAGAACACCATGACCGCCGGGCAGGCGCGCTTTATGATGGCGCGACACCCCATCAAGGAAGCGCCCACGTGACCCGTACCGAGCAGATTGCCTTGATGGCGAGCTACAACCAGTGGATGAACCGCAAGGTGTATGAAGCGGCCGGTGGCCTGAGCGACGAGGATTTGATTACCGACCGTGGCGCGTTCTTCGGGTCGATTCTCGGCACGCTGAACCACCTGGCACTGGGTGACCGCGTCTGGCTCAAGCGTTTCGCCAAACATCCGGCGGGGTTTGCCGCGCTGGCGCCGTTAAGCCCCGTGGAGTCGCCGCCACGCCTGGACCATCTGGCATTCGCCAACATCCGTGAACTGGCGGCCCATCGCGCCTGGCTCGATCAGATCATCATCGAATGGGCGCAATCAATCAGTGAGGCGCAGCTGGACCAGCCCCTGCAATATCGCAACATGGCAGGCACGGCCATGAGCAAGAATTTTCACGCCCTGCTGATACACTTTTTCAACCACCAGACCCACCACCGGGGCCAGGTGACAACACTGCTGACGCAGGCCGGGCGCGATGTGGGCGACACCGACCTGCTGGCGCTGATGGACTAGATCAACCGGCGCTGAACTCGGCGTACGCCTGTATCAGTGCAGGGAAATCCTCCCTCTTCGGGAGTTGGGCAAAGCTGTGCTGCGCCGGGGTGGACGCCCACGGCAGCTGTTCACTGGTCCAGGTCTCAATGAACGGCACATAGCCGCTGACATCATCAAACATGGTGGGCCGCAGGTTGATTAAATCCTCGACGCCATTGGGGCGCGAAAACATCCAGCTCATGCAGTGGGGGCAGCAGTAATGGCGGTCTACGCCGTGCAATCCGCCGATCACCGGGTTGCCCTGGATGATGGTGAATCCGTGGCTGGGAATCAACGCGCTTAACGAGAATGCACTGGACGACATCTTCTGGCAGCCGGTGCAGTGACACGCCATGGTGATCAGCGGTTTTTCGGTCACGATAAACCGTACCCGATCACAACGGCAGCCGCCTTCCTGGGACTCTTGATTGCTCATCTTCCACTCCAGTCACATTGTGTGTGTGTGCCCGGAGGATAAACGAGCGGATGTGTCACGAACAAGGTTGCCAACCGGCATGAGCGAACGCATGGGGCAGCGAGCTGTCATAAAAGACAGAGCGGTGCAATCAGCCAATGGCGCCCGCCCTGCCCGCGCGCATCCACAGATTACCGATGCGACGCACCCCTCAAGAAGGAGACGCTTACATGGTCATTCACTTCAAGGTCGCCGGCCATCTTGCCTGCGGTCATCACGGCACCAACCTGCCTTCCAGCACCGAGCTGAAGCGGGTCAAATGCCGCACCTGCCGTAACACCGAAGTCTTCAAGGAAGCCCGCCGTACCCAACGCAACGCCACCCGGCGTGCTGCACGCAGGTCCAAAGCCGAACACGTTGCCGGTGACTGGCGCAGTGCCTGGACCCAGCGCCTGACCGACCTCCCAGGCCGCCAGCGCCTGCCACGCGGGTTCCACGGCCAGCCATTCGTCTAGGCTATGCAGGCCACGCTGTGGTGAGGAGGCTTGCTGTGGTGAGGGAGCTTGCTGTGGTGAGGGAGCTTGCTCCCGCTGGGCTGCGTAGCGGCCCCAAAAAAACTGGGAGCGCTGCGCACTCCAGCGGGAGCAAGCTCCCTCGCCACAGCAAGCTCCCTCACCACAGCACGCTCCCTCGCCACAGCAAGCTCCCTCGCCACAGCACGCTCCCTCGCCGCAGGTATGCATTACCCAATCACATCCCAATAAAAAGCCCCGGACTGACCGAGGCTATTGAGGGTTCAAGCTTGATTGGCAGCAGACCTCGACCGCGCCTTGTACCCCGGTAGCGCAGCGGCATACGCTAATGCCTGCTCTCGGGAGCCGAAGGATGCCAGCCGATCAGTTTGGGTACAGACCCGCCACGGGCCGTTGTTGACCTGCACGATGTCGTAGCCGTTGAGATGCAGCTTGTTCAGCATGGGCGTGCTCATAGTCACCTCGCTCTTCCAGAGATAATCCAGGTGTTTGCCCGGTCTACCATACACCCGGATAAAGCGGTGTAATTTACCGGGCGTCGCACAGGCGTGCACTTCAGGGAGCGGGGAAGATGATCACTATCAAACAGGCAGCAGTTGCTGGAGTATGTACATCAACTCGCACGTACCCGCCTGCAACCGGTGTTATGGCTCGAAGTACTCAAGACCAACGAAAGCGCCCAGCGTTTTTATCAACGCCACGGGTTTGAACACCGGGCAGAAATCCCTTTCAGTACTGACATCGCAGCGATCCCAATGGTGGTCATGTCTCACCGTCTGCCCCGGTAAAGGCTGATCCCACCGAGCGCACCGGCAACCCCCACGCCTGCAAATCAAACGCCTCCAGGCTCAACAGCCGACCATCTGCATGCAGGAACTTCTCCCGAGGCATCGCCGGGTCCGGGATGGCCACCGCATACATCCCCGCCGCCTTGGCCGCGGTGATGCCGAATGGCGAATCTTCGAACACCAGGCAGTCTGCAGGCGCCACCCCCAGCCGCTCGGCGGCCACCAGGAAGATATCCGGCGCCGGTTTGGCAGCGCCCACCTTTGGGTCATCCGCAGTGACAATGGCGTCGAACAAGGCAAACCACTCCCGGTGCAAGGTGGTTTTCAGTTCGAAATAGTGCCGCGATGAACTCGTGCCCACCGCAATCGGAATGCCCTGGGCCGACAAGTGCCGCACCAGCGCCTCGGCCCCGGCCATGGCTGCCGCCTGCGGAAACCGCGCGTTCATCAACGGCGTGCGTTCCTGCAAAAACGTCTCCGGGCTCATCGGCAAGCCCACCGCCTGCACAATGTAGCTGGCCAGTTCATAAGCTCCCAGGCCGATGGTGTTCTGCTTCATGCTCCAGTCAAACGTGCGGCCGTAGCGGTCGGCGATCAACTGGGTGACTTCGGTGTAGATGCCTTCGGTGTCGAGCAGCAGGCCGTCCATGTCGAAGATCACCGCCTTGATTGGCGCGGATAGCAGTGCGTTCATCAAGGTGTCCTCAGGTACGGCCGGCGTAATGGTCGATCAAGCGGTTGAGCAAAATCGCCAGCACGATGATCACCCCGGTGATCGCCATCTGGTAGAACGACCCCAGCCCCAGCAGGTTGAAGATATTGCGCAACACCTGCAGCAGCATCACGGCCACTGCAGTGCCGACGACACTGCCGCGCCCGCCGAACAGGCTGGTGCCACCGAGTACTACGGCGGCAATCGCATCCAGTTCCAGGCCCTGGGCAGCGGTCGGTTGGCCGACGTGCAGGCGTGAGGTCATCAACAAGCCGGCAAACGCCGCCAGGCCGCCGCAGATGGCGAACACCGCGATCGTCACCGCCCGCACCGGCACCCCGGACAGCCGCGCGGCCTCCAGGTTACCGCCGGTGGCCAGCACATACTCGCCAAACACCGTGTAGCGCAGCACCAACCAGGCGATGACGGTGATCAGGATGAAGATCAGCCCCAGCACCGGGAACGCGATACCGGCGCTGGGCCAGATGTCGATCATGGCCGAACCGAACGCGGTGAAGCTGGCCGGCAGCCCGCCAATCGGCGCACCGTCAGAGGCCAGAAACGTCGCCCCGCGCAGTGACACCAACCCGGCCAGGGTGATGATAAAGCTCGGCACTTTGCCAAACACCGTCAGGCTGCCCATCACCGTGCCAATGGCCAGGCCCACCAGCAGCGTGGCCGGCACCGCCAACCAGCCGCTGACCTGCTGTTGCAGGAGTACGGCCACCAGGATCCCGCCGAAGGCACACAGGCTGCCCACCGACAGGTCGATGTTGGCCGTGAGAATGACGAAGGTCATGCCGATGGCGATGATCCCCACTATCGCACCCTGCTGGAACAGGTTGGCGATGTTGCCGAAGGTCAGGAAGTCGTCCGACAGGAACGTCGCCACCACCACGGCAAACAGGAAAATGAACACGAAGTTGTAGCGCATCACCCACTCCAGCACCGCACTGCGGCGACGCTCTGTGAGGGCGACGGGCTTATCGAAAACCGGGTTTGGATTGCTCGCAATAGTCATGGTTCTACACTCGTTTTACCGATAAGGATGGCCTGGTCGATCTGGTCGCGGCTGGCGCTCAAAGGGTCGAAACACAGCGCATTGCGCCCCTCGTGCATCACCCAGATGCGGTCGCAATTGACGTACAACTCATCCAGCTCGCTGCTGGCAACCAGCACCGCAGCGCCTTCTTGCGCCAGGCTGCGGGCCAGGGCATAGAGGTCAGCCTTGGCGCCGACATCCAGGCCACGGCTGGGCTCGTCCAGCAGCAACAGCCGCGCGCCGTCGATCACCCACTTGGCCATGACCACTTTCTGTTGGTTGCCGCCGGAGAGCTGGCGCACCGGTTGCTCAAGGTTGTCGAGCTTGGTCTGCAAGCGTTGCAGCACCGGGCCGGCGCGGTCCTTGGCCTGGCGATGGGAAAACCAGTTCAAGTGCCGGGTGTGCACCAGGCAGGCGTTGCGGTAGATCGGCGCGTCCAGCAGCAGCCCCTCAGTCTTGCGGTTTTCCGGCACCAGGCCGACGCCCTGGCGGATAGCCTGGCGCGAGGTTTGCGGGTGATAAGGCTGGCCAAACAGCTCCACATCGCTGTCGTTGCGGCCCACGCCAAACAAGGCCTTGAGCAAGGTGCTGCGCCCTGCTCCGTTAAGCCCGGCAAGCCCGACAATCTCACCCTGGCGCACTTGCAGCCCTTGCACGTCCAGCCCTTGCTCGCCTTGCAAGCGGCGAATGTTCAACGCCAGGTTTTCCTGCGGTGCCTGACGCGGGCTGCGCTCCAGCAGGTCACGGTGTTCGCCGACTACCGCGGCGATCAGCGCCTGGTCATCGATCTGCGCCAGATCATGGGTTTGCAGGGTTCGCCCGGCGCGAAGCACGGTGACCCGATCGCCGATCTCGCGAATTTCATTCAGCCGATGGCTCACATACAACACCGCCACCCCGGCCGCAGTGATCTCGCGAATCACCTGGAACACTCGCTTCAGTTCGGTCTCGTTCAGCGCCGCCGACGGCTCATCCATCACCACCAGCCGGGCTTCACAGGTCAGCGCGCGGGCGATGGCCGCCAGTTGTTGATTGGCGATCGACAGGCTGCCCACCCGGTCGGTACTCGAAAAATTCGCCCCCACCCGCAACAGTGCGGCCTTGGCCAATGCACTGCGCTTGCCGCGGGAGATGATCCCGAAACGCTGCGGCGTGTAGCCGAGCATCAGGTTCTCTTCGACGGTCATCTGCGGGATCAGGTCGAGTTCCTGGTAAATCATCGCGATCCCGGCCTGGCGCGCCTGTTGCGGGTTTTTCAGCTCCACACGCCGGCCCGCTACCGACATCTCACCGCCATCCGGGCGATGAGCGCCGGCGACGATTTTCAACAAGGTACTTTTGCCCGCGCCATTGGCGCCAAGCAGGCAGTGCACCTCCCCCGGCCGCACGTCGAGGGACGCATCGGTCAGCGCCACCACATTCGGCGGAAAGCGCTTGCTGACATGACGGATATCCAGCGCCAATTCACTCATGATCCTGCTCCAGCAAATAGCGGGCGGTCGCCGCGTCGGTGGCCAGCACATTGACGTAGCCGGCCTTGACGCTGGCATGGACGATGCGGTGCTTTAGCGCGCCAACGCACACCGCGATAGACCAGGCCTTGTCGCGCAATGCGGCGAGTGGCAGGCCCAGGGTGCGGGCGTCGAGTTCGGGCATCACCGGCTCGCCATCCATGCCGATAAAGCGGCCCATGATGTCGCCGACGGCGCCCAGGCGCGCAAGCTCTTCCAGCAGTGGGCGGTCGATGTAGCCCGACTCCATCAACACTGAATGATCAGACAACTCACCCAGGCTGAAACACGCCACCGGCGCCTGTTGCCCGAGGTGCAATACCTGAGCGATCACCGGGTCCTGCTCCAGCGCTTCGCGGGTATGGGCATGCCCGAGAATCGCTGGCACTGGCAGCAACGTGGCCTGGCCACGGGCAGCCTGGGCAAAGCGCTCGGCGACGTTATGGCTGGGCTCGCCCATCGAGCGCGTATTGATCGCGCCGTTCAGCAGCACCACGTTGACGCCCTCGTTCCAGCGCGGTACCAGCCACTGAGCCATCTTGGTCAGGGTGCGGCCCCACGACACGCCGATCAGCGCCGGCATCGGCTGCAAATTGCACAGGTAGCGGGCGGCGGCTTGTGTCACCACGTTCAAGGCGGTATCAGCGTCCTCCACATCCAGCACCAGCGCTTCACGCAGGCCGAAGCGCCGTTGCAGCGCCACTTCAAGCGACGGCAGGCGTGCCGAGCGGGCGACGATGTCGATGCGCACCACCCCGCAATCCCGCGCTTCGCGCAGCAGGCGGCTGACTTGCCAGCGGGTCAGGCCGGTTTCCCGGGAGATATCGCTTTGGGTCTTTTCCAGGTCGTAATACAGCTTGGCCACCTGCACCATCAGGTCGTCGCGTTGTGAGTCGGCCGACAACCGCGTGGCAAATGATTCTTCAGGATGGGCACTCATGCTGCCGGCCTTACGCCGAGCGTGCGATTGGCCGGCGGTTTGCAACTGATGGGCGCCACACTGTCGGTAGCGGCGCGGTAACGGCCCAGCAGCTCGATGTATTGCTCGTGGGCGTAAGGGTCGGGCTCGATCAGCCGGCCAATGGTGGTGAAGTCGGTCGCCGCTTCCTGCAAGCTGCCGAACTCGCCCAGGGCACAGGCCGCAGCGGCCGCTGTACCGATCAGCGTGAGGTTGTCGTGGGGCACCATTTCGAACGGCACGCCGGTGGCATCCACCGTGGCCTGCAACCACAACGGGTTTTTCTGGAAACCACCGGCGGCGACCACGCGGGTGATCTCGATGCCTGCGGAGCGCCAGGTGTGAAAGATATTCGCCGAACCCAGGGCAATCGCTTCCACCGAGGCGCGGTACAGGTCGTGCCGGTCATGGTTCAGCGACAGGCCCATGATCGCCCCGCGCATGTCCGGTGAACGGTACGGCGTGCGGTTGCCCATCCAGTAATCAAGCACCAGCAAGCCGGTGGAGCCGGGCTGCAGTTCGCCAGCCTGGCGAATCAGGCGTTGGTGCCCGGCATCGTCGAGGCCGAACATCTTTTGCGCCAGCCAGTTGAGGATCGAGCCGGCGGACACTTGCCCGCCTTCCATCAGCCATTGGCCGTCAAGCAACGCGCCGGGGTACGGCCCCCAAATGCCCGGCACGTCGATGCGTTGCGGGGTGTGCATCAACTGCACCACCGAGGTACCGCCGATGAATAACAACTCGCCCGCGCCGGTGGTGCCGGCACTGAGCATTGCCATGTGTGCGTCGATGCCGCCCTGGGCCACCAGGGTGTCGCGGCCAAGGCCCAAATGGCTGGCGGCATCGGCGCTCAATGGACCGATCCGGCCACCGACCTTGATCACTTCCTGAGGCAGCTTTTGCGCCAGTTCCGGCACGCCCAGTTCGGCGTACAGCTCCACCGGAAAGCGCTGCTGCAAGGTGTCGTAGTTCCACTTGCAGCTGGCATTCAATTGGGAAGCTACCCAGCGCCCTGTCAGCTGAAAGTTGATCCAGTCCACCGCCTCGCAAATCCGCTCGGCGCGCTGGTAAACCTGGGGCGCGTGCTCGGCCAGCCACATGGCCTTGGGCACCAGCCATTCCACCGCGTCACCGCCCTGGTTCATCATCGGGTGGCTGACGTGGGCGGTGCGCGCCGACTCGGCAGCGGCGCGGCAATCCATCCATAACAGCGCCGGAGCCAGCGGTTGACCGTCCGCCTGGGCGACCACCACCGTGGAGGCCGTGGTAGCAACGCACACCGCCGCCACCTGCGGGTGCCCGGCCTGGGCCATCAACTGCCGGCAGGCCTTGCCCAGCGCCGACCACCAATCCGCCGGGGCCTGCTCGGCCCAGCCTAACTGCGGGTATTGCGTGGTATACGGCGCCTCGGCGACGTGCACCAATTTGTGGCTGTGCAGGTCATACAACCCGGCCCGCACCCCACCTGTTCCAAAATCCAGTCCCAACAACAAGGTCATCGGTAGTCCTCCTGCGTCTTGTCACGACGACGCTTTTTGTTTTAAGCCCGCCAGCAACGCTTCAGTGCTGTCGGGCTTGACGACACACAGCAAAAAGCCTTGGCTCAGGGACGGAAAATCACCTTGGCCGCCACTTCACTGCGATCGGCATAGCGCTTGAACATCGCCGGCAGTTCATCCAGCGGCAAGTCGTGGGTAATCATGAACTGCCACTGCAATTCACCGGAAGCCAGCTTGTCGATGGAGGCGGTCCACTCGTCGCCCGGGAACGGTGCCGAGAACGAGTTCCAGGCGCCATGCAAGGAGATTTCCTGGCGCAGGAAGTGCGAGAACGTCGCGGTGCTGAGGGCCACATCGCTGGTGGGAATACCGATAAACACCACGTGCCCGCCAGCCTTGGTCAGTTGCACGGCCTGGTTGATCGAGCTTGGGTGGCCTGCTGCTTCAATCACCAGTTGGCAACGCGGCAACTCGGCATCCGCCGCGCCGCTGAGCAAGGTATGGGTAGCCCCGGCTTCGCGGGCCATGGCGAGTTTTTCTTCGGCGATGTCGATGGCGACGATGTCCTTGGCGCCCATGATCCGCAGCCATTGAATCGCAAACAGGCCGATCGGCCCGCAACCCACCACCGCCCCGCTCTGCCCGGCCTTGAAGTCGGCTTTCCAGATCGCATGCAGGGCAATCGCCGCCGGGTCCACCAGGGACGCGGCAATTGGGTCCATGCCTTGCGGCACTTTGATCAGGTTGCTCAACGGCACGTTGACGTACTCGGCATACGCGCCATCGCGGCGGCTGCCGAAGTAGTCGTAGCGCTCCGAGCGGGACGGAAAACCACGGGCATATTGGTCGCTGCTGACGTCCGGGATCATCGGCGGCACGGTCACCAGTTCGCCGATGGCATAGCCTTCGACGCCGCTGCCGATCTCTTCGATGAAACCTGCAAATTCATGGCCGCAAATCAGCGGCATCACGTGGGCGCCCTTGCTCAACATGCGCGGGATATCCGAGCCGCATACGCCGCAGGCCGCGACCCGGACCAGCGCATGGCCGGCCTTGACCGCAGGTTTTGGAACATCTTCGACCCGGATATCGCCCGGTTGGTACATGACGGCAGCTTTCACAGTGAATTCCTCTGTTGAGTGGCGAGTGCGTTCGAACGGGCACCTCCTGCAAGAGGCGCCAGCAAAAATCCATAGGGTGGCGGCGCAGGACCCTTAGAGCGCGCCAGGGCGGTATTCGCCGAAGGTAGAGTCATGCTTGACCTCGGCCGCGTTGGCCTTGGTCACCACTTGGGTACCGGCGTCGACAAAGCTGGGCACTGATTTTCCGGCGGCCAGTGCGCGCGCCGCTTCAATCGCGACCTCGCCCAGGTAGCGTGGGTCGTTGAGGGCAGTGGCCACGTATTGATCGCCGTTCTGGATCGCATTCAAGGCCTCGGACAAGCCGTCGATCCCGGCCACGAGCACGTCTTTCTTGCCGCTTTCGGTAAGCACTTGCAGCGCGCCCATGGCCATGTCGTCGTTATGCGCGATCACCGCCTTGAGGTCGGGGTGCGCTTGCAGCAAATCCTGCATCGCCGTGACCGCGTTGGCGCGCATGTACTCGCTGTAGGGGCCGTCGATGATCTTGAAGTCGGTACCGGCCAGGGCGGTGTGAAAGCCCTTGCGACGTTCTTTCATCACCGTGCCGCCGGCGTCGCCCTGGATCTCGATGATCTTGCCCTTGGTCACGCCGCGCTGTTTGAGGGCGGCGAGCAGGGCCTTGCCGGACAGCTCGCCCATCTCGGCATTGTTACGGCCGATGGTGGTGGCCACCGGCGCGTTGATTGCGCGGTCGACAGCAATCACCGGCACCTTGGCGCGTTTGGCGGCGTCGAGGGCGGCGCCCACGGCGTCGGGGTTCACGGCATTGATGATGAGGATGTCGACCTTGCGGGTCAGCAGGTCCTGGATGTCGTTGTTCTGCTTGCTGATATCGCCGTTGGCGTCGAGGAAGATCAGCTCGTCACCGCCCTTGGCCGCTGCGGCCTTGGCGCCATCGCGCAGCTGTACATAGAAGGGAGATTGCAGGGTGACCTGGCTGAAACCGATCTTCAGATCCTTGGCCTGGGCGTTCAGCGCCAGCGCCGAGGCCGCGACAGCCAGTGCAAGGGCCAGCACATGAACAGGTTTACGGGCTATCTGGAGCATGGTGATTCCTATTTTTATTGTTGTCAGGATTCGGGCGCGACCTTCAGGGAGGCCACGCTCACAAATGTGAACCGCGATCACATTTGAAAAACTATGCCTTGCTCCCGAGGGTGTCAAGGCCAATTTGTTAAATTCCAAACAAATGAAATAAAAATCACAAGCGTGTAAAGGCTTAAATCAGCAGGATCGCCCCGCTGTCCTTGATCACCTGCTGTTGCGCCGCCTCAAGGCCGGGGTCGCTGATCACGCGCTGGAAGTCCGACAGCTCGGCGAAGTGCGCGGCACGCACCTCGTCGAATTTGCTGTGGTCGGCCACCAGCACACAGGTTTGCGCCCGCGCCATGACCCGCCGCTTGACCTCCACTTCGTTGAGGTTGTAGCACGTCACCCCATGCGCCGCGCTGACGCCGGCCGCCGAAATAAACGCCCACGCAACGCGGATGCCGTCGAGGATGCCCGCCTCGGCATGGCTCTCGAACACCATGTTGCGCCGGTGGAAGGTGCCACCGCAGAGGATGATGGTGCAGTGGGGCTTTTGCTGGAGCTTGAGCAGCACGTTGAGGGAATTGCACAGCGCGGTGAACTCCAGGTCATCCGGCAACGCCTCGATAATGAACGGCGTGGTGGTGCCGCAATCAATAAACACCGTGTCGCCGGGCCGCACCAGGCTGGCGGCCAGTGCGCCGATCTGGCGCTTCTCGGCAACGTGGCGTTGGTCTTGTTCGGCGACCTGGTAATCGGGCTCCGGCGGGCCGCTACGGGTTACGTGCCCACCGAGCAAACGCAGGCCCTGGGGATTGTCTGCCAGGTCGCGACGCAAGGTCATTTCCGACACGCCGAGCACCGCAGCCATGTCACGCAGGTGAATCGCCGACTCGCCCTGCAAGGCCTTGTGCATGGCCCGAAATCTTTCGCTTTTCTTTGAATCCACTGCGTTCCAACCCTCGTTGAATGCGCGCCCTTGATCAGGACAGTCACAAATTCCATTTACAATGTTATTTATTTCACATTTAATGCATCCAACTTAACACAAACCGGCTTTTCCCAGCACCTCATCCTTACAGGACACTTGCCATGCCGACTAACCCGTTGCCGCTCGCGGCCTATATCGACCACACCCTGCTGGCCGCCGATGCTTCCCAGGCGAGCATTCGCCAACTGTGCGACGAGGCCCGTGAGCATGGCTTCAAGTCCGTGTGCGTCAACAGTGCCAATGTGCCGCTGGCTGCCGAATGCCTGCGCGGCGCGGCTGCGCTGGTGTGCGCTGTGGTGGGTTTCCCCTTGGGTGCGGGCTTGAGCGCGGCCAAGGCGTATGAAGCCAAACTTGCGATCGAGGCCGGTGCCGGCGAGGTCGACATGGTGCTGAACATTGGCTGGCTGAAGGACGGCCTGCTGGACCAGGTACGCGACGATATTGCCCAGGTGCTGGCTGCCTGCGGGGCAGTGCCGCTTAAAGTCATTCTCGAAACCGGGCTGCTCGATGATTCGCAAAAAACCACTGCCTGCACCCTGTGCCGTGAGCTGAACGTAGCATTCGTCAAAACCTCCACCGGTTTCGGTCATGGCGGCGCGACGTTGGCGGATGTGCGCCTGATGCGCGCCGCGGTAGGCGCGCAGATCGGCGTGAAAGCTTCGGGCGGCGTGCGCGACCTGGAAACGGCCAAGGCGATGATTGAAGCCGGTGCCACCCGGCTTGGCAGCAGCTCCGGCATCGCCATCGTCAGCGGCGCAAAGGCGGCAGCGGGGGCTTATTGAATTGGGTGCAGCCATGCCCCGGGTTTTCACGCTGCTTTCACACACGGGCGCCTAAGGTCATTGCAGCTCCTGGTGAAAACCTTTAAGCCCGCGCTCCCCATCGCGGGCTTTTCTTTGCCTGGCATTTGCCCGCAGGGTACTGCTAGAGCCGCTGTGGTGGGGAACCGGTGCAGGCGCCCTGCTCCAGGCAGAATACAAAGGGGGCCACCACGTCAATTTAGCCTTTACGCAGCGTGCCGTGGCACAGCTTGAGCACAGCGCCGTGATGCGGGTCAATAGAACTCAACGACAGGAAGTGCTTGCGGGTTGCCGCGCGAATACTTCATCGTTGAGCCTTCAAGACAGGGTGTAGCGGGTTCAAGCATATGAAAGAAATCTATCTACTGGTCGAGCACGGTATGGACCAGGGTGAAGTCTACATACTCGGCTGGTTCGCTAATGAGAAAACGGCCCGGGAAGTGGCCGAAACGAAAGAGTGGGAGGCCTACCATGCCACCCTGGAACGTGGCCACGCCTGGTCCACCCAGACGCCACTCGCCCCAGACCAGACCAAATACCGTCGTTTCTGGGTCAAGGCCATCTCCCGGTATGACAGCGCCCCGGTTTCCCGATCCTCTGCAGTCCATTGATACCAGGGGCAACCAAACGGGCGGCCGGTTCAAGCAGGTTTGTCAACGTCAACGGCTACCTGACCAACAACGCTTGATTGACCTCAATCACCGGCACCGCACCGCCTTCACGCCGGCTACTCAGCCATACCCTGGTTCTGGCAATGTCAAAAATCTGGCCTTGGTCCATCAAGGCCAAAATCAGCGCATCTGAAATACGGTAGCGTCCACACTCGGGGCAGTCCCTTTCCTCCCATGGGCCACCGCACGGAATGCGTTCTGCAATGCCCACGCAAATCAGACAATTCATTGAAATTCCCGCCCTTTCAGTTTTACCCGACTTACCTTAGTCAGTGTTCACCCACTACTGGCTTTCCTGCGAGTGCCCCTCCTGCATTTGCACCGAAGACTTGGTGCCTTCGGTATTGTTCTTGGTTGTATTGTCGGAACTGTCGAAACAGCCATGCAGCAGTAGCAGGCTGCAAAAGCCGAGGCAGGTATAGAGCTTTTTCATCATGACTCTCCTTGAAGACGAGGCCCGCCAGCCAGCGGACATTCACAGGTGAATTCCCGGTCATGCGCCGGGTTTGAGCACAACTTTGGTCCAGCCCTCTTCACGGGCGTCGAAGTGCTGGTATGCGTCAGGCCCTTCAGCCAGTTTCAGGCGATGGGAAATGATTTGCGATGGATGTGCCCGATCGTGGTGAATAAGCTCGGCCAGGCGTCGGTTGTAGACCTTGACATTGGCCTGGCCGGTGCGAATTTGCTGGCCCTTGAACCAAAAGGCGCCAAAGTCGAAGGCCATCTTGCCCTCTTTCGCCAGCTCATTTTTTGCACCTGGATCCTGCGGTACGAACACGCCGACAACACCGATCCCGCCCGTGGCTTTGGTTGAAGCGACCAGGTTGTTCATGGTCAGGTGATTGGCTTCATGACCGTGGCGATCGCAGCATTGGTAACCCACACACTCACAGCCGCGATCGGTGCCTTTGCCATGGGTAAGATTCAATATTTGATCCACTGCTTCCTTCTCGAGCGAGTTGATGGGCGTGGCGCCCATCTGGGCGGCCAGCTTCAAACGGTCAGGATGGTTATCGACCACAAACACCTGGGACGCGCCCTTGATCATGGCTGAATGGGCTGCCATCAACCCCACCGGCCCGGCACCGTAGATCGCGATGCTTTCGCCAGGCAGCAGGCCGGCCAACTCGGTCGCATGCCAACCCGTCGGAAAGATGTCCGAGAGCATCACATAGTCTTCTTCGCGCTCTTGCGCGTCCTCGGGCAACACCAGGCAATTGAAGTCGGCGTACGGCACTCGAAGCAGTTCAGCCTGCCCACCCTGGTAGGGGCCCATGTCGGCAAACCCATAGGCGGCACCGGCACTGCCAGGGTTCGCGGTCAGGCAAAAGCCGGTCAGGCCTTTTTCACAATTTTCACAAAAACCGCAGCCGATGTTGAACGGCAAGCAAACTCGGTCGCCTACCTTGACCCGATCAACCCCTACCCCTACTTCAATCACCTCGCCCAGATTTTCGTGGCCAAAAACCCTGCCGGTTTCAAACGAGGTCCGGCCTTCGTACATGTGCAGATCAGATCCGCAAATATTGGTGGTGGTTACACGCACCAACACATCGGTGGGCTTTTCGATTTTGGCGTCCGGTACATTTTGCACACTGACGTCACGAGGGCCGTTGTAAACGATGGCTTTCATTGCGTTCTCCCAGAGGCAGGACGAAAGGAAATTTTCGTCAGCACATGTTTTATCTGTCCGGGAGAAGAAATCGTATGTTCAAGAAATCCGCTTCCAGTCTGACGAGCGGTAATCCTCGCAACTGTTCAAAAAGTCCGAACAGCTCTGCCTCGATTGGATGAACCGGCGCGGCTTTAAAAAAAATGTTCAGCATCCGTAGCGCAGGCGTTGATCGAATCAGGCGTACGCCATTCGTCGAAGCGTTTGCAGAATGTTCAAACTTTACCTCGTCCCTCGCCTCCCACTGTGTATGAGAAGGCCTGTGCGTGGCACGCATACAGGCTCAATCGCAGCCACCGTGATGCTCGAGCAAGCCGGATGACCCGCCTTGATTGCATGGCAACACGCTCAATCGGAGTTTTTTCATGACTGTTTTACCGGCTGATTCACCGGCGCAGACGTCCCTGATGTTCGAGCCAAATTACCCCGTGCCGAATAACCCGGACCTCCCTGTGCTCGTTTTCACTCAGGTACTTTCGCCGCAACTCGGTGACCTGGCCGTGCGATTTGAGGAGATGTTCAGCGCGCAAGGCTGGCCACCTAAATGGCGCAGTCGCGTCTATGACTATCACCACTACCATACCCAGGGGCATGAGGTACTGGGCGTTGCGACGGGCCATGCCCAATTGATGCTGGGCGGCCCAAACGGGCACGTCGTGGAGGTGCGCGCGGGGGATGTCCTGCTGCTGCCTGTCGGGACCGGGCACCGCAATATCAGCGCCAGCGAAGACTTCCTGGTGGTAGGCGCCTACCCGCCGGGCCAGCACGCGGATATCTGTCGCGAAGCGCCCACCCAGGCGCAACTGGCGAGCATCAAACAGCTGCCGTTTCCTGATCAAAGTCCCGTGAAGGGAGACCACGAGATTTACCGCAGCCTATGGGTCGGCCATCCAGCCACACGCCCCTGACCGTGCCTTGCTGCCACCCGTTTCACGACCATGACAGCAACAGGAAGGAACCTACGATGATTGACACCGCAACCTACCGCGCCGCCGCCTCACTGTCCCTGGCCACGTCCCTTGCGCTGCTCTGCGCATGCGCAGGCAACACCTCACCTTCAAACGTCGAAGCACCCGGCGAGCCTGAAACCGCAAGCACACAAACACTGGAGGCCGGCGCCGCCCTGCTGCAGTCGCGCCCGCCGATAGACGCACTGAACGCCTACCTGGATGGTTTCCACTTCTACAACGGCCACCCCGACGTGCAAATGGAAGCTCATCATTACTGCGCGATTCTCAATGAAGAGGTGATCCAGTGCGTGATCTATGACGGCAACCGCAAGGACGCCAAGCTGATGGGTGTGGAATACATCATCAGTGAGCAGCTGTTCAAAGGCCTGCCCCCGCCGGAGAAAGCGTTGTGGCACAGCCACGTGCATGAAGTGAAATCGGGTCAGTTGGTTGCTCCAGGCATTCCTGCGGTAGCCGAGCATGCGCTGATGGAAAAACTGGTGCATACCTATGGCAAAACCTGGCACACCTGGCATACCGACCTCAACAAACGCCTGCCCTTGGGCGTACCTCAACTGATGATGGGTTTCACCGCCGACGGCCAGGCGGATGCACACATGGTCGCTGAACGGGACCAGCGGATGGGGATCGACAGCGCGCAGAAAAAACAGGCACGCGCAGACATCGTCGCACCGCCCATTGCGCCAGGCGCGGATGCGTGGCGTCAGGGCACTGTCATTCAGGTCACCGACCCAACCGCGACGCCCCACACCCACTGACAGTACCTTTCGGTCATTCCGATTGAACGATCATTTGCCCCGCCGTCTCTATCGCAAGACACGTGCATGGAGGACTTTCGATGGAAAATACTGCCTGGGCTGCGAGCTGATAAAGGCGCTCGGAGCATTGGAAGGCCAGGCATATGTGTACGACGAACTCGATGCCACGGGCGAACAGCAACTGTGCCCATAAAATGAGGTGACCCAGCATGTCTTACGATTACCAAGGTATTGCCAGTGTGATTACCGCCTCCCGGCACCTGGGAACGCAATCAGACGAACGCTTGAACACGTCAATCTCGATCCATTTGACCAGCAGCGGCAAACCCACCCTTGCGCGGTTGAGCTTCGAGACCCCGCTCGACTGGCCCGGCAACCCTAACTTTGTGGCGGTCAACTTGCCTGACGGTTCCTCCGTGAGCGGTGTGATTGCAGAACTGGAACGTCCCAATGGCGGTCCAGGCTGGGTGACATTCACGGTGGACGATTGATCAATTTGGCCCTGCCGTGTTGCTCATCGAATTGTCGGACAATTTATTTGAATTTTTTTTGACGCCAAATATCTGTAGTTCATGAGCATAGGGAGGCCTCATGAAACCCAACGAACTATTCACTATCAACTATCTCCTGCACGGTGAGCGCAGGTCGTTCATCGTGCGGGCGCCACGCATGGATAACGTCGAGGCCTGGCATTGGGCCAGTTGCGATGCCGGCGTCGCGGTCATACCCAAATTTGGCCAGCAAAAACTCAAACGCGTCTCTAAACCGATGGCAGAAAAATACGGCATCACTGAGGTGCGTTGGAGTGGCGCGGCAGCGATCCAGTGGACGGAGGCTCTCACGCAATGACCAGTCAATTACTCAAACACACATCCGGGCAAGCCTGGGATGAAGTCATGGTGCAAAATACCCAGATGTTCTTCGAAGCTGATCGGCTGGACACGCTGGCCTATCAAATCATCGAGGCCTACAGCGGCGATGCAGCAACCTGGGCACGCTTTACCGAGGCCAAGAAGCTCGCAGACGCACAACGTACTGCTGCGTATCGAGAGTGGATGCGCATCAAGCGCGCGAAGCGAACATGAACGGCCAGCCCTGTCAAAAACAGGGCTGGTACATCAGCGCGCTGTCACGCCCCTGACTCCGGGTCTTTCGAAGGCCCGCCAGGGGCAACGCCACCCTGCTCGGCTTCCCAAGGGCGATCGACATTCGGATTTTCCGATTTGTCGTTTCGCTTGGCCGTTTCAGGGCGTACTTTTTGCCCGGCATGGGTGCCTGGGCTGGGTTTTGAATGCTCGCTCATACCGCCTCCTCATTCGCTGACGTGCAATACAACTTTGCCGTGCACGTGTCCGTCGGCAAGGAAGTCCAGCGCCTGCTTGGCCTCCTCCAGTTCAAAGGTCTTGGCCACATACACCTGCACATTGCCCGCCGCGATCAGCCCGGCGATCTCGGCCAATTCTTCACCCCGCGGGTCGGCGGTGAACCGTGTGCCGGTCTTGCCTGCCGCCTGGGGATGGTGCGCATCGGGCATGGTCAGGGTCGAGACCAATCGCCCGCCCTCGCCAAGCACCTGCCATGAACGCGCCTGGGTGTCGCCGCCGATCAAATCGATGACCAGGTCGAAGTCCTTGCAGATGTCCTCGAACCGTTCGGTCTTGTAATCAATGGCGCGGTCGACGCCCAGCTCACGCAGGAACGGCAGGCTGTCAGTGGATGCGGTGGCATACACTTGGGCGCCTTTGACCTTGGCGAATTGCACCGCGAAATGGCCGACGCCACCGGTGCCTCCATGGATCAACACCTTCTGCCCTTGCTCGACCTGGCCGTGCTCGACCAAGGCCTGCCAGGCAGTGTGCCCGGCCAGCGGCACGCCGGCGGCAGACGGCCAATCAAGGCCTTCAGGGATCAGCGCCAAATGTTCGGCCGGCACCCGCGAGTACTCGGCATAACCGCCGTCGGCACCGATCATGGCAAACACGCGGTCGCCTGGCTTGAAACCACTGACGCCCTGGCCGACCTTGTCGACCACCCCGGCAACTTCCCGGCCCAACGTCAGCGGCAATTTGTCCTGCTTGACCTGCGGGTACTGACCCTCGCGAATCTTGTAGTCCACGGGGTTGATACCCACAAAGACATTCCTGACCAGCACCTCACCCGCCTTGGGTTCCGGCACCTCGACCTCGCGCACGTGCATGACCTCGGGGCCGCCAAATTGCTCAATCCTGATTGCTTTCATGCCACTTACCTCTTCGTCTTTTCAGAACACACAGGGGTGTGGAGGACGCTCGGCGGCCATGGGTTCACTCGGTGTTGCGCAGCGCAGACAAACGGCGCCTCCCGTCCGGCATTCCGCTCGAACCTTTGCCCTTGCGGCCCGTCCCAAGGTTATCCAGCCAGCGCCCGGGAGTGCCACGATGCTCATTCATCCCAAGACCCATTTCCAGCCTTACACCCACGCGAGCGGAGGCTGGGGCTCGGCTAAATCGGTGATGCAGATCCTGTGGCGCGAACAGGCGCTGACCAAGGCGCCCGTTGCGCTGCTCAAGCAAAACAAGCCCGACGGTTTCGCCTGCGTCAGCTGCGCCTGGGCCAAACCCGGCCGCCCGCATGCGTTGGAGTTCTGCGAGAACGGCGCCAAGGCCACCGCCTGGGAACTGACATCGCTGAAGACCGACCCGGCGTTTTTTGCCGAACACACCCTCAGTGAATTACGCGACTGGCCCGACTATGCGCTTGAGCAACAGGGCCGCCTGACCCATCCCCTGCGTTATGACCCGCAGAGCGACCGCTACCGTGAGACGTCGTGGGACGAGGCCTATCAGGCAATTGGCGCGCAGCTCAAAGCGATGGAGCCCGACAGCGTGGTGTTTTATGCCTCCGGGCGCGCCTCGCTGGAGACCTCCTTCATGTACCAGTTGTTCGCCCGGGCCTATGGCACCAACAACCTGCCCGACAGTTCAAACATGTGCCACGAGAGCACCTCCGTCGGTTTGCAGGAAAGCATCGGCGTGCCGGTCGGCACCGTGACCCTGGACGACTTCGACCACACCGACTGCCTGTTTTTCTTTGGCCAGAACGTCGGCAGCAACAGCCCGCGCATGCTGCATCAATTGCAGGACGTGCGCCGGCGCGACGTGCCGATCATCACCTTCAACCCTTTGCGCGAGCGCGGGCTGGAGCGCTTCGTCAATCCGCAATCGCCCAGCGAAATGCTCACGCCCGAGTCGACCCTGATCAGCACCCAATACCACCAGGTGGCGATTGGCGGTGATACGGCGGCCATCACCGGCATCGCCAAGGCGCTGTTGGAAATGGATGACTGCGCCACCGAACGCGGCACACCGGCCGTGCTCGACTACGACTTCATCGCCACCCACACCGAAGGTTTCGAGGCGTTCACCACCTACGTGCGTGACTGCACGTGGGCGCAACTGGAGCACAAAAGCGGGCTCACGCGCGGCGCACTGGAGGCCGCCGCAACGGTGTACGCCGGCAGCCAATGTGTGATGTTCGTCTATGGCATGGGCCTGACCCAGCACCGGCACGGGGTCGCGAATGTACAGATGCTGGTGAACCTGATGCTGATGCGCGGCAATATCGGCAAACCTGGCGCCGGAATCTGCCCGGTGCGCGGCCATTCCAATGTGCAGGGCCAGCGCACCGTGGGCATCACCGAAGACCCGAAAAAGGTCCCGGCGGAGCTGATCGAGCAGCACTTCGGCTTCAAGGTCCCGGCGCACAAGGGCCTGTGCACCGTGGACGCTTGCGAAGGTATTCTGTCGGGGCAAGTGCGCGGGTTCATCGGGCTGGGCGGCAACTTCCTGCGGGCAATACCCGACACCTCGCGCATGGAACCGGCGTGGAAAGGGCTTGAACTGAACGTGCAGGTCGCCACCAAACTCAATCGCACCCACCTGCTGCCCGCCCGAAATATGTGGCTGCTGCCGTGCCTGGGGCGCATAGAGATTGATCGGCAAAACGGCGTGGCGCAAACCTACACCACCGAGGACAGCACCGGCTGCATCCACGGCTGGCACGGCAGCGCCGAACCGGTCGGCCCGCACGTGCGTGCCGAAGCCAGCATCGTCGCCGGCCTGGCCATGGCCGCCTTGGCGCCCGGTAACCGCATCGACTGGCAAGCCTGGTGCGACGATTATTCGACGGTCAGGACCGCCATCAGCACGATCTACCCGCAGATTTTTCATGACATGGAAACCCGCATGGTTGAGCCCGGCGGTTTCCACCGGCCAATTGCCGCTGCGCAACGCGAATGGCAGACCCCAACGGGCAAGGCGCAGTTCGTCAGGCCGGTGACGCTGGCCGAAGACGATGACGTCAACCTCGCCGAACCGGCGCGCGACGTGCTGCAACTGATGACGCTGCGCAGCAATGACCAGTTCAACACCACCATCTATGGGTATGACGACCGTTTTCGCGGGGTCAGTGGCACGCGCGAAGTGATCTTCATGCATTGCAACGACATCGTGCGTCTGGGTTTTGAGGTCGGCCAGCAGGTGCTGTTGACCACCGCCATCGAGCCTGAGGTAAAGCGTCAGGTGGGCCCGTTCGAAATCATTGCCTACGATATTCCCGAGGGCTGCGCTGCGGCCTACTACCCGGAGTGCAACCCGCTGGTGCCGCTCTGGCACCACGCCGAACGCAGTAAGGTGCCGGCGGCCAAGTCGGTGCCGGTGCGCCTCAGTTGCTTCAATCCAGAAAGAGGATCGGTTCAGGCGCATGAACTGATGAAGTAATCTGAATTTCGAGCACATCAGTTTGATACCGATGCCTTTGGCATCGGTCACACACCTATTGCTGTAGGCAAAAAGTTCCGGGCATATTGAAGGATCGAGGCAATGCAGAACCTCAAGATCGCGACATTCAACGTCAACGGCATAGGGGCGCGACTGCCTAATCTCTTGCAATGGCTTGAGAAAGAGCGCCCAGACATCGTGTGCCTGCAGGAACTGAAAGCACAGGACAAAGCTTTCCCTGCAGGCGATCTTGAGGCAGCAGGCTACGGTTCATTGCACCATGGCCAAGCCTCTTGGAACGGAGTGGCGATTCTTGCGCGCGACTCCGAGCCCCTCCTGATTCATAAAGGCTTGCCTGGAGCTGAAGACGACACGCAGTCTCGCTACCTGGAAGCGGCTGTGCATGGCGTGATCGTGGGGTGCCTGTACCTGCCAAATGGAAACCCGCAACCGGGGCCGAAATTTGATTACAAGCTCAACTGGTTTGAGCACCTGATTGCGCATGCCGAAACATTAAAGGCCAGCGAACACCCTGTTGTCCTCGCCGGCGATTACAACGTTGTGCCCACCGACCTTGACATCTACAACACCCGCTCGTGGCTCAAGGATGCCCTTCTCCAGCCAGAAAGCCGTGAGTGCTTTCAAAGACTACTGAGCCAAGGCTGGATCGACTCGGTGAGACACCTGTATCCGCAAGAGCGCGTGTACACGTTCTGGGATTATTTCCGTCAGCACTGGCAAAAAAATTCCGGCTTGCGCATCGACCATCTTCTGCTGAACCCGGTACTTGCGCCTTACCTGAAGAACGCTGGCGTGGATGCATGGGTACGTGGCGAAGAACACGCCAGTGATCACGCTCCAACGTGGGTTGAGATCTCGTCCCGGCGAGCCAGGCCCAAAAACAAGCCCAGGAGCGACTCAGGCGCCACCGAAACTATAACGATGCCACCTGACGCCCTTGGCGAATACAATCGCAAGCGTGATTTCGACGCGACCTCAGAGCCCTCTGGCGCGGCAAAAGCGCCGCCTGCAAAGGGAAACACCGCCGAACCGGCTGCGCTGCAGTTTTGCATCCAAAAGCACGACGCAAGTCGCCTGCATTATGATTTTCGCCTTGAGCTCGACGGTACCCTCAAAAGCTGGGCGGTGCCCAAGGGCCCGTCGCTCGATCCAAAATCCAAACGCCTGGCCGTGCATGTCGAAGACCACCCGCTTGACTATGCTACGTTTGAAGGGACGATACCGCAGGGCCATTACGGTGCTGGCGACGTCATTGTGTGGGATCGCGGTATCTGGAAACCCTTATCCGACCCCGCCGAGGCCTACGCGAAAGGCCGGCTGAAATTTGAGTTGCAGGGCGAGAAGCTTGGCGGCCTGTGGAACTTGGTCAAGACGCATATTCCCGGCAAGCAGGAGCAGTGGTTTCTGATAAAGCATCAGGACGAATTCGCTCGGCCAGAAAGCGATTACGACATCGTGAAAGCGCAATCACACAGTGTGTTGAGCGAGCGCACTCTCGTGCCCAAAAAGCGCTCAGGAAAATCGGCCGAGCCCAAATCTGTCAAGAAGCCGCCTGCGCCACCCGCCAAGCCGGGAAACACCCAGCTGGCGAATGCCCACCCCTCTGATCTTCCTGAAAGCCTGAAGCCTGAACTGGCCACGCTGGTGGATTCAGCCCCCGAAGGTGATTGGCGATATGAGATCAAATTCGACGGCTATCGCATCATGGCAAAAGTGGATGAGGGCAAGGTGCAACTGTTTACCCGCAATGGCCATGATTGGACGCACAAGCTTCCACGGCAGGCCGAAGCAATCGCCAGCCTCGCTTTAAAGTCCGCGTGGCTGGATGGCGAAATGGTTGTTGCCAATGAGAAAGGCATTCCGGATTTTCAGGCACTCCAAAATGCATTTGAGTTGGGCCGCAGCGGCAATATTGTTTACTACCTCTTCGACATGCCTTTTCTCAACGGCATGGATTTGCGGGAGGTGCCGGTCGAACAGCGCAGGAAAGCCTTGTCCAAGGTTCTGGAGCGCAGTGAGGATGAGGTTCTCAGGTACTCGGACGACTTCGCCGAAACACCGCAAGCACTGCTGAACAGTGCCTGCCAAATGCAAATGGAAGGCCTCATCGGCAAACGTGTTGGCAGCCCCTACGTATCGCGACGCAGCGGCGACTGGATCAAGCTCAAATGTAAACACCGGCAAGAGTTTGTCGTCGTCGGCTATACCGAGCCAAAGGGTTCGCGCAGTAAATTCGGGGCGCTGCTATTGGGCCTGCACGACATAGACAGCGGCGAGCTGAAATACGCCGGCAAGGTTGGTACTGGATTCAACCAGGTAACGCTGAATACGATCTACAAACAGTTGACCCCGCTTGAAGTCACCAAGCCTGCAGTCGTCAACCCACCCACTGGCTTTGAAGCCAAGGACGTGCACTGGCTGAAACCCTCGCTTTTGGCAGAGGTCGCCTTTGCTGAGATCACCCAGGAGGGCTCGGTAAGACACGCCGTATTCCAGGGCCTGCGTGACGATAAACCAGCGAAGTTGATCATCGAGGAGCGCCCTGCCCCTGCCCCTGAGGCCGAGAAAAAGTCAGAGAAAAACCAACCGCCTGTAGCCAAGGCCAAGGGTAAGGCCGGCGACGACGGATCAACCAGGATCCGCCTGACGCATCCCCAACGCGTGATTGACCCGAGCAGCCGCTCGACCAAACGTGACTTGGCGGATTACTACATTGGCATCTCTGACTGGCTTGTGCCGCAATTACTAAATCGCCCTGTCGCGCTGGTGCGTGCCCCGGACGGTATTGGCGGCGAACTGTTCTTTCAGAAGAATGCAGAGCGCCTGGCAATCCCTGGGATTGAAATCATCGGCAAAGCAGAGACGGGTCACCCTGTAATGTTGATCAATAACCTTGAGGCGCTGGTGGGCGCGGTTCAGATGAGCGCCATTGAGTTGCATACCTGGAACGCCGTCGCCAACGATCTGCATCGCCCTGACCGATTTATTCTCGACCTTGACCCCGACCCTGCACTGCCATGGAAGAGCATGGTGGAAGCCACCCAACTGACGTTAACGGTACTGGACGAACTGGGGCTTAAATCTTTCCTGAAAACCAGTGGCGGCAAAGGTATCCACATTGTCGTACCGTTGACGCCGAAAGCAGACTGGGATGCGGTAAAAAGCTTTAGCCACGCGGTGGTCAAACATATTGCCCACCTGCTTCCCGATCGGTTTTCGGCGGTTTCCGGCCCCAAAAACCGGGTGGGACGGATCTTCATCGACTATCTGCGCAATGGCTTGGGCGCCACCACTATTTGCGCCTATTCGGCACGTACCCGCGAAGGCCTGCCGGTGTCAGTGCCGATCTTGCGAGATGAGCTAAAGGAGATCAAAGGCGCTAACGTCTGGAACATTCAAAACATCCATCAACGCCTAGGCGAGCTGGACGTGGATCCGTGGGCTGATATGCCTAAGACAAAGCAAACCATCACGGCCCAGATGCGCAAACGCATCGGTCTGAAGTAGCGCCCGATCTATCAGCGCGGATCCTGCTCGTTATCCATCACGGCATTGTCCGTCTCTTCTTTGACGCGCTCAGGATCGAGGCCCGTATTGTCGTCATCCAGGGGTCGCTCTCCCTCGTTATTCGGCAACTCATCAATACCCTCTTCAGGAACCGGAACGACATCAGGCCTTCCGGGTTCAAGTGGACCCGGCGATACGGGTAGTGGATAGTCGGGTGGAGTACTGCCCTGCAGGCTTGCGTCGTTGTTCATACACACCTCTCAATGCCCTCTCTCTGGGGCGTATACGTTGGAGGTGCCGACAAATTCCGCGGTTCGATTTATTGCGGTACCGGTCGTCGTACTATTTGGCGAACGGTGTCTAGTGATTGAACGGTATGATCCAATTTTTGCGGAACCTACGAAAAGGAAATCGAGATGCGTATCCCCGCTGTTCTGCTCCTGGTCGTCGCGCTTTCTGGCTGCGCCGATTCTCATCAATGGCTGCCCGGCCAGTCTGGGTTTAATCACCCGATCAGGCAAACGGACAAGGTATACATCGCCACTCCCGCAGACGGTGAATACGGTGACCAGGTTTATAAAGGCTCCGGTCGCAATACAGCGCAAATCCTTTACGCTGCGTTTTCCCGCCGCTCTGCGGTGGTAACGGTGGATGCAGAAGCCTCCAGCTATGAGTTGAGCCTGGAAAAAGCCAAGCGCAGCAGGCAGGACATCCTTATTCTTGCGTCCATCCTGCATTGGGAAGACCGCGCAACTGAATGGTCGATGATCCCTGACAAGGTAGAAGTCAAAATCAGCGTCATTGAGGTTTCCTCAGGCGCTGTAATCAGCTCCGGGATCGCGACAGGTAAAAGCGGTATCGCGACATTTGGCGGGGATCACCCGCAGGATTTGTTGCCAGAGCCGATCGAGGCTTTCGTCTCGTCTTTATATTGAGCAGGCGTGAAACCAGCGCCGATCCGTTCGTAAAGCGCTGGGTGGCGGTGACTGAATTGATAGCGCTGAACCACTTCGATGGAGAGCACCGGTAAATGGCAAATCTGATGGAAAAGCTCGACGGCCCCAGGACTGCCCAGCAGGAACTGTTCTACGACCTTGAAGACGCGACGGCCGTTATCGCCTGGTCGGTGACTGAGCTTACGGCTATTGCGGGGCTCGCCAAATCGCCTGATGACGCCATCGCCTTGATGAAGCTGTGCGCCCTGCTCGCGGCGCAGCAGCAAAAGCTCTGCGGGTATGCAGATGAGGTCAAGGAGGGAAGGATTGTGCGAGGAGCGAAAGCCTAGGCGGATACACCAGGCGGGCCCAAGCCGAAGCAGTCATTGGTAATGACGCCGTGCGTGTGCCTGAGCGGGCACGCGTGGCGCTCAAGAAATTATCGGGTGAATCGGTGCATCCAATTCAGTCGCTGGCTCGTAGATTCAATACCCCTCACTCGGAGGGCATAAGAGCCAAGGAGTAACATCATGCACGCTTTTTACAAAAAACTTGCTGCAGCCGCCTGCTTCGCAATTCTCTGCGTGACCGCAACACTCAGCGTTGCTGCCGACTCTGTGATGGTCGGAGGCGCAGCGATGTACCCGAGCAAAACCATCGTTGAGAACGCGGTCAACTCGAAGGACCATACGACACTCGTAGCAGCGGTCAAGGCTGCCGGCCTGGTTGATACGCTCAATAGCAAAGGCCCTTTCACCGTATTCGCACCGACCAACGAAGCCTTTGCCAAACTGCCAGCGGGTACCGTCGACACTCTGGTCAAGCCTGAACACAAAGCCGACCTGACTAAAATCCTGACCTACCATGTCGTGCCCGGCACTCACACGTCTGCCCAACTGATGGCCGACGCCAAAAAGAATGGCGGGACCGTCGTGTTGAAAACAGTTCAAGGTGAGTCGCTGACTATCAAGCTGCATGACGGCAAGCTTTGGGTGGTCGATGCCAAAGGCGGTAAGGCGAGTATCAGCATTGCAGACGTGATGCAGTCCAACGGTGTGATTCACGTTGTCGACTCGGTCCTGATGCCTTGAATGCTCTTCGTTGCTCATCCAGAAACGGGTGCACATCGAGGTTGAGAGCGATCTGAATCTTGCACAACTGTGTGCCATCGACAAGCCAGCGCTCGACGGTGCGAGTCATCGCCGAGCCGTTGTCATCTGTCTGCCAGCCAGAACGTTTAAGAGCATGGCGACTTGCATGAAAGACCTCGATATGGCGCCCGGCTAATCGTCGGATAGCCCTGCAGTTCGTCGCCTCAAGCCTTGCGCCTTATCCAATCTCGAATACTGTATAGGCATACAGCATCCGGACCCCGCCTCCATGAACATTGATGAAGACACCTGTGAGTGGCTTGGCATGCCCTCGCCCCTCGAAATGCACAAACAGCACGCCCGCCTCCTGGAGAATGAGGTCCATGAACTGAACCTGCAGCTGCGCAAAGCGAGGGAGGACATTCACGGCCTGGTGCAGATGCTGGCCGATGCCGAGGCTGTCAAAACCCAGTTCCGGGGCTACCTCGCCGAAAGAGGCACCGAAGCGGCCGCCATGCGCAAGCAAATCGACGTCCTCGCAACATCGACCGCATCCAGCAAGCGCGAAGCAGAAACACTGCGCGCGATGTTGAACGACCTGATGTCTCGCCCCAAAACCAATGTCTAAGCTCAGGTTTCAGAGCGAGGGCGTAGCCATGTGCGGAAGACGCGACCAGCCGCAAAGGGATGCTTTCCATATACTGCAGTGAATTATCGGAGTGACCAGGAACGGACCCCAGATGAAATACCTAGCGATACTCATAGTTTCTGCGACTCTCGGCGCATGTTCGTCGTACAGCCCTGGGCACGGCGACTCTGACATGAGGGTTGGAGGTTTCCGAATCAGCTGCGATGCAGTGCCGGCAAATCAGCCCGGCTGTGATTCCACGCCAACCTCCAGGTCGAAGAAACCGTCAGAGAAAATCGACCTGCAACCTGGTGGAAACTGACTCTTCTGCTTGTGCTCGCCCGGGCTTGGTAAGGGCATCAAAGCTGCCCTCCTCATAGCGGCGCTCCCAGAGGCCGAAGATGTTGAATTTATGGTTGTGTCCAACCTTTGGAGGTCAGTTCAAATTTAAGTGAACACGGAACGCTAAAACGAAAAAACCCGCCAGAAGGCAGGTTTTTCAACGCTTCCAAGGAACTTAAAAGCTCTCAATGGAATGTAAGATGGTGCCCGAAGCCGGAATCGAACCGGCACGCCCTTACGAGCGGGGGATTTTAAGTCCCATGCGTCTACCAGTTTCGCCATTCGGGCGGTAGCGCTGTACAGCGAGCCAAGCAGTTTTAAAAGCCCTTGGCGTTGCAGCAGGCTAGGGAATATATAGACCCGGCACCTTCGATGCAAGGTCGAACGCGGCCTTTTTCACACAACTGCGCCAGCCCACGGCAAACAAAAAAGCCCGCCAGATCAGTGATCTACAGATTCAGCAGGGTGTTTCTGGAAGCTTGCGTGCGCGCGATGTCGCCGCGTAAGGCACGCCTGCCCGGCATCACTAAGAAAAATACGTCATCACCGCAATAACCACTGAAACCCAAACCAGGGTCATCAAAAACGACAGCGCAGCCAACGTTTTGCCCATTTGCCTACTCGCCTAGATGAAAAACACTTCAGTGAATGGTTGCTTGTCTTGTACCAGGCTCGCCGTGGCGCCGCCCGACGACGCTTGAGAATAGCCAAGCCTGCCTCGCTCTGCCTCCCGCCTCGCGGCGAATCCATGAAAACCACTTGGGCGCGATGGTGGATACGATACTTCACACAAAAGTTTAGTTCCCGGCCGTGGCCAAGCCACTGCCTAATCTGCCTGACACCTGAAAATTTCCGTTCCCGGTTTGCAGCTACCTGCGGCGCTGAGGGGCATCTGATACGCTTTTTTATTCAGTATCTGCCCCTGTATCGAAACACCCTCAGCCCTGACAATACTCCCACTCCCGACACGCCCGTGGAGCCCGACAGGAACCGTCCTGGCGGCCCGTTCATTTCGGAGGCCTCATGGCTAAGATGGCATTTTTCCTGTTCGGCTTTCTTGCGCTGACTATTGCGATTGGTCTGCTTGCCACCATCTCGCCGGTGTAGGGCTCAGGCGCCAGCGTGTTAACGAAACGTGACCATCTCAAAGTCCGCCGAGGTGCCCGCCGCCTGCCTTGCCAATTCACTGATGGCTATCGTGCGTACCTGCGCCCCTTCGTTCCAGGGGTTGGTGTAGCTCAACAGGCCCGTCGCCGGGTTGATCTGGATAATCGCGAAGGCGTGCCCGTCCCCCCTGGACCAATCCCCATTGCGCGCCGGCTTGCCGCCAAACACCACAGCCGCCTGGCTGCCCACGGCGCTGGCATTTTTCAGCAGGAAGTCGGTGATGCCCTGAGGTGTGTTTTCGGCATCGGCCAGCCGCAGGTGGTCACCGTATTGGCCTGCCAGCAATTCCATGACTTTATTGGTGGGCAATGAGCCTTTGGCCGGGTCAAGCTTGAAGTACTGGAACATCGCCCCGACCACGGCAGCGGCAGGTGGATCGCCCTTGCCGTATTGATCCAGGTCGCCAGCCTGCAGGTGGTAGACCGTCACCGGGTCGCCCGGCAGGCTGACATTGAAACTGCCATCGGCATTGGCCGTCACGCCCCTGCGCAATATCTCGGCGCCCGTACGCGTATTGGCGAACGCCCTGACCACCGAGATACCGACACAATCACCTTCGCTGGTCTGGTTCAGATGGGTGCCGAGCGGTTGCCCGATCGGGGTCCCGGCCAGCGAAGGCTTCCACGCCCCCGCATCAATGACACTGCCCTTGGCGTCACGGCGCAACGCATTGATGCTGCCTTCGGCGCTGTAGCTGCCGTCATTCAGGGATGCGACGATGTTCCTCACATCGGTGCTCAGGTTCGCCCGCGCGCCGCCGTCGCGCTTCAGTGCGTCCTGGAAGGCCTGTGCTGCAGCGGTAATGCGTTGGCGCACGGCATCGTCCGGGCGGGTGCCGCGACTTTGGTCAAGCGCCTGGAGCAATTGATGGTACGTACTTTCGATGGCGCGAATGCCGACCTGGGGAGCAGCAAAGGCTGGACCGACAGACGCCATGGCGAGGACAGACGTGATCAGTGTAAACCGCAGGTACTTGTGCAGACGCCCAGAGGTTTGGAGGGTCACGGGGGCTTCTCGGATAAGGAAGTGTGAAAGCGATACGTCGAACCACCATCCCGTTCAATCGCTTCGTGCCGCAACGTCCCGTAGCAGGCCTGGAAACAGCGGCGAGCATGCACAGGCCGGCAAAAAGCGTCAATAGCGGCCTGTGGCTATGCACGAAGCTGGTTCAGCCGGCAAAAAGCATGGGATACAACGACAGCACCAGCAGCCCTGCCATCGACCAGTTGAACACCCGCAACCAGCGCGGCTCACGCAGCACGTTACGCAAACCGCTGCCACAACCGGCCCATACGCAAACGCTGGGCAGGTTCACCAGGGCGAACACCGCGGCAATCAACAGCACATTGGTGACATAACCTTCCGCTGGCGTGTAGGTGGTGATCGCGCCCAATGCCATCACCCAGGCCTTGGGGTTGACCCACTGGAAGGCTGCCGCCCCAAGAAACGTCATGGGTTTGCGCTGGGCATCGGGCTCATCGGAGATCGCGCCGGCGTTGGCGATCTTCCAGGCCAGGTACAACAAATAGGCCGCCCCCACATAACGCAACACGGTGTACGCCCACGGTAACGCCTTGAAGACTTCACCCAATCCCAAGCCGACGGCGATCACCAACAGCATGAAGCCAATGCTGATACCCAGCGCATGAGGAATCGAGCGACGAAACCCGAAGTTCACCCCGGACGCGAGCAACATGGTGTTGTTGGGGCCAGGAGTGATTGAAGAAACAAAGGCAAACAGCGCAAACGCTGACAACAGGCTTGAAGACATGAACATGGGACGGCATCCGAACGAAGAACAGTGCCCACGACAGTAGAGCGTTGTGCCCGCCTGCGCCCCGTACAGCTGCGAGCGGATGCGGGCATACACTTCGTCAGCCCAGCGAGGCCAGGAACGCCCGATAACGCGCCGCCGTTTGCTCGGGCCGCTCGACCATTGGCAGGTGCCCTACGGCATCCCAGCATTCAAGTTGCGCGTGCGCGATGCCGCCGGTCCATGTAGTTGCACTGGCAATTGGCACCATCCGGTCTTCCCGCCCCCACAGCAACAGTGTCGGGACGTGAATGTCCTTGAGCCAGGGTTCCAGCCGCGGGCTGGCGGAGAAATCCGCGAAGATTTCTGCCAGTTCCGAACGCCGGTCGATATAGGCCTGCGCCTCAGCAGCCAGCAGCACCTGGGGTATCCACGGTGGCGAAGCCATGGTCATCGAGAAAAACCGATCGAACTGCGCCCGTGAATGAATCAGGAACGGGTTGTCCCCCTGGTTGACCAGCTCTTCCACTTCATTGGGCTGGGGCAACAGCACGCCGACCGGGCCGATCAGCGCCAGCGACACCACGCGGCCGGGGTAATGCGTGGCCAGCCAGGTCGCGACATAAGCGCCCATCGAACTGCCGACCACGTGCACCGTGTCGATGCCGCAGGCATCCAGCAACTCGATCAAGCGCCCCGCCTGGGCTGCGATGCTGTAGTCGGCGCCCTGCTCGAAGCGGTTTTTACCGTGCCCGGCAAGGTCGGGAATGACGACTCGATAGTCTGCCGTAAAGTGCCGGGCGAAGCCGAACCACACGCCTTTGTCCGCACTGAAGCCGTGAATCAACAACAGCGGCGGCGCGTGGCCGGCCGTGCCGCCTTGATAGGTGGCGAGGGTCATATGCTTGATGGCCACCGGCACCTCCTTCAGGCGAGCGCGCACCGCCTCCACCTTCGCAATGATCGTAAACAGCAGCCCTCCGACACGTGGGTACGTCCACCATACCCAAACAGCAATCACTCCCAGCAAGGCGATTATCACGAGCATCAAGGTTTCTCCGCAGACAAAAACGACGTACTGGATTCTGGATTCAGGGCTAAAGCGGGAACTACAGGTTCCCACGTTATTGAGCCTTGCATCGCCCTGCCTCATTGCTCAGGATAGCGATCTTCATCTCAACACCGGCAAAAGGCTACTGCATGAAGCTGTTGCGTAAATGGCGTGAACATCAAGCGCGCAAGGCATTGCGTGCACTCCCCCAACTTGAGCGTGCTACGCAAAAGTTGCGCAATCGCTACCCCAAGTACACGTTTGGCGTGGGCACATACGGTGACTTGAAGGTTCACGACTGGAACGAAGGCACCACATTGCGCGTAGGCGCTTATACGTCGATCGCCGGCAACGTCGAGGTGTTCCTGGGCGGCCACCACCGTACCGACTGGTTGAGTTGCTACCCCTTCCCCGCCAAGATCGAAGAAGTCGCGCATATTACCGATTTCGGCGGCAGCAAAGGTGACGTGATCATCGGTAATGATTGCTGGATAAGCTCACAGGCGATCATTCTTTCGGGCGTCACCATTGGTGATGGCGCAGTGGTAGCCGCAGGTTCCGTGGTGACCAAGGACGTCGCGCCTTACGCCATTGTGGGCGGCAACCCGGCCAAGCCGATCCGCTGGCGGTTCGACGAGCCTACCCGCTTGATACTTGAGCAGGCGGCCTGGTGGAACTGGCCAGTCGCCGAGGTGCGCCAAGTGGCGCACCTGCTGTGCAGCACGGACATAACGCCCTTTGTCGACTACCTGAAACAGCGTGCCATCGAGGCGCAATAACCATGACGCTCCATGAAGAAAACCCATCGACAGTCAATCTACGTCACCGCCCTGGAGGGTTCTGGCGCTGGCTGCCCATTGGGCTCTTGATGGGATGTATCGTCATAACGTCGTTGATGCTATTGGCAGCCCAGCCGCCCGAATGGATGTTTGTGGCACTCAACGTTGGCTGGGCAATCGTCGCGCTGACACTACTGGTAAAGCTATCGGGTATGTGCCGCGACAATTGAGACAACGGCTCAAAACGTCAGCGTGACAGCAATCGTGTCGGTGTAGGTACCGGCGGGCAACCCTGGCTTACCTGGCGATTTGCCGTAAATATTCACCGCCTGCGCAACCCCGGTACTGGCGGTGAGGTTGATAGTGCCGTTATTGGCCAGAATCTGCGTGTGGGCGGCGTCGGTGTAGATGTCATACGGGGCAAAGTGGCCAGCGCCATCTGCCAGCGCCCGCGTGCCACCGGTGGATTTACCATCATTGACGCCAGACGTGACCGTCAGTATCGGCGAAGTACCCGCCGAACACTGGATAGACAACGGCGCTCCCCCGCCCCCCAGCACCTGTGCGTCAGCCTCCGTGTACAGGGAGTTGGCGGTGCCAAAATTCAACGCGCCAAAATTCAAGCCTGTGGAACCTCCCACACCATTCACCAGGCAACTGTTGGTCAGTATCAGCGAGGCGCTGATTTGGCCCGTGACAGTGGTCGCCGCCTGGGCGCTGCACACCCAAGCCAGTGTGACCAAAGGCACAATGACTTTTGAGATAAGTCCATGCATGACGCGCTCCTTATGACTTGCCAACTGCGTAGAAGGTTAGTCAGTCAGGAGGAAACTGCCACTCAGGCGAGAAATAGCGGAGGGCTTTCCTTAAAAAAAAGCGGGAGGGACTGAAGTCAGCCGATGCTCGCTTATGCACAAAAAAGGCTTTCAACTTCGCCGGAGTTTTAAGGGCCAGCAAGGCAAATCGCTTTGCCTTGGGGGACGCTTCCTAGAGAATCTTTCGGCCTTGCGCCCCATGACGTTCCCTCGGTACCAGCCCCAACCCCGGCCCCTGCCGAACGAACAAATCTTCCAACAACCCAACACGCCCTCCGTGTCGCTCGGTGATCAGT
This sequence comes from Pseudomonas sp. Bout1, assembly GCF_034314165.1. Classification (GTDB taxonomy): domain Bacteria; phylum Pseudomonadota; class Gammaproteobacteria; order Pseudomonadales; family Pseudomonadaceae; genus Aquipseudomonas. The sequence continues at coordinate 3,221,943 of NZ_JAVIWK010000001.1, read as the reverse complement.
ATCCTTTTCTCCGGTCGAAAAAGAGCCCGCATCTTGGCGGGCTCATTTGATCAAGGGTACTTATCAGCGTCTGAGGCTTCGTACACGCTCGATTAATTTCCAGGCTTTGGAGGAGACGATGCTGTCATAAAGCGAACTCAACTCTGCGAGGTGCACGCGAACATTTTTCAGTTCAGATAGAAGCTGCTCGTTTTTTGCGGTGAGCAATGCTACCGCTTTGTCCTGCGCGGACGTATCTGGCAGTGACAAAACCGGCGCCGAAACAGCGCTAGCCACCTGCTCCAATGGCACGACTGGAGAAGGAAATTCTTTGAAGTGGGCAGATCTGAATGCGAACAGAGGCACCAGGTCGCACCTTATAAAAAAGGCGTTCACATGCGATGAGACGTCGTAGATGTAACCCAACTCGGCAACCTTTGAACGGATCTCATAGAGGTCCAAGTGCCCAACTTCAATACAAAGCACTCCAGGCAGCACCGCGCAACCCTGCATTCCGGCGATTACGGACAGCTCGTGACCTTCTACATCGAGTACCAGCAGGTCAACATGCTCGATTCCGTTCCTGGAAATGAACTCAGGCCACGTCAGCAGGTTGACCTCGACATCAATAAATTTGCAGCCCCCCTCTTCAAGTATTGAGAGATGCTTTTGCGTATGCGCGAGTGATCCATTTGTGCAGTCGACGCCAAAATCAGGATGATCGACAGCATGGAAAGTGGCAGTTCCGACCTTGCTGGAAAGGGCGAAATTCAGATTTGTTGAATCTGGTCGGTTTACCAGCAACTTTTCGTAGACCCAAGGCACAGGCTCAATGTTAAAACCTTTCCAGCCGAGTGTTTCCTCAAAAAATTTGCATGAATTCTCGGTCAATCCGTCGAAAGCACCACACTCTACAAAAATCCCCCTTATTCCTTCATCCCGAAAATACCTTTCGTAAATGAATCGATCAACTTGAGGCTGAAACTGTCCGTAGAATTTGTGCATATCACGACCGCAACCAAGGCTAGAATCGAACCAAGGATACTACTCCTGCGTTGTGCTCACGGTACACCCTCGATCTACAGAAACGCCGTCCGCGGCGAATAGGCCCAGGTCGCTATTTCCGACAGGCAATAAAAAACCCCGTAGACGTTAATCTACGGGGTTTCTAAGAGTGGAGGCCGAGGTCGGAATCGAACCGGCGTAGGCGGATTTGCAATCCGCTGCATAACCATTTTGCTACTCGGCCTCAAACGATCAATGCCTTACAACCGACATTCACCGCATATAAACTTGAGTGGGCTCTGTGAAGCTACCTCTACTCTATCTCATTGAAAACATTGAAGTTTTTAATGCTTCAGTGCGTTCGATGGGCGCAATTATGTACTCATTTGCCGGGGCTTGCAACCCCTTGATTTCAAAAAATATTCTCTCAAGGGGCCGGCTTTGCCGGTTGGGTACCCTACCGTCCTGCCTCGTCCTTGTCACGGATAACCTGCAATTGGTACTGCGGGTCGGCCTTGATCTGCTCCTCGGTAAATGGCAACACGCTGAGTTTTTTCTCGGAGAACGCCTGGGTCTGGTCCTTGAAGTGTTTTGAAGCCGGGTCGCTGGATAACGAGAATGCCAGCACGCCCTGGGCATGCGGGCCATTTTCATCGAACGTGACGATTTGCAAGTAGCTGCTGCCGCTGATTACCTCGCGCTTGCCATCGGCCCTCGGTACGCTTTGCATGGCGTTGTACACGCCCAACTCTTGGGGCCCGCCGTGGATCGGCGTTTGGCCCGAGACTTGGATATCACCCCAGCGGCTATCGGCCGTCAGGCCGCGCTTGGCCACGTCGGCAGCTGATTCAAGCATCGCTTCATGCAGCGCCTTGGCCACATCTGCCCGTTCAACTGCCAGCCCACTAGGCGTGGTCAGCGGTTGCGACGGGTCGAAAGCCAGCTTCCATGCATCCGGCGCTTGCGCCAGTTGCTGCGCCAAATTGATGAAGTGCAGCAGGCCCACGCCGCTGTCGAGGTTGGCGCGCTGGCCCCAGCTTTTCAGGCTGTCGCACACCGGTTTCACGGCGGCGTCGGCGCCCGCGCAATATTTCAGCAGGTCCGGCATTACTTGGCTGGCGAGGTACACCTGGTTGTCCATGACCATGTCCTGCAAGTCGGCGACGCTGATCGGTTGCTTGTCGAGTTCCTGCAGGCGCTGTAAGGCGAACCGGGCACGCGGGCCCAAACCGATGTTCTCCTGGCTGATCACCGGCGAGAACCCGGTCAGCGGCGCCTTGGGGTTGACCAGCCACGCCGAGTCATTGGAGTGCTGTACGTAATCGGTGCGTTGCAGTTGCGGTAACTGGTCGGCGGGGAAAATCCCGGCCTGGGCGGCACGCGGGTCCACGTCCCAGGCACAGGCGCTGCGGGAGCCGTCGAGCATAATGAACTGCAGGCCCACCCGCGGATCGCTGCACTGCGCGAGTTTTTTCGCGCTGACGTTCGGCACCACCGACAGGTTCATATACAGGCTTTGGCCCTGGTCATCCGCCGCCAGGGTGTTGACCCACGGGATACCTTGCAGGGTGTGCACCGAGGTTTGCAGCTGGTTGAGATCCGCCGCGCGGTTCATCGCATACCACTGTTGCAGCACCCGGTCGTTACCCAGGTTGGCGTCCCGCAGGCTGAAGGCGTATTTGTTGTCCCAGTCCAGCTTGCCCGGCCATTGCACTACGGGCCCGAATTGTGAGCTATAGACCGTACGGGTCTGCTCCTGGAGGCTGTTGCTGGCGGTTTTTACCTGCACTTTGATGCTGGTTTTTTCCATGGCCACGGATTTGCCGTCCAGCATATAGCGGGTCGGGTCCTTCGGGTCGAGTGTCAGGCGGTACAGCGTGAAGTGCTTGGACGTATCAACGGTGTGCGTCCAGGCCACGTGTTGGTTGAAACCGATATTGATCACCGGCAGGCCCGGCAACGCGGCGCCCATTACGTCGAGCTGGCCGGGAATGGTCAGGTGCATTTCGTAGAAACGCATGCCGCCCACCCACGGAAAATGCGGGTTGGCCAACAACATGCCGCGCCCGTTGAACGACCGGTCACGCCCCACCGCCACCGCGTTGCTGCCGCGGTCCAGGGCAAACCGTTGCTGACTGGCAGCGGCGACATCAAACGCCTTGGCATCCACCTGGGCAACAACATTGGGCGGCCTGGCGCCTACCAATGCCTCGGCAAACTGCCCGACGCCACCTTCCACCAACAACCGGCGCGTCAGCTTGACCAAGTCCTCGGCAGTAATCGGCCGTACCCAGGCCGCCTGGCACTGCGCCGGCAAGCCTTGGGCGGTACGCTCCTTGAGGTAGCGATTGTAGCCGGCGACATACCCTTCAATGCGCTGCTGCAGCGGCGCAGGTTGCGCCTTCCAGAACGCTGCCACGGCTTCGGGGGTGTTCAGCCAGGTAAAGAACACATCGTTGGCCAGGTTGTTACGCCCCTCCAGTGTCGCCTGCTCGGGGCCAAAGTACCTGGCGCGCTCGCCATTGACCGTCACCACCTCATTGGCCAGCAGGCACAGGTTGTCCTGGGCGTAGGCGTACCCGATGCCGTAACCCAGCCCGCGTTCATCGCTGGCCCGGATATGCGGGACACCAAAACTGGTACGCCGGATCTCGGCCGTGGCCTGTTGGTCCTGCACCCGCGCCGAGGCCGAAAGACTCAAGCCAAGCAACACCCCGGCCACACACACTCTGGACAACCCGTTGGAAATAATCACGCAGACTCCGCAGCCGAATTAAACACCGTAGCGAGACACAGCTTCGCCAACACCTCAGTTAAGACGTAAAACCGGGGAATAATTTAGCCGCCGCAGACGTTTATTCGGACATGCCGGTATGTCTCCAGGATGTTACCGACAAAATTTCTACATCCCGCACTTCATGATTTCGGCTGCTCGTACGTCTTATTAACCAAGAGCGCCATCATTTTCCTGATCAGGCTCTGATAAGGAGTTTTTGCATGTACAACCCGCAACTGCCCACGGAAGGACACTCATCCATGCATGACGGCGGTTTTACCACCGGCGACCAGGCATTCGGCAAGGTGCCGGAGCATGGCAACCAGCGCATTCGTCATTTGCTCAAGTGTTTTGGCCTGCGCACCAGCCTGATTCGGCTGAAGGTCATTGATGCGCTGCTCACCGCCGCCGACCACCAGCGCACCCTCGGCGTGCGGGGCGTACACAGCCACTTGCTGGAGTTGGGCATCCCGTTGTCGTTTCTCAGCGTGCGCGAAGTGCTCAAGCGCCTCTGCGCCGAAGGCGTTATCACCCTCAATGCCGACAAAAGCTACAGCCTGCACGAGCAGGCTGCCAAAGTCCTCGAAGGCCGGGCCTGACTCAGAGGTTGGGCTTGACCTTGCGACGCATCACACCGTTGATCACCACCACGGTCACTGCCACGGCGATGGCAATGTACTGGAAGGTCTTTTCGCTGATGACCCCATTGTTTTGCAGGTAGGACAGGCCAAACATCGTCCCCAGCACCAACAGGGAGATCAGAATCGAGTATTTCAAGCGTTGCTTTTGAGTCATGACAGATTCCTGAAGCTGAAAATTGTATCCACTTTGTATCGGCTACCACACCAAGCACATACCCATTGACGGGGATGGAATGGGGTCGGCGGGGTCTCATGTTACAGGCGATGAAAAACTTTGGCTTGTCCAACGCCTGATTGAACCTGTGAGTACCCTAGAGGATTTGGAAATGCTTCGTCGAATCACACTGCTGATTCCCTTGCTGATCATGTTGAGCATGAGCGGCTGCATTATTTTCCCCCACGGCGGCGGCGGTTGGCATGACCATCGCTACTACGACGGCGGACCGGGGTATTACCATCGCTGATCACGCTGCATAAACAACAAACCCGACAGCACGTCGGGTTTGTTGTGAAAGGCCAGGCCTAACTGTTGGCGCCGTGCACCCAGCGCTGATGCAACCAGCGTGCGAACGCATCCAGGGCAAAACCCAGCAAGCCGATCAGCAGCACCATCGCCATCAACTCCGAGTAGGCCAGGCGGTCACGGGTGTCGAGGATGTAATAACCCAGCCCTGCACTCACCCCGAGCATCTCGCATGGCACCAGCACGATCCACAGGATCCCGATGGCCAGGCGCACGCCAGTCAGCACGTGCCCCATCACCCCGGGAATGATCACCCGGCGCAAGGTTTCCCAGCGTGTCGCACTCAGGCTCTTGCTCAGTTGCAGCCAGCGCGGGTCGAGCTGACGTACCCCCGCCGCGGTATTCAGCAAAATCGGCCAAACCGCCGCGAACGCCAGCAGGAAGTAGATCGGCTGGTCGCCCACGCCCATCACCATCACCACGATGGGCATCCACGACAGTGGCGAGACCATCCGCAGAAACTGGAACGCCGGCGTGGTCGCCGCCTCCAGCTTGCGTGAGCTGCCCACCAGCAAGCCCAACGGCACGCCAATCAGCAACGCCAGAAACAGGCCCACGAAGATCCGCTTGAGGCTCACGGCGACGTTCAGGTACAGCTCGCTGCGCCCCAGCAACTCCCACAGGCTGGTAAGGGTGGCGGGCAGCGAAAACCGCGCAGACAAGCCGTCCGCACTGCCAAAGACCTTCACCCCCAACCACCAGAGCAACAACAAGCCGGCCAGCCCGCTCAAGCCGAGCATCCAGCCGGGCAACGCCAAGGTTCTGCCGTTGTTCAAACGCCAATCTCCTCGTTTCGCTCGAAGCCTTCCGGCAAGCCGAAGGTCTTCATGCCGCCCACCGCCGCGATCGCGTTGCGCACGAAGCGGTCGTCTACCAGGTCTTTGGCGACGAAGGCGGGGTCCAGCTCGGCGAGGAACTTCTTGTCGCCCTCGATCAGCGTGTCTTTCAGGCGGCGCACCAGCTCTTCGGTGTAGCTGGGGAATGGGTACGGCTGGAAGTCGATGCGGTGTTCGTCCCAGTTGGCGTGCTGGATAGCGCCGTCGGCGAGGTAGACCGCGCGGTCGCTGGCAGCCGGTGCCAGGACTTTACGCAGCACCGGTTCGGCATGCGGCGTATAGCGGTTCTCGCCGTCCTTGGACAGCAGTTTTACCGCCTCTTCACGGTTGTCGCGGGTCCAGACCTGGGCCTTGACGATCGCATTCACGACCTTCTGCGACCATTCCGGGCGGTTGGTCAGGTCGTGCTCGTGCATGAACACCACACAGCACGCGTGGTTGCGCCACACGTCGCCGGTAAAGCGTTGCACGCGGCCCACGTTGAGGTTTTCGGCCAGGGCGTTGAACGGCTCGGCCACGATGTAGCCGTCAATGCGCTTGCTGGCCAGGGCCGGCGGCATGTCCGAGGGCGGCAGCACGATCAGGTTGACCTCATTGGCAGCAATCGCGCTGCCGGCGGCACGGGCCACTGGCGTCAGGCCGTTGTCGCGGAACAACTGCTGCACCACCACATTGTGAATCGAGTACCAGAACGGAATCGCCACCGACTTGCCGCCCAATTGCTTCACATCGGTAATGCCCGGCGACACGGTCAAACCCGAGCCGCCCACATGGTTCCAGGCCACGACCTTGGCCGGCACCTGGCTGCCATACCGCGCCCACACGGTCATCGGCGACAGCAGGTGAATCACGTTGACCTGGCCGGAAATAAACGCCTCGATCACCTGCGCCCAACTGCGCAACAGCACCGGGCGCTCGGCCTTGATGCCTTCGGCTTCGAACAGGCCATTGTTGTGGGCTACCAGCAACGGCGTGGCGTCGGTGATCGGCAAGTAGCCGATGCGTACCGGTGCGTCCGGCTCACTGGCCGCCCGGGCCTGCAAGCTGTTGAGCAGTGGCAAGGCCCCGGCGGCACTGAGCACGGCCGAGAGTTTGAGAAAATCACGGCGCGAGTGAGTGAGGTCATCCAGACACATGGCAAGGCTCCAGCAGTTCAGTGGGTTGGGGTTCAGTGCGGCTCGCCCGCCGTAGGGTTTTGAGAATTTCGATGCGCAGGGTGCCGATGGCTTCCACCTGTTCTTCCCGCGGCTGCGGCAGGTCGATCCGCCATTCGCCGAGGGTCCGCGCCGGGCGGTTACCCAGTAGCAGAATCCGGTCAGACAACAGCAGCGCTTCGTCGATGTCGTGGGTGATCAACACTGCCGCCGAGCCTTGCTCGCGGTTGACCTTGAGCAGCAGGTGCTGCATGTCGGCACGGGTCACTTCATCCAGGGCGCCGAAGGGTTCGTCCAGCAGCAACACCTGGGGCTGGCGCGCCAGGCATCGGGCCAGTGCGGTGCGCTGGGCCATACCGCCGGAGAGCGCCGCCGGGAATTGCTGGCGAGCGTGTTCCAGGCCGACGGCGTGGATAGCGTGGTCGACCCGCTGGCAACGTTCTTCAGGGCTGAGGTGCGGTTGACGGGCAAAGTCCAGGCCGAAGGCGACGTTCTTTTCCAGGCTCAACCACGGCAACAGGCTGGGATCCTGGAAGGCCACCGCCACCCGTGGGTGCGGGCCATTCAACGGCTCGCCGAGCAAGCTGATGCTGCCGCCCTGGGGCGCCTGCAAACCGGCGAGCACCCGCAGCAGGCTGGACTTGCCAACGCCGCTGGGGCCCAGGATAGACACCACTTCGCCGGGTTGCAGTTGCAGGTCAAAGCCTTCCAGCACCGAATGGCCCGCGTAGCCCAGGCAAATTCCCTGGGCGTGCAATACCGCCTGGCTCATAGATTGGCCTGACGGTTCAGCTCGGTGCGCAACTGCACCAGGCTCGGCGTGACGATGGGCACAAACGCCGACTCGCGCCAGCGCCGCGCAAAGCCGCTGCCATGGGCGGTCAGGTAAGCCTTGCCGCCGCTCGCTTGCAGTTCAAGCTGCACCGCGCTGGCGGCGATTTCCGCCAGTGCGATGCGCAAGCGAAACAGCGGCACCGGTTCGGTGCCGAAGCGCCCGGACAGCAGGCCTTTCTTGAGGTCGTTCACCGCCTGTTCAAGCGACATACGCAACACTTCCAACTCTTCACGTAACACGGTGCGGCTGGAGCCCAGGTGGTTGGCCACCTCGGCCAGCGAACGCCGGGCGAGGCCGATGGACATGCCGCACTGCAAACCGAGAAACGCCGGACGTACGGCCGGCAGGAACTTGCGCGCATCCTCATGCAGCAGCCAGTCGCGGCTCAGTTCCACCGCTTCAAAGCCCAGGGCCGCGGTGTTGCTCGATTGCAGGCCCAACAGCTCCAGGTCACGGGAACGTTGCAGGCCGCTCACAGAGTCGGGAATCGCCAAAATAAACGGCGCGTCGCCCGCGACATGCTCGATGGCGGCTGCCACCACAAACCCGTTCTTGCGCAGGTTGGTCACCCAGTGCAGGCGGCCATTGAGGTTCCAGCCGTCATCGGTCGGCTCGGCGCTGATTTGCAGCGACTCGATCCCCGACAAAAACTTCATCGCATTGGACAGCCCAGTCGCTCCGGCCAGCTTGCCATTCAGCAAGTCCGGCAGCAGTTGTTCGCGCAAACGCTGGTTGGGGCTTTGCAACAGGTACTCGATAAACGAACGTTGGCCCCAGCACACAAACGCCGAGGCCAGGGAATGGCTGGCCACGTCAGCGATGGCTTCCACCGCACCGGTCACATCGCCGCCCAGGCCACCGAGGTCCTTGGGCACACCGATACGTAATACATTGGCCTCTGCCAGCCGTGGCAGCACTTCCTGTGGATCGCAACTGCCCACATCCAGGGCCTGCGCTTGAACATCGAGCCAGCGGCTCAAGATTGGGTCAAGCATTCATGTTTCTCCTTGTTACAGCCTGTTGACCATCGCGAACGCTTGCGCGCCTTCAGCTTGCCGGTTTTTCCCAACGGTATTGCGCCAGCTCCGGGTTCAACGGGGTGCGGGCAAACACGTTGGCGAAGTTGCACAGGGTGGCCAGGCTCACGCCCAGGATAACCTCCAGCGCGTGACCGTCGGTGTAGCCGGCCTCTCGGAACGCGGTGTAGCCGGCGTCGCTGACATCCCCCCGGGTGGCGATCACTTCGCGCGTGAACGCGGCGAGTGTCTCATACCGCGCGTTGGGCAATTCACCGCGCTGGCGCAGGGCGTCGATTACGTCTTCCGGCAGCTTGGCCTTGTTGCGCGCTACGGCAGTGTGCCCGGCGACGCAGAAATCGCAACCGTGGTTGGTGGCCGCAATCAATTGCACCACTTCGCGGTCGGCCAGGCTCAGGTCAGCCTTGGCGTTCAGGCCAGACACCGTAATGTAGGTTTCCAGTGCCGCCGGAGCATTGGCCAGCACCGCCAACAGGTTGGGGATGAACCCGGAACCCTTCAGGGCATTTTCCAGAAAGGGCTTGGCCGCTTCAGGCGCGGTTTGCAGGGTTAGCATCGGTACGCGGGACATGGAGTGGTCTCCTCATGGATTCGTGTACCCAGTCTGTTGGTTATAAAAAATCCGCTCAATAGTCTAAAGTAGCGATTACTTGCTCTAGAGTCTTTCCGTTAGATGAATTCGTCCAGTTCCCTTGTCGATTGGTTATTAGATAGCCTCGAACTCAACACCAGCCTGTTCCACGTCGGGCGGTATTGTGGCGACTGGCGCGCCAGCACCCACGGGTTGGCCAGCGCGAGTTTCCATCTGGTGGTGCAGGGGCAATGCTGGCTGCACATTGACGACGATCCATCACCCCATGCACTGAACAATGGCGATGCGGTGTTCCTGCTGCGCGACCTGGCCTATCGCCTGTCCGGCGACGCCACCGCCGCCGGCGCCCAGGAATGCCCGCGCAAGCCGATGCTGCCCCTGGACAACCAGGCGAATGACGGCGTGGGCCTGGTATGCGGGTTCTTTCGTTTCCAGTCCGGGCTGTCGGCGATGATTGTCGACACCCTGCCCGCCTGGATCATTCTGCGAGCCGGCGACCCTTCGCTGAACGCTGCGCGCAACCTGTTCGAATTGATCCTGCAGGAGTGCGAGCGCACACCGGCGCCCTCGCCCGCGCTGCTGGAGCGCCTGTGCCATTTGCTGTTTCTGTATGTGCTGCGCCAGCAGGTGCTGGACAACGCCGACCTCGGCGGCCTCGCAGCGCTGGCTCGGCAACCGGCATTTGCCAACCTGCTGGAACAACTGATCGCACACCCGGCAGATCCCTGGACCCTGCAAAGCATGGCCGCCTGCACCGGCTTGTCGCGTTCGGCGTTCTTCAAGCGCTTTAATGAACTGTGCGGCCAGTCGCCAGGGCAAGTGCTGCTGATGATGCGCGTGCGCCACGCCTGCCAATTGTTCAAGCAAGACCAGACGGTAGCGGAGGTATCCCTCGCCGTGGGGTATCAATCGGTGGCGGCGTTTACCCGGGCGTTCCATAAAGTCACCGGCTTTCAGCCCGGTGCCTATCGCAAGGCTCAGGGCTGACGCTGCAACCCGTTGCCCGGCCGGGCGCAAAGCTCCACCAGCCAATCGACAAATACCCGCACCCGTTGCGACAGCTGGCGGTGTGGCGGGTACAGCGCGGTCAGTGGCAACCCGGGCGGTCGCAGGTCTGCCAGCACCTCCACCAGTGTTCCCGCGTCCAGTTGGCGAACAGCGTGGTAGTAAGGCGTTTGCACCAACCCATAACCCGCTTCACAGGCCGCCAGGTAACCGTCCGCGCTATTGACCGCCACTTGCTTGGGCAGGTCGACCAACCGTATGTCCTTGCCGATCTGGAATTCCAGGCCATACCGTTTACCGCTGGTGCTGGAGAAATATTCGACCACTTGATGGCCGGCCAGGTCATCCAGCGTCGACGGCATGCCGAACTGCTGCAGGTAACCGGGGCTGGCGCAGGTCACCTGATCCATCAACGCCAGCGGCCTGGCCACCAGTGACTCGTCCAGCGCCAGGCCACCGCGCAACACGCAATCCACACCTTCACGGATCAGGTCCACCGGGCGGTCGTTGAGGCCGATTTCCAGGTCGATCTGCGGGTAGCGCATGGTGAACTCAGGCAGCGCCGGGATCACCAGGAAACGCCCGATGCCCGACGGCATATCAATACGCAACGTGCCGCGCGGGTTGCGTCGGCTGGTGGAGAACACCGCCTCGGTTTCTTCAAGGTCGGCCAACAGTCTCACGCAGCGCTGATAGTAGGCCGAACCGTCCAGGGTCGGGCTGACCTGGCGCGTGGTGCGCTGTAACAACTGCACGCCCAGGTGCGCCTCCAACTGCTTGATCAGGATCGTTACCGAGGCACGCGGCAGTTGCAGGCTGTCGGCCGCTTTGGCAAAACCGCCCAGTTCGACGATCCGCACGAACACACGCATGGCGTTAAAACGGTCCACAGGCCGGCTTCCTTGATGGATTATTTAGAATTTCATAATAGTGATAGTGGTTTTAGCCGGTTTATCCAGGTTTCGTCGAGGATAACAATGGACCTCTTCCCCATACAGGAGCTGGACCCATGCACACACGTCAACTCGGCAAAAACGGCCCCCAGGTTTCCGCCATCGGCCTCGGCTGCATGGGCATGACCGATTTCTACACCACCGGCACCGACACCGCTGAAGCGATCAATACCCTGCACCGTGCCCTGGAGCTGGGGATCAACCTGCTGGACACCGCCGACATGTACGGCCCCCACACCAACGAAGAGCTGATCGGCAAAGCCATCGTTGGCAAGCGCGACCAGGTCTTTCTTGCCAGTAAATTCGGCATCGTGCGTGACCCGTCAAACCCGACGATACGCGGGGTAAATGGCCGGCCGGAGTACATCCGCGCGTCCATCGACGGCACGTTGCAGCGGCTCGGCGTGGAAACTCTGGACCTGTATTACCAGCACCGTATCGACCCTGACGTAGCAATCGAAGAAACCGTTGGCGCCATGGCCGAGTTGGTCAAGCAAGGCAAGGTGCGTTACTTGGGCTTGAGTGAAGCGTCGGCCGCCACGCTGGAGCGCGCGCACAAGGTGCATCCGATCAGCGCCCTGCAAAGCGAGTACTCGCTATGGAGCCGCGACCAGGAAGACAACGGCTGCCTCGCGGCCTGCCAGCGCCTGGGCATTGCATTTGTGCCTTACAGCCCGCTGGGCCGGGGCTTCCTGACCGGCGCACTGAAAAGCCCGGACGATTTCGCGGCGGATGACTACCGCCGGTCCAGCCCGCGCTTTCAGGGTGAGAACTTTGCAAAGAACCTGTTGCTGGTGGAACAGGTGCAGGCACTGGCCGCCGACAAGGGCGTGACGGCTGGGCAGTTGGCGTTGGCGTGGGTGTTGGCGCAAGGCGATTACTTGATCCCGATTCCGGGGACCAAGCAACGCAAGTACCTGGAAGAGAACGTCGCGGCACTCGAGGTCAAGTTAAGCCCGGCCGAGTTGGCGACGCTGGAGGCGATCTTCCCGGCCAATGCGACGGCAGGCCTGCGTTATCCGGAAGCTGTTATGCAGATGCTGGATAAATAGGCGCACCCACAACTTCTTGCACCATGGTACCTAAAGCTCGTCCTTCCCAAGCCGATAGCCCGTCGAAGCTCTAACAAAGCCGCGTCGATAATAAACGCTTCGTAAGGACGACCCCATGCCCTCATTGCGCTCTATCCAAGCCCGTTACACCGTGTTTCTGGTGCTGTTCGTCCTGTTGTTATTCGTCTTGACGGTCGTGGGCATCGGACAGTTGGTGGCGCCCACACTGCGCCATACCGAGGAGCAGGTGGTGCTCAATCGCATTGCCGAAGTCGCCGGGCAGATCCAGGGCGAACTGAACAAGGTGCAGGCCCAGCAACGCAGCATCACCCAAACCATTCCCCTGCTCGACAGCGACGCCATCGACAAGGTGCTGCCAGGCCTGGTGGACCAGTACGGCGAACTGAAAGTGTTCGGCGGCGGCATCTGGCCGCTGCCCAACCAGCGCACACCGGGGCGTAACAAGCACAGCACCTTCTGGCACCGCGATGCCTCGGGCAAGCTGGCAGTGAATACCTTCTGGAACAGTGACGCAGCCCCCAACTACTACGACCAGAGCTGGTACAAGGGCGGCCTCGCCTCGCCCCGCGGCCAATGCGCCTGGGCCGCCGCCTACAAGGACGACGCCAGCCAGGAGCCACGCACCAACTGCGCCATGGCGATCCAGCGCGACGGCGCGGCCTACGGCGTCGCCACCATCGACGTGACCCTGGGTTTCTTCAACGACCTGGTGGCCAGCAAGGAAAAAGACCTTGGCGGGCAAATGCTGATCGTCGAAGGCGACGGCAAGATCATCAGCAACAGCACCCGCATCAGCGGCCCGATTGTGTTGAAGAACATCAGCGAGCTGGCCGGCACGTCGGCCTTTGCCGCCCAGGTCAGCGCCGGGCTGGCCCATCGCGACCAAAGCCTGCAACGCAGTGAGTTCGACAACCAGGGCGTGGCCAGCACCTTCTTCATGCGCCCGATCGAAGGCACGCCGTGGTTCCTCGCGACCGCGCTGCCGACCTCGCTGATCACCGCCCAGCGCGATGACGTGCTCGGCACGCTGGCGATGCTGCAAATCCCGATGATTTTGCTGTTGGTGCTGTTGCAGGTGTATGCCATCCGCCAGTTGGTACACCGGATGACCGCGCTGAAGACCAATATCGACGCGCTGTCCAACGGCGACGCCGACCTGACCCGGCGCATCACCATCCGCGCCGAGGATGAGCTGGGCGCGATTGGCCATTCAGTCAACCGCTTTATCGTCTACCTGCAAAACATGATCGGTGAAGTGACCCTGGCCACCGGCGCCATGTCGTCAAGCCTGGCACAGTTGCAGCAAACATCGGCCCAGACCAACCAGATTCTGGTGCGCCACGCCTCGGAAACCGACCAGACCGTAACCGCCATCACCGAGATGAGTTCCACCGCCGACACCGTCGCGGAAAACGCCGCCGAAACCGCCGCGTTCACCCAGCGTGCCAACGAGCACGCTGACCGTTCGCGAGTGGTGGTGGGCGAAGCTTCCCGCAGCGTCAGCGCGTTGATCGGTGAAGTCTCCAGCGCCACCCACACCGTGGAAAACATGCGCCAGGACGCCGCGCGCATCACCGAAACCCTCGGGGTGATCGGTGCCATCGCCGGCCAGACCAACCTGCTGGCGCTCAATGCGGCCATCGAAGCCGCCCGGGCCGGCGAACAGGGTCGGGGTTTTGCGGTGGTGGCCGACGAAGTGCGCGCCCTCGCCGCCCGTACTCAGGCCAGCACCTCGCAGATCAACGAAATGCTCGCGCGACTGACCACCGGCGTGAGTTCCTCGGTGACGGCCATGGAAGCCACTCAAGCCAGTTGCCAGTCTGCGGCCGATGCCACGGCCCGGGTGAACACCGGGTTGGACGAAATGGCCGGCTCCGTCAGCCACATCAACAACCTCAGCACCCAGATCGCCACCGCCGCCGAACAGCAAAGCGCAGTGACCGAGGAAATCAACCGCAGCATGGTGCACATCCGTCACATGGTCGAAGAGCTGGTGCAAAGCGGCCACGCCACAGAACACAACACCCAGAGCCTGCTGGATGCGAATGGCCGGGTAATTGCTTTGATGGGCCGCTTCAAGGTGCGTTGAAAAAAATAGCCCGGACGCTCCCGTGCAATGCGCGGGAGCCCGGCTATTCTGACAGTTCGTTGTGCTTAGTCCCGCCACACAGGAGGTGTGTCATGCACGCAGTTGAGCACCCGATCCGCACTCAACACATTTGTCAGGAACGCTATATCCAGGCCTCGATCGAGTCCGTTTACGATTACGTCACCCAACCGGATCGCTGGCATGAATGGCATCCGACATCCCTGGGCGCCGACACCGGCATCACCGGCTCATTACCCAGCGGCCACCGTTTTACCGAAACCATCGACCTGCTGGGTGTGCGTGTTCCCATGAGCTATCGGGTGCAGGTTGCGCTGCGGCCGAGGGAGTTCAAGACCGCGTTCACTTCGCTGGCCGTCGACGGCTGTATCCACTATCTGCTGCAGGCCAAAGGTTCTGGCACCCTGTTCAAACGCATCCTGACCTATGAAACCGAACTGCAACTGACCACCCTGCATGAGCGCATGATCGAGCTGTCCAACCAGGCTCTCGACCAGCTCAAGCAGCGCCTGGAATCCCCGCCTGCCTGACAAAACCGTCATCTGCCCCTCAGTTTTCCGACAGCTCCAGGCCGTTATTCTGGCGCTGTCGGTTTTTCGTAAAACCTCGTAACACTCCCGGGAAACCCTCGTGTAAAAAGGAGGGAGAATGCCCGGCTGTTGCCCTTTATCTGACGAGATGATGATGAAAACCACCCTGCGACTGGCCGCGCTGTCGGCCCTGCTCATGAGCACCCTGGCCCAGGCCGCCGAGCTGATCCCGATTGATGTGCACCGCGATGCCAACTGTGGTTGCTGCAAGAAGTGGATTGCCCACCTGGAAAGCAACGGGTTCAAGGTCAACGACCATGTGGAACCCAACATGAGCGAGGTCAAGCAGCGCCTGGGCGTGGCGCCGCGCCTGGCGTCTTGCCATACCGGCGTGATCGACGGCAAGTTCGTCGAAGGCCATGTACCGGCCGACCAGGTGCTGGCCCTGCGAAAACGCGACGACTTGCTGGGCATTGCGGCGCCGGGCATGCCGCTCGGCTCGCCGGGCATGGAGATGGACGGCAGCAGCGATGCCTATCAGGTGATCGGCCTGACCCGTGAAGGCAAAGAGGTGGTGGTGGCCGACTACCCGGCACGCTGATTGATGCTCGCCGGTTACCTCGGGCTGTTTTTCGCCGCCTTCGGCGCCGCCACGCTGTTGCCGATGCAATCGGAAGCGGTGCTGGTGGGGTTGTTGATCAGCGGGCATTACAGCCTGTGGCTGCTGCTCACGGTTGCAACCGTTGGCAACGTCGTGGGCTCGGTGGTCAACTGGCTACTGGGGCGTTCGGTTGAGCGTTTCAAGGACCGGCGCTGGTTTCCGGTCAGCCAGAAGCATCTGGAGAAGGCCCGCCTTCACTATCAACGCTGGGGGCATTGGTCGCTGTTGCTCAGTTGGGTGCCGATCATTGGTGATCCGCTGACCTTGGTGGCTGGCGTGATGCGCGAGCCTTTCTGGCGCTTTCTGTTGCTGGTGTCCCTGGCCAAAGGTGCGCGCTACGGGGTGTTGGTCATGCTTACCCTGCGCTGGATTTAATCTCCCGTTAATCCCCTCGCCACAGCATCCGGGCACTGTTCCCGGAGCCTACCCCATGTCCAAAATCCGCTCATTCTGCGTCGCCGGCCTGCTGCTCGGCAGCGCCCTTCCCGCCTTCGCCGCCACTGAGGGCCCGACCTACGGCCCAGAACTGCAAGGCTTCAAATACCCTTACCCGGTGGAGCACTTCACCTTCCAGTCCCAGGGTAAATCCCTGCAAATGGGCTACATGGACGTGCCGCCCAAAGGCAAAGCCAACGGGCGCAGTATCGTGTTGATGCACGGCAAGAACTTCTGCGGCGCCACCTGGGAGGGTTCGATCAAGGCCCTGAGCGACGCTGGCTACCGGGTGATCGCCCCCGACCAGATCGGGTTTTGCACCTCCAGCAAGCCGGACAATTACCAGTACAGCTTCCAGCAACTGGCGATCAATACCCACCAACTGCTGGAAAAACTCGGCATCCAAAAGGCCACCCTCCTCGGCCACTCCACCGGCGGCATGCTCGCCACGCGCTATGCCCTGCTGTATCCCGCGCAGACCGAACAGCTGGCACTGGTGAACCCCATCGGCCTGGAAGACTGGAAGGCCATCGGCGTGCCTTATCGCAGCGTTGACCAATGGTACGAGCGCGAACTGAAACTGACCGCTGAAGGCATCCGCAAGTACGAACTCGACACTTACTACGTTGGCCGCTGGAAGCCTGAGTACGAGCGCTGGGTGGATATGCTCGCCGGTATGAATAAAGGCCCCGGCCACACCCAGGTGGCGTGGAACTCGGCGTTGATTTACGACATGATCTTCACCCAGCCGGTGTACTACGAGTTCAAGGACCTGCAAATGCCCACCCTGCTGCTGATCGGCACGGCCGACACCACCGCAATAGGCAAAGACCTGGCACCGCCTGCGGTCAAGGCGAAAATAGGCAACTACGCGGTGCTGGGCAAGCAAGTGGCCAAGCTGATCCCCCATGCAACCCTGGTGGAGTTCCCGGGCCTGGGCCATGCGCCACAAATGGAAGAACCGGCACAGTTTCACAAGGCGCTGTTGCAAGGGCTGAACGCCCTTTAATCCAACCTTTACGAGGCACGCGTGCATGTCGGTACAGATCGCAGTGATTGATGATTGGCAGAATGTGGCCAGTGGCGTGGTGGACTGGTCGGTCCTGGCGTCGGTCGGCCAGGTGCACTTCCTCCACGATTACCCGGCGGACACCGCTACATTGATCCAGCGTTTGCAGGGTTTTGAGGTGATCTGCGTGATGCGCGAGCGCACCCCGTTCGACCAGGCACTGCTGCAAGGCTTGCCCAAGCTGAAGTTGCTGGTGACCGGTGGCATGCGCAACGCCGCCATCGACATTTGCGCGGCCAAGGCGCTGGGCATTCAAGTGTGCGGCACCGACAGTTACAAGCACGCGGCCCCGGAACTGACTTGGGCGCTGATCATGGCCTCTACCCGCAACCTGCTGGCCGAAGCCAATTCCCTGCGCAGCGGTGGTTGGCAGGTGGGCCTGGGCGGCGACCTGCATGGCAAGACCCTGGGGATTCTCGGGCTGGGCAGCATAGGCCAGAAAATCGCCAAATATGGCCAGGTGTTTGGCATGCGCGTGATTGCCTGGAGCGAAAACCTCACGCCGGAACGCGCCGCCGAAACCGGCGTGACCTGGGTCAGCAAGCGCGAGCTGTTTGAGCAGGCGGATGTGCTGTCAATTCACCTGGTACTCAGCGACCGCAGCCGCGGGCTGGTAGACGCCGAGGCGCTGGGCTGGATGAAGCCTACTGCGCACCTGGTGAATACGGCACGTGGGCCGATTGTCGACGAGGCGGCCCTGATTGACGCCTTGGCCAATGGTCGGCTGGCGGGCGCTGCACTGGATGTGTACGCCCAGGAGCCATTGCCTGCCGGGCATGCGTTCCGGCAGTTGCCGAATGTATTGGCCACCCCTCATGTGGGGTACGTCAGCGAGCAGAACTACCGCCAGTTCTACCAGCAAATGATCGAAGATATTCAGTCATGGGCCAAAGGAGCGCCCCTTCGCGCACTAATCTAGTGCACACATCCCACCTCCCGTAGCAGCTGTCGAGCGCCAGCGAGGCTGCGTCGGACGCGCTCCGGTTCAAGATCGGCAGTGCGTCCGACGCAGCCTCGCTGGCGCTCGACAGCTGCTACGGGGCTCATGAAAAAAATTTTGTCCTACAAAAATCTCCTACAGACCGCACAGGCTCTGGGATCTGTCCTAGACTCATGACCGATGGGTCCGATCCAAAACAAAAACCCCGCAAAAAATCGAAACTTTCCAACTCTGCCGTAGGTCAGGTTTAAGGTAAGGCGAGCGCTGACGGTTCACACCGAATGCCCGTCCATCACTCTATTTAAGACTCCAGCACAACTGGCATAAGGCTTGCCAGTCTGTGTAGCGCTTGTGCGCCTGGCCGCAGGATGCGGTCAACCTTTGCTGATTGCCAGATGCCATCAGCCGACCAACACATGGGAGAGAACTATGATCAGTGCCGCTGTAGATACTCAGGGAGAGCGTTTTAGTCAGCCGGTTGGCGGGCCGACCTCACTGGCCGACCTTACCAACACGCTGCGGCCCGTTCAGAGTCAGAATCCCAACCGCAAGAAAGTGCTGTTTGTGACCTCCGAGCTGGCAGACCTGGTGAAAACCGGCGGCCTGGGCGACGTGTCTGCCGCCCTGCCCCGCGCCATGGCGCACCTGCACGATGTGCGCGTGCTGATTCCTGGCTACCCGCAGGTGTTGGAAAGCGACAACCCCATTCATATCATCGGTGAGCTGGGCGGCCATGCTGCGTTGCCACCGTGCAAGATCGGGCGCATGGACCTCAAGGACGGCCTGGTCATCTATGTGCTGATCTGCCCCGAACTGTATGAGCGTGAAGGCACGCCTTACGGCGCCAACAACGGCCGCGACTGGCCCGATAACCATATCCGCTTCGCCCGCCTGGGCCTGGCCGCCGCCGATATTGCCGCCAACCTTGCGCAAATCCACTGGTGCCCGGACCTGGTGCACGCCCATGACTGGCCAGCTGGCCTGGCGCCGGCCTATATGCACTGGCGTGGGTCACGCACCCCGACGCTGTTCACTATTCATAACCTGGCCTATCAGGGCGTGGTCAGCCTGGCCTCGTGCCCGGAACTGGGGATTCCCGAACACGCCTTGCAACAAGAAGGCATGGAGTTCTACGGCAAGCTGTCGTTCCTTAAGGCCGGCATGGCGTATTCCAGCCACATCACCACCGTCAGTGCCACCTACGCCCAGGAAATCACCACCCCCGAATTCGGCTGCGGCCTGGACGGCTTTCTCGCCAGCAAAACCCAGCAAGGCCTACTCAGCGGCATTCCCAATGGCATCGATGAAAGCTGGGAATCGTCCACCGACCCGCACCTGACCCACCCTTTCAACATCGGCGACTGGGAAGGCAAGGCGTTGAATGCCGACCATGTGCGCAACCTGTTCGGCCTGGATGCTTCCACCGGCCCGTTGTTCGCTGTGGTTTCGCGCCTGGTCTACCAAAAAGGCCTGGACCTGACTGAAGCGGTCGCCGGCTTTATTGTCGAAAACGGCGGCCAAATCGCGATCATCGGGCGCGGCGAGCCGGAAGAAGAGCAAGCCATGCGCGCCCTGGCCCTGCGTTTTCCCGGCCAGGTTGGCGTACGCATCGGCTTCAACGAGACCGACGCCCGGCGTATGTTCGCCGGCAGCGACTTCCTGCTGATGCCGTCCCGCTATGAACCCTGCGGCCTGAGCCAGATGTACGCCCAGCGCTTCGGCTCATTGCCGGTTGCGCGCAACACCGGGGGCCTGGCCGACACCATCGAGGATGGCGTCACTGGCTTCCTGTTCAACGAATCCACCGTCGAAAGCTACGAAGCGGCCCTGAGCCGTGCGTTCAAGGTCTTCGCCTTCCCGGGCTTGCTCAACGCCATGCGTTGCCGAGCCATGGCGGCACCGTTCAACTGGTGCAAGGCAGTGGAACCCTATGCCGAACTTTATGAACAGCTGGTAGCGAAATCGCTGGGAAGATCGGGGAAACCGTAAAAAGAGGTCTTCATAGATGCCGTCAAGGACTCTGGAAACCTGGCCCCACGGCGCGATCATGCTGGATGCGGAACACACCCGTTTCGCCTTGTGGGCGCCAGACGCGTTTTATGTCAGCGTTGAATTTGAGGAAGGTAAATCGGTAGCGATGCTGCCCCAGGCCGATGGTTGGTTTGTGGTGCAGTTGCAGTGCCCGCCGGGCACCCGCTACCGCTACAACATCGACGGTGAACAGGACGTTCCCGACCCGGCTTCCCGGGCACAGGCCACGGATGTTCACGGTTTCAGCGTGGTGGTCGACCCGCTGGCCTATCAGTGGCGTCACAGCCACTGGCAAGGCCGGCCTTGGCACGAAGCCGTGATCTACGAGCTGCATGTGGGCGTGCTGGGGGGCTACGCCGAGGTCGAGAAACAACTGCCGCGCCTCGCGGAGCTGGGCGTCACCGCCATTGAGCTGATGCCCATCGCGCAGTTCCCCGGCGAACGCAACTGGGGCTACGACGGGGTTCTGCCCTACGCCCCCCAATCCTCCTACGGTTCGCCCGAGCAGCTTAAACAGCTGATCGACAGCGCGCACCATTATGGCCTCGCGGTGATCCTCGATGTGGTCTACAACCACTTCGGCCCCGACGGCAACTACCTCGGCACCTACGCCAAGGGCTTCTTTCGCGAAGATGTGCACACGCCCTGGGGCGCCGGCATCGACTTCGATCGCCGTGAAGTCCGGGATTTCTTCATCGACAATGCGTTGATGTGGCTGCTGGAATACCGCTTCGACGGCCTGCGCCTGGACGCCGTGCACGCGATCAACGACCCTGGGTTCCTTGAAGAGTTGGCCGCGCGCGTGCGCCAGCAAGTTGACCAGGTGCGCCACGTGTGGCTGGTGCTTGAAAACGAATTCAACCAGGCCAGCCTGCTGGAACGCGGTTTCGATGCACAGTGGAACGATGACGGCCACAACGCCCTGCACGTGCTGCTGACCGGCGAAACCGACGCCTATTACACCGACTTCGCCGAAGACCCCACCGCCAAACTGGCCCGCTGCCTGAGTGAAGGCTTTATCTACCAGGGCCACACCACGCGCCATGGCCACTCGCGCGGCGAGCCCAGCGGCCACTTGCCGCCCAGCGCATTCGTGCTGTTTTTGCAAAACCACGACCAGATCGGCAACCGTGCCCTAGGCGAGCGCCTGCATCAGTTGTGTTCGCCGCAGGCCTTGAGCGCCGCAACGACCCTGTTGTTGATGTCGCCGATGATCCCGCTGATATTCATGGGTGACGAAGTCAACGCCGAGGAACCGTTTCTGTTCTTCACCGACCACCACGGTGAACTGGCCGAGGCAGTACGCGAAGGCCGGCGCAACGAGTTTGCCGACTTTGCCGCCTTCAGCGACCCCGAACGCCGCGAGCGCATTCCCGACCCCAACTCGCTGCAAACCTTCCGCCGCTCGGCACCCGCCCTCGCCGACTGTGGCGACTCGCAGCTTTATCGCCACCTGCTGGGCCTGCGCCACCAGCATATCGTGCCGCACCTACCGGGCAGCGTAGCCCTGGGTGCGCAAGTGCTGGCGGCGGGCGCGGTCACGGCGCGCTGGCGCCTGGGCAACGGCAGCCTGTTGCAGATCGACCTCAACCTGAGCGCCGATTCTCTGAACTACCCGGCCGCCGAGCACCTCCTATTTGTGACGCAGGCCAGTGGAGCCGAACAACTCGCTCCGTTCAGCGCCCGCGTCAGCCTGACCTATTCCCCTGTTGGAGAGCACCCTTGAGCGACGCGCAATTGGAAATACTCGCCAGCCGAGCGGGCCTGGCCGTCGATTGGATCGACGCTAACGGCCGCCCACAACATGTCAAACCCGACGCACTGCGCGCCGTGCTCAAAGGCCTGGGCCACCCGGCCGACACCGATGCCGCCATCGAAGCCAGCCTGCTGGACCTCGAACGCGTGCAGCAAGACAAGCACCTGCCACCGCTGATGACCGTCGACAGCGGCGCCGGCCTGGACCTGGCGCGCTACTTCGCCCCCGGCACGCCGTGCCAGGTTCATCTTGAAGACGCGAGCGTACTGGACCTGAAGCTGGACGATGACGCCGTGTTGCCCGGATCAATCCCGGTCGGCTACCAGCAGGTGCACATTGCCGACCAGCATTTTACCCTGGCCGTGGCACCGACCCACTGCTACACCGTCGCTGAGGCGGTTGACACCCAAACCGCCCGCGCCTGGGGCCTCAGCGCCCAACTGTATGCCCTGCGGCGCGACGGCGACGGTGGTTTTGGCGACACCCAGGCCCTGGAACAACTGGCCCGCGCCGCCGCCGAACGCGGCGCCGATGCCCTGGCCATCAGCCCGATGCACGCGATGTTCAGTGCCGACACCGAGCGCTACAGCCCGTATTCGCCGTCCAGCCGCCTGTTCCTCAACAGTTTGTACGCGTCCCCCGGCTGCATCCTCGGCGAACGTGCGGTGCAAAGCGCTATCGAAGCCAGCGGCCTGGCAAACGAACTGAATGACCTTGAACAACAAACCCTGATCGACTGGCCGGCCGCCGCCAAAGCCAAGCAACGCCTGTTGCGTACCCTGTATGAAGACTTCCGCCAGGGCGACCACCCGCAACACGCCGACTTCCTGAGCTTCCGCCAGGCCGGCGGCGAAGCCTTGGAAAACCACTGCCGTTTCGAAGCCGTGCAGGCCGAGCGTGCGGCCAGTGGCGAGAGCCTCGACTGGCGCCACTGGCCCGAGGATTGGCACAGCCCGCAAAGCCCGGCACTCGTGCAATTTGCCGAAGCCAATCGGGAAGAAATCGGCTTCTACGCCTTCAGCCAATGGCTGATCGCCCGTTGCCTGGAACGCGCGCAACAAGCGGCGCGCGGCAGCGGCATGGGCGTTGGCCTGATCGCCGACCTCGCCGTGGGCGCCGACGGCGGCGGCAGCCAGGCCTGGAGCCGCCAGGACGAACTGTTGGCGGAACTCACCGTGGGTGCGCCGCCCGACATTCTCAACCGCGCCGGCCAAGGCTGGGGCATCTCCGCCTTTTCCCCCGAAGGCCTCAAACGCAATGGCTTTCGCGCCTTTATCGAAATGCTGCGGGCCAACTTCGCGCATGCCGGCGGCTTGCGCATCGACCATGTGATGGGCTTGCAACGCCTGTGGGTGATCCCGATGGACGCCTCACCGCGTGAAGGCGCCTACCTGTATTACCCGGTGGATGACCTGCTGCGACTGCTGGCGCTGGAATCGAGCCGCCACCAGGCGATCGTCCTCGGCGAAGACCTTGGTACCGTGCCCGACGGCCTGCGGGAAAAACTTATCGCCCGCTCGATCCTCGGCATGCGCGTGCTGCTGTTCGAGCAAGACCACGACGGCCAGTTCAAGCCGATCCTGGATTGGCCGGACAACGCGCTGGCCACCACCAGCACCCACGACCTGCCGACCCTCAACGGGTGGTGGCACAGCCGTGACATCGACTGGAATATCCAGCTCGGGCTGATCGATGCGCCCACCGTCGAGCAATGGAGCGAGCACCGCCTGCGGGAACGCCAGGCATTGCGCCAGGCCTTGAGCCAGGACCCGCAGAACTTCACCGACGAAATCCGCAACGAAACCGACCACGTCATCGATGCCAGCGTGCGCTACCTGGGCCATACCCGTGCGCCATTAGTATTGCTGCCGCTGGAAGATGCGCTGGGCGTTGAAGAACAGGCCAACCTGCCCGGCACCACCGACACCCACCCAAACTGGCGGCGTCGCCTGACGGGCGATGCATCGACCCTGCTCGATGATGAAAACGCCGCCCGCCGCCTTGAGCTGCTGGCCGTGGCGCGCCTCCAGGCTCACGAGCGTGACCGATGAAGGCACTGACCCTGCGCGCCACCCAGCGCCTGCAATTTCACAAAGGCTTTACCCTCGACGATGCGGTGCCGCTGGTGCCGTACTTCGCCGAACTGGGCATCAGCCATCTCTACGCCTCGCCGCTGTTGAGCGCCCGCGCCGGCTCGATGCACGGCTATGACGTGGTCGACCCCACCAGCGTCAACCCCGAGCTGGGCGGCGAACCTGCCCTGCGCCGGTTGGTCGCGGCCCTGCGCGAACACGAGATGGGGCTGATCCTGGATATCGTCTCCAACCACATGGCCGTTGGCGGTGCCGATAATCCCTGGTGGCTGGACCTGTTGGAGTGGGGCCGGTTGAGTCCCTACAGCGAGTTCTTCGACATTCAATGGCACTCGCCAGACCCGCTGCTCAAGGGCCAGTTGCTGATGCCGTTCCTCGGCAGCGATTACGGCGAAGCCCTGCAATCGGGCGCGCTGGCGCTGCGCTTTGACCCGCAACACGCCAGCTTCTACGTCGAGCATTACGAACATCGCTTCCCGATTTGCCCACGGGAATACGGTGAGCTGGTGCCTATCAAGGCCCTGGCCGACCGTTTCAGCAGCCTGGCCTACCAGCCGGACGCCTACCTCCAGGCCGCCATGCTGAAGCAGGAGCTGATCGAGGCCGCCCGCGATCCTGAAACCCTCAAGGCCATCGAAGATAACCTGAGTCTCTACGACGCGCGCCAGCCTGAAGGGTTTGCCCGGCTGCACAACCTGCTGGAACAACAAAGCTATCGCCTGGCCAGCTGGCGCACGGCGGCAGACGATATCAACTGGCGGCGGTTCTTCGACGTCAACGAGCTGGGCGGCCTGCGGGTGGAACGCAGCGCGGTGTTCGAGGCCACCCATGGCAAGATCTTCCAGTTGATCAGCGAAGGCCTGATTGACGGCCTGCGCATCGACCATATCGACGGCCTCGCCGACCCGCGCGGTTACTGCCGCAAGTTGCGCCGCCGCGTGGACTCCCTGGCGGGCGGGCGGCACTTGCCGATCTTCGTCGAGAAGATCCTCGGCGAAGGCGAAACCTTGCGCGAAGACTGGCGCGTAGACGGCACCACCGGCTACGAATTCATGAACCAGCTGTCGCTGCTGCAACATGACCCGGCAGGTTTCGAACCGCTGGCCGCGTTATGGAGCCGCCACACCGAGCGCCCGTCTGCGTTTATCGAAGAAGCCTGGCTGGCGCGCCAGCAAATCCTCAACGGCTCCCTGGCCGGCGACTTTGAAAGCGTGGCCCAGGCCCTGCTGCAAGTGGCTCGGGACGATGTAATGAGCCGCGACCTGACCCTGGGCGCCATTCGCCGCGCGTTGCAGGAGCTGATCGTGCACTTCCCGGTGTACCGCACCTACATCAGCGCCCGAGGCCGCAGCGAACTGGACGATGTATTTTTCCTGCAAGCCCTGGCTGGTGCCCGCAGCACCTTGAGCGAAGGCGACTGGCCGGTGCTCGACTACCTGGAAAAATGGCTCGGTGGCCAACCCTGGCGCGACCGCCCGTTAGGCCGCAAACGCAAAATGCTCAAGCACGCCTGCGTGCGCTTCCAGCAACTGACTTCACCGGCGGCGGCCAAGGCGGTGGAAGACACCGCGTTCTATCGCTCGGGGGTGTTGCTCTCGCGCAATGACGTAGGCTTCAGCACCGAACAATTCAGTGCGCCGCTGGAGGACTTCCATGCGGTCAACCAGCAGCGCCTGCGCACCTTTCCCGACAACCTGCTGGCCACCGCCACCCACGACCACAAGCGCGGCGAAGACACCCGGGCGCGCCTGGCCGTGCTCAGCGAATGCGCCGACTGGTACGCCGAACAGGTGGAGCAATGGCGCACCCTCGCCGCCCGCCTGCGCAGCGATGCCGACACTCCATCCGCGGGCGACGAGTTGATCCTCTATCAGGTGCTGTTGGGCAGTTGGCCGCTGGACCTGCATCGCGACGATGCCAAGGGCCTGGCGGGCTATCACCAGCGCCTCTGGCAGTGGCAACAAAAAGCCCTGCGCGAAGCCAAGCTGCACAGCAGTTGGAGCGCGCCCAACGAACTGTATGAACAAGGTGTGGAAGCATTCCTGTCACGGCTGCTGCTGGAAGATTCAGGCCAGGCGCTGCGCAACGCCATCGGCGAGGCTGCCCAAGCCATCGCCCCGGCTGGCGCGCTCAATGGGCTGGCGCAATCCTTGCTTCGCCTCACCGTGCCGGGCGTGCCGGACCTGTATCAGGGCGATGAGTTCTGGGATTTCACGCTGGTAGACCCTGATAACCGCCGGCCGGTGGACTTTCACGCGCGCGAACAGGGGCTGCACACGCCGGCGGATATCGGCGAGCTGATGTTCAACTGGCATGACGGGCGCATCAAACAAGCGCTGATCGGCCAGGTGCTGGCGCTGCGCAAACTGCATCCGCACCTGTTTCGCCAAGGCACTTACGAACCTCTGGAGGTGGTGGGTGAACACGCCGGGCGAGTGGTCGCCTTCTACCGCGAACACGAGGGCAAACAGTTGCTGGTGGTGGTGCCGCGCTGGCCTCACCCGTTGCTTGAAAACGGGGTATACCCGCTGATCAACGCGCAGATTTGGGGCGATACGCGGGTCAAATTACCGTTCGCCGCTCCAACCCGAAATTGGAAGGGACTTTTCCGAACAGGCGCAGTCACACCAAACAAGGAGCTCATGATCAGCGCTGCCCTGGGGGATTTCCCGGTCAATGTCTTTATCAATCCTGATGATCAAGAAAGCTGAAATTTTCTGTGAGGAGCATTGCGATGAGTACTGAAGACAAACGCATACGCGAACTGGCGCATCAGATCTGGGAGTCTGAAGGGAAACCCCACGGCGAGGACGCGCGACACTGGGAGATGGCGCGCAAACTGGCGGAAGCCGAGGCGCTGACGCCTTCCAAGCCAAAGGCTGCCGCCAAGCCCAAAGCCGCGCCGAAACCCAAGGCCGCAGCAGCGCCGGCCAAGCCTGTTGCCGACAAAAAACCCAAGGCGCCGCGCAAGCCCGCCAGCTGACAAAGGCCCCTTGTGGGAGCGGGCTTGCCCGCGATGGTGGCGGCACATTCAGCATCGATGTCGCCAGGTACTCCGCCATCGCAGGCAAGCCAGCTCCCACAGGGGAAACCGCATCCAATTCAAGATTTTCATCTGGCTTCACGCCGGCATGGCCCCGTTCGGCCCGGAAAAACCCTTTGCAGGAGCACCTCAATGAGCAAACCCAACAAGCCCAAATCGACGCCGGAAAACGAGCCGTCGCGGATTCGTGAAGGTTTGCCCTTCCCCCTCGGCGCGACCTGGGACGGTCTTGGGGTCAACTTTGCGCTGTTCTCGGCCAACGCCACCAAAGTCGAGCTGTGCATTTTCGACGACAGCGGTGAAGTCGAACTGGAACGTATCGAACTGCCCGAATACACCGACGAGACCTTTCACGGCTATTTGCCCGACGCCCACCCGGGGCTGATTTACGGCTATCGCGTGTACGGTCCTTATGACCCCGCCAACGGTCATCGCTTCAACCACAACAAATTGCTGATCGACCCCTACGCCAAACAGCTGGTGGGCGAACTCAAATGGTCCGAGGCACTGTTTGGCTACACCATCGGGCACCCCGACGCCGACCTCAGTTTCGACGAACGCGACAGCGCGCCCTTCGTGCCCAAATGCAAGGTCATCGACCCGGCCCACACCTGGGGCAACGACCAGCCGGTGCGCACGCCGTGGGATCGCACAATCATTTATGAAACCCACTTGCGCGGCATCACCATGCGCCACCCTTCGGTGCCGGAAGAAGTGCGGGGCACCTGCGCCGGGCTGATGGTCGACGATGTGCTCAAGCACATTCGCCAACTGGGCGTATCGTCGGTGGAACTGCTGCCGGTACACGCCTTCGTCAACGACCAGCACCTGCTGCAAAAAGGCATGACCAACTACTGGGGCTACAACAGCATCGCCTTCTTTGCCCCCGACCCTCGCTACCTGGCCAGCGGCAAGATCGCCGAGTTCAAGGAGATGGTCGCGCACCTGCATGAAGCCAAGCTGGAAGTGATTCTGGACGTGGTCTACAACCACACCGCCGAAGGCAACGAGCAAGGCCCGACCCTGTCCATGCGCGGCATCGACAACGCCTCGTACTACCGCCTCATGCCCGACGACAAGCGTTTCTACATCAACGATTCCGGCACCGGCAACACCCTCGACCTGAGCCATCCGTGCGTGCTGCAAATGGTCACCGACTCGTTGCGCTACTGGGCCACCGAAATGCACGTCGACGGGTTCCGCTTCGACCTGGCAACCATTCTCGGCCGCTACCGCGACGGTTTCGACGAGCGTCACAGCTTCCTCGTGGCCTGCCGCCAGGACCCGGTACTGCGCCAGGTGAAAATGATTGCCGAGCCCTGGGACTGCGGCCCCGGTGGCTATCAGGTCGGTGGTTTCCCGCCGGGCTGGGTGGAATGGAACGACCGTTTTCGCGACACCGTGCGCTCGTTCTGGAAAGGCGACGACGGCCAGTTGGCGGATTTTGCCGGGCGCATGACCGCCTCCGGCGAGATGTTCAACCAGCGCGGTCGCAGGCCCTACAGCTCGGTGAACTTCATCACCGCCCACGACGGTTTCACCCTGCACGACCTGGTGTCGTACAACGACAAGCACAACGAAGCCAACGACGAGAACAACCAGGACGGCAGCAACAACAACCTGTCCTGGAACCACGGTGTCGAAGGCCCCACCGACGACCCGGAAATCAACGCATTGCGCTTGCGCCAGATGCGCAATTTCTTCGCCACCCTGTTGCTGGCCCAAGGCACCCCGATGCTGGTGGCCGGTGACGAGTTCGCCCGCACCCAGCACGGCAATAACAACGCGTACTGCCAGGACAGCGAGATCGGCTGGATCAACTGGGATCTGGACGAAGACGGCAAGGCCCTGCTCAAGTTCGTCAAACGCTTGATCAAGCTACGTCTGGCCTACCCAATCCTGCGGCGCGGACGCTTCCTGGTGGGCGACTACAACGAAGACATCGGCGTCAAGGACGTCACCTGGCTTGCGCCAAGCGGTGATGAAATGACCATCGAGCAATGGCAAGACAGCCACGGGCGCTGCCTGGGCATGTTGATGGATGGCCGCGCCCAGGAAACCGGGATTCGCCGCCCGGGGGCCGATGCCACGTTATTGCTGGTGGTCAACGCTCACCACGACATGGTCAATTTCCGCCTGCCACCAGTGCCGGATGGCGGCTTCTGGACCTGCATGCTCGACACCAACCAGCCGTCGGTGCGAGGCCAGGAGCGCTTCGATTTCGATCACGAGTACGCCGTCACCGGGCGTTCGTTATTGTTGTTTGAATTGCAGCATGAGGACGAGGTGTGAAATGGCTCTGCATGGATTTCTTCGCGGCTACCGGGAATACCCGGACACCCGGGCCCTTGGCGCTGCGCTGAGGGCACTGGTGGAGGAAGGCCTGGACCAACTGCCCCTGCCGGGCAGCGGGCAGACCCTGGAACGCTTCAGCCGGCTGGCACAAGTGGCCGGCCATGATCTGCGGTTGTGCAAGTTATACGAAGGCCACACCGACGCATTGGCGATTATCGCCGAACTCGACAGCCCCTTGCCGCCAGTGGGCAGCACGTGGGGTATGTGGGCGGCCGAGCCGCCAACGGCCAGGGTGCGGATTCGCCGCGACGGCCAGCGCTTGCGGCTGGAGGGTCGCAAGCCCTGGTGCTCGGGCGCCGCGGTGGTCAGCCACGGGTTGCTCACTGCATGGGATGAAGAGGAGCGCCAGCAACTGGTTGCAGTGGCTATGCATCAGCCTGGAGTGACCGTCACCGATGACGGTTGGGCGGCGGTTGGCATGGCGGCCACAGGCAGCGTTGAGGTGCAGTTCAGCGACGCGATTGGCCTGGCCATCGGCGGGCCGGGGGACTACCTGGCACGCCCGGGTTTCTGGCAGGGCGGCATCGGTATCGCAGCGTGCTGGTACGGTGCGGCCCAACGCCTGGCCGAACCCTTGCGCGAGCAGTGCGGCAAACGCCCGGAACCCCACGCACTGGCCCATTTGGGCAGCGTCGACAGCACCTTGCACAGTGCGGCCTGCGTGCTGCGTGACAGCGCCACGCACATCGACCGGCACCCCAAGGCGAATGCCCAATTGCTCGCGCAACAGGTTCGCGCCTGCATCGAGGAAACAGTCGACCAGGTGATCCATCACGTCGGGCGAGCACTAGGCGCGGGCCCGTATTGCAAAGACCCGCACTTTGCGCAGCTGATGGCCGACTTGCCGGTGTACCTGCGGCAAAGTCACGCCGAACGCGACCTGGCCGCCCTCGGTCAACACGTCGCCGATGAGCGCCCAGGGAGGTGGGAACTGTGAAAGCCAATCCGATTGTTGGCCAGGGCACGCCGTTGCACCTGTGGCAAAGCTCGTCGCGACTGGCCGAGTTGCCTTGCGTGAGCATTGCCGAGCTGGTGCCCGAGGGCAGCCGTGCGGTGATCATTGCGCCCCACCCGGACGATGAAGTGCTGGGATGCGGTGGCCTGCTGCAAGGCCTCGCCGCCCTTGACCGCCCAATGTTGCTGATCTCTGTCACCGATGGCAGCGCCAGCCACCCGGGTTCCCGCCGCTGGCCGGTGGAACGCTTGAGCGTGGTGCGCCCGCAGGAATCGGCGCAAGCCCTGCATCGCCTGGGGTTGCCGCTGCACAGCCTTAAATGGCTGAGGGCCGGGTTCCGCGACAGCCAGGTAGCTGCCGGGGAAGAAGAACTGGGTCGGTTCATAGAACGTTACCTCAAGCCAGGTGACGTGGTCTTTACTACGTGGCGCGAAGACGGCCATTGCGACCATGAGGCCGTGGGCCGTGCCAGCGCCAAGGCTGCCAGGGCCGCGGGCGCCACCTTGCTGGAGCTGCCTGTGTGGACCTGGCACTGGGCAACCCCCGAAGACAGCCAGGTGCCTTGGGCGCGTGCGCGCAAAATCCTCCTGTCACCCGAAGTGGTCGCCCGCAAGCGCCACGCCATCCACGCGTTCGCCAGCCAACTGGAAGGCGACCCGCAGATCGGCCTGCCGCCGGTGCTCGCCCCGTATGTGCTGGAGCGCCTGCTGCAACCTTTTGAAGTGGTGTTTGTATGAGCGTCGCCACGCCTTACTTCGACCAGCTGTTTGCAGGTAACGACGACCCCTGGGCCTTTCGCCAACGCTGGTACGAGCAGCGCAAGCGTGCCCTGACCCTGGCGCTGCTGACCCGGCCACGTTACGCATCGATCTTTGAACCCGGCTGCGCCAATGGTGAACTGAGCTTCGAGCTGGCCGCACGCTGCGACCGCCTGCTGTGCTGTGACACGGCGCAGGCGGCGGTTTGCCTGGCGCAGACACGGCTACGCGATTTCAGCCATGCCACGGTGCAGCAGAGCCGCCTGCCGGAGCAGTGGCCCAACGAGAGCTTCGAACTGATTGTACTCAGCGAGCTGTGCTACTACCTGGACCCGAACGACTTCGACCATCTGATCGATCGCGCCCTCGCCTCCCTGACGCCGGGCGGGCAGCTCCTCGCCTGCCATTGGCGCCCGCCCATCGAAGGCTGCCCGCAAACGGCAGAAATGGTGCACGCACGCCTCGACCAGCGCTTGGGCATGGCGCATCTGGCGCACCACCACGAAAGTGATTTTTTACTGGACCTGTGGAGCCTCGATGGCACCACGGTCGCGACCCAGGAGGGACTGCGATGATTGGCATCCTGATACCCGTGCATAACGAAGAGTCATTGCTGCCTGACTGCCTGAAAGCGGCGATGGTCGCGGCGAGCCATCCGGGGCTGCTGGGGGAGGAGGTACAGATTCTGACGGTGCTCGACAGTTGCAGTGACCGCAGCGCATTGATCGCCCGGGAGTACCAGGTACACAGCCTGGAAGTGCAGGTGCGCAACGTGGGGCACGTGCGCGGCGTGGGCGCACGGCACTTGCTCAACAATGGCGCCCGCTGGATTTCCTGCACCGACGCCGACAGCCGCGTCGCCCCCGATTGGCTGGTAGCGCAGCTGGCACTGGGGGTGGATGCGGTGTGCGGCACGGTGACGGTCGATGCCTGGAGCGAGGGTTTCGACCCGGCAGCGCAAATCCGCTATCACCAGGCCTACGAGGCGCGGGACGGGCACCGGCATATTCATGGCGCCAACCTGGGTATCAGCGCCAGTGCTTATGTGCGGGCCGGTGGGTTCGAGCCGTTGCCGTGTCATGAGGATGTGGAACTGGTGCGTCAACTGGAACGCTGCGGGGCTTCGATTGCCTGGAGCCATTCGCCCCAAGTGATCACCAGCGCACGTCTGGATTGCCGCGCCCAGGGCGGTTTTGGTGACTATCTGAAGAGCCTGATGCAGGCCTCCTGAAAAAATTGCGACATCCGGCTGTGTAAAAGCGACGATTCGTAACTATCATCAATATTCCTTGCACGGCAATCCAGGGTTGGAATGCCGTTGCGCTGCGAGTGTCCGTACAGGCCGCTCGTGTACCAACAAGAGCCGTCCCGTCAACGGGGTACGGCCTGCATCACCGATGAACAAGGACGTGACACTCATGAAGCCTGCACCGTTAATCGACACCCGCCGGGGCCCCGCGCAAATCTGGAACAGCGCCCCGCAACTCGCGCAAATCCCCGCCATTAATCCCGCAACCCTGGTGCCCGAAGGCAGCCGCGTGGTGATCATCGCCCCGCATCCCGGCGACGAAGTGATCGCCTGTGGCGGGTTGCTGCAACTGTTCAGCACCCTTGAATACTCCCTGCAACTGATCTCCATCACCGACGGCAGCGCCAGCCATCCCGGCTCGACCGTGTGGCCGGCCAAGCGCCTGAGCGTGGTGCGCCCCCAGGAAAGTGTCGAAGCCCTGCGCCGCCTGGGCGTGCCCCTGCACAGCCTGAAATGGATTCGCGGCGGCTTTGCCGACAACGCCCTGGCCGCGCGGGAACAGCAGATGAGCCAGTTCATTGCACGTTACCTGCAACCTGGCGATGTGGTGTTTACCACTTGGCGCAACGACGGCAAGGCCGACCACGACGCCGTGGGCCGCGCCGCCGCCAAAGCCTGCGGGCTCAAAGGCGTGCACCTGCATGAGTTGCCGATCTGGGCGTGGCACTGGCCTGTACGGGAGACCGCCGCAATTCCCTGGCAGCGCGCACGCCGGGTACGGCTCGACACCTGGAGCGTTGCCCGCAAGCTGCATGCAGCGCACGCCTATGCCAGCCAATTGGCGGGCGACCCGGAAATCGGCCTGGCGCCGCTATTGGCGCAGGTGCTGCTGGAGCGGATGCGCGAACCCTATGAGATTGTGTTTCTGTAGCGCCCTGCCTACTCGTCTGTACCTGTTACTTTTCACAGTAGCGACGCTTTCAACGCGGCGCTAAGGTGAGTGAGTGCGCTTGGCGCACAGGCGTCCAGCGAGGGCAGATCATGACCGCACGGTTTGCAACCCTGATGCACTTGGGTGTCATATCTTCGGCCTTGCTGGCGGGATGGCCGCTGGTTGCATTCGCTGACTGCGTGCTGACCCCCACCGCCGGCGATGACACGTTCACCTGCGCCAGCGCCAGCAGCCCGGGCGTCGTCGACACTGCCGGCAACAACACACTGCTGTTTCCCTCCCTCGGCACGGGCGTGATCAATGGCGACGTGACGTTCGCGCCAGGCCGCGACCTGGTAACCATGAGCTCGGGCACCATCGAGGGCACGGTGAACATGGGGGACGGCGCCAATATCTTCCAACTGTTCGGCGCCACGGTGACTGGCAACATCCTCCAGGGCACCGGCAACGGCATCATCCAGATCAGCCAGGGCAGCGCCGGGGCGGTGATCCAGGGGCTGGGCAACAATAATTTTTCCATGAGCGGCGGCACCATCGCCTCCGAGACCCAGGGCGATGGCGACAACGAGGCGAACCTGAGTACCGGCCGTATCATCGGCGACATGACCGCCGGGGATGGCAACAACAGCCTCACCGTGTCCAATGGCAGCGTTGGCGGCAAGATCAACGTTGGCAACGGCGACAACCGGATACTCATCAAGGGTGGCGATATTGCCCAGGGGATCTTTACCGGCAATGGCAACAATGAATTCACCTGGAACACCGCCGGGCTGATCCACGGCCCGATTGTGACCGGCAGCGGTTCCGACCGGGCGTTCCTCGACAACCTGACGCAAACCACCTTGTCATCCACGCCCCTGCTGGATGGCGGCTTGGGCAACGACGCTCTGACGTTCGACAACACCAAATCCGCCACCCCACAGCGCTACGTCAACTGGGAAACCGTGACCCTCAACAATGGCTCGGTATTCACCCTGGGCAGCGGCACGTTCACCCTCGGCGACGCCGGCACCCGCACCGGGACCATGGACATCAACGTCGGTACGCTGCTGGTCACCCAGGGCAGCATCAGCCCGTTTACCGCCGGCCAGCTCGTCACCGTGAACAACGCAGGCCTGATCGACATGACTAACACCAGCGCCACCGACAGCCTCACCCTCCACGGCAACTACATCGGCAACAACGCACGCCTGGCCTTGCAAAGCGTGCTGGCCGGCGACGGTTCACCCAGCGACAGGCTGATCGTCAGTCAGGGCACGATCCTGGGCAGCACGGCCATCACCATCACCAACCTTGGCGGTGCCGGCGGCCAAACTGTGCAGAACGGCATCCAGGTGGTGCAGGCCATCAATGGCGCCACCGGCAGTGACCTGGCCTTTTCCCTGCCGAACGGTTCGGTCTCGGCCGGGGCCTTCGAGTACTACCTGTACAAGGGCGGCGTCACGCCGGGCACCGCGCAAAACTGGTACTTGCGCTCATCCGTTGAAGCACCGCCATTGCCCAACCCCGAAGGCCCGCCCTCCGGGATTTTCCCGCCGACGCCCCCAGACCCCGCGAACCCGCCCGTGGGAATCTTGCCGCCGGTGCCCGCCGACGGCACCCCTGACCTGCCGGGCATCTTCCCGGGCGAAGCCCCTATTCCGATCTACCGCCCGGAAGTGGCGGACTACTCGGTGTTATTCCCCGCCGTGCAGCAAATGGTCCAGGGCATGTTGAGCACGTATCACGAGCGCATGGGCGACCAGAGCCAGCCGCCACAGAACGGCGCGATACCGGCGGGCTGGGCCCGGGTATTTGGCAGCAGTACGCGCCAGTCGTTTTCCGGCACCGTCAGCCCGAGCCTGGACAGTTCGTTGTCGGGCTTCCAGGTGGGCACGGATCTCTACGCCTGGACCTCGGACAATGACCTGACCCAACAAGTGGGGTTCTTTGTCGGTCATAGCCGCTTGAGCGGGAATGTGGAGGGGTTTTCCGGCGGTTTCCAGAACACCGACACCGGTAACATCACCTTGCGCGCCGACAGCCTGGGCACCTACTGGGCCCTGATCGACGCCAACCGCGCCTACCTGGACCTGGTGTTGATGGGCACCCGGTTCGACGGCCACGACGAATCCAGCCGGGGCGTAAAATTGCAGACCAAGGGGCACAACGTCGCGGGCTCCGCGGAGGTCGGCATGCCTTTCACGGTTTCCGAGCATTGGGAGGTGGAACCCCAGGCCCAGGTGATCATCGACCGCAGCTGGCTGGACAGCCAGAACGATGGCATGTCGGCGATCTCGTTCAAGGCCGACACCCGCGTCACCACTCGCCTCGGGGTTCGCGTGCGGGGCGACTACAAGGTCGGCGGGATGCCGCTACAGCCTTATGTGCGGGCCAATGTGTGGCATGCCGGTGCCGGGACCGACACCGTCACCTTCAATGCGTCGACGGACATCAACACCGACCAGCAATCCACCACGCTCGACCTGAGCACCGGGGCGGCGCTGCAGGTTTCGACTGCGGTGAAGGTGTATGGCGAGCTGGGATACAGCCGGAATCTGGCCAACAACCCGCTTAACGGGCGGGAAGGCACGATTGGCGTGAAGGTTGATTTCTAGGCCACAGCACCCTCCAACTGCGGGAGCCGGGCTTGCCCGCGATGCCGGCACTTGGGTCTTTCAGCTAGACCGAAGTGATGCTATCGCAGGCAAGCCAGCTCCCACATTTGATCTTCATCCTCTGTAAGTCAGCCTTCCGGTCGCAGGATCAGCACACCCAGCGGCGGCAGGTTCAACGACAGCGACAACGGTTGCCCATGTTTGGGCTCCTCTACCGTAAACGCCCCGCCACCGTTGCCGAAGTTGGAGCCGGCGTAGGTGTCGGCGTCGCTGTTGATCACTTCGCTCCAGCGCCCGGCAAACGGTACGCCAACCTGGTACGCCTCCCTCGGCACCGGCGTGAAGTTGGCCACCACCAGCACCGGCCGACCGTCCTTGCTCCAACGCAACCAGGCGTAGACGCTGTTGATCGCGTCATCCCCAATCAGCCACTGGAAGCCCTGTGGTGCGTCGTCCTGGTCGTGCAGTGCCGGCTCTTCGCGGTACAGCCGGTTAAGGTCGCCCACCAGTTTCTGCACGCCCCGGTGTTCGGGGTATTGCAGCAGGTACCAGTCCAGTTGCTGGTCGTGGTTCCATTCGCGCCATTGGCCAAATTCACAGCCCATGAACAGCAGCTTCTTGCCCGGGTGCATCCACATGAAGCTCAGGTACGCGCGCAGGTTGGCAAACTTCTGCCAGCGGTCACCGGGCATCTTGTCGATCAGCGAGTGTTTGCCATGCACCACTTCATCGTGGGAAATCGGCAGGATAAAACGCTCGGACCAGGCATACACCAGGCCGAAACTCAGCTCGTTGTGATGATGAGCGCGGTACACCGGGTCTTGCTGGATGTAGTGCAGCGAATCGTGCATCCAGCCCATGTTCCATTTGTAGTTGAACCCCAGGCCGCCCTGTTGGGTCGGCTGGCTCACGCCGGGCCACGCGGTGGATTCCTCGGCGATCACCAGCGCGCCGGGGGCTTCCAGGGCCACCACGTCGTTGAGGTGGCGCAGGAAGTCGATGGCTTCGAGGTTTTCACGCCCGCCGTGGCGGTTCGGCACCCATTCGCCGGCCTTGCGCGAATAGTCGCGATACAGCATCGATGCCACGGCATCCACCCGCAGGCCGTCGATATGAAAATGCTTGAGCCAGTGCAACGCCGAGGCCAGCATGAAGCCATGGACTTCGGTGCGGCCGAGGTTGTAGATCAGGGTGTCCCAATCCTGGTGGAAGCCTTCCAGTGGGTTGGCGTATTCATACAGCGCGGTGCCGTCGAATTGCGCCAGGCCGTGGGTGTCGGTGGGGAAATGCGCCGGCACCCAATCGAGGATCACGCCGATGTCGGCCTGGTGGCAGGCGTTGACGAAAAACGCAAAATCATCCGGCGAGCCGAAACGCGCCGTCGGGGCAAATTGCGACAATGCCTGATAACCCCAGGAGCCACCAAACGGGTGCTCCATGATCGGCATCAGTTCGATATGGGTGAAGCCTAACTGCTGCACATACGGAATCAACCGCTCAACCAGCTCGCGCCAACCGTACTGGCGGGATACTTCGCCGACTTCGTCCAGCTCGCACTGCCAGGAACCGGCATGCAGCTCGTAGATCGACAAGGGCGCGCTGGTCTTTTGGCGCTCGCTGCGCGACTGCATCCAGTCGTGGTCCTGCCAGTCGACCTGCAAAGGCGATGCGACCTTGGACGCCGTGTCCGGCGGCATCTGCGTGGCCAGGGCCATGGGGTCGGCCTTGAGCGGCAGGATCCCGTGAGCGCCGAGGATTTCATACTTGTAAGCCGCGCCCGGTTGCAGGCGCGGGATAAAGATTTCCCAGACCCCGGACGGATGGCGCAGGCGCATCGGATGACGGCGCCCGTCCCAGATATTGAAGTCACCCACCACCGATACGCGGCGGGCATTCGGCGCCCATACCGCAAAGCGCACACCCTGGATGCCGTCGACGCTGGTCACTTGTGCGCCCAGGCAACTGCTCAAGTCGCGGTGGTTACCTTCGGCAAACAGGTACAAATCCATCTCACCCAACAGCAGTTGGCTGAAGCTGTAAGGATCTTCGGTGACCTGTTCGCCCCCGGCCCACTGGATCTTCAGCAGGTACGCCTGGCGACTGCCGAAATGCCCGACGAACAAGCCCGGGACCTGCGTCGCATCGAGGTTGCCGATGTGCTCGCCACTGTCGCGGGCAAGCACCTGGACACTCAAGGCTTCGGGCAGGAAAGCACGGATGAACTGACCGCCCTCCTCGTCATCATGAGGCCCGAGGATCGAGAACGGGTCATGGTGTTCGGCCCGTACCAGGGCTTCGATATCCGCAGGGTTGGGCATCACACTCAATTTTTCCTGCAGCGGTTCTTTGCTTGTAAAACTCATGACGTCTCCCCACCGCGTGCAGTTTTCGATAATGGTTTCAACCCACTGAGCAGCCCGTGCAAACCTTGCAACGGCACTGGCAACCAGCTCGGGCGATTCTCTGCTTCGTAGGCCACTTCGTACGCGGCCTTCTCCAGGCTGAACAACACCAGCGCTGCGTCCTGGCCCTTGGCATCCTGCCAGTCATGGCCC
Organism: Pseudomonas sp. Bout1; assembly: GCF_034314165.1. GTDB lineage: Bacteria > Pseudomonadota > Gammaproteobacteria > Pseudomonadales > Pseudomonadaceae > Aquipseudomonas. The sequence continues at coordinate 3,183,448 of NZ_JAVIWK010000001.1, read as the reverse complement.
AGTGTAGTCGTGGCCGCGTGATAGGCCTGGGTAAATGCCTGTTTCGCCTCGTGCAAGTAGCGATCCGCGACCCGCTGGCGTGACGCATTGGCTTCAGCTGACTGGTCCACGCCCTGCACATTCACCGCCATGGCTGCCGCGTAATCAAACGACCGTAGCACCCCACTCACATCCTTGTACGGGCTGTGTTTGCCGCGACGTTCATGCAGCGGTCGCGCCGGCTCACCCTCGAAGTCAATCAGGTAGGCATCGCCCTTGACCACCAGCACCTGGCCCAGGTGCAGGTCGCCATGCACGCGAATGCGCAACCCGCCCACCGTGGCGTTCGCCAGGTCCTGAACGTAAGTGCCAATGGCCTTTTTCTGTTCCAGTAAAGCACTGACCAGCGCCTGATCGGCAGGGTTCAACTTGGTTTGATGCTGTTTAAGCAGCTGCAAGGCGCGGTCGATTTGTGCGCCCACGTGCTTGGCCCAGCCTTGGCTGTCTTTGACGGAGGTGGCTTCGGGCTTGAAGGCCTTGTCGGTCGTGGATGCTGCCAGCACCTGGTGCATTTCACCGAGACGCTGGCCAAGCAAGCCGGCAAAATCCGCCAGTTCGCCCAGTGCGTTGTAATGCTGCTCCTGCTCGGACATGGCTTCGGCCAGTTCGTCGCGAATCGCCCGTTCCAGGTTGTTCTGGGTCCAACTCCAGGCATCGCCCTGGTTGTTCAGGTAACCCTGGGCAATCATCAGCAGGTTGTCCTGCCCGTCGGCATCGCGGCGAATCACCGAGCCCAGCAGTGGCGAGATATGCGCGTAGCCGGCTTCGGTCAGATAGGCGCCCATTTCCAGCTCCGGATGCACCCCGGCGCTGACTTTACGGATCAGCTTGAGCACCAGGCTGCCGCCCACCACCACCGAACTGTTGGACTGCTCGGCAGCGAGGTAGCGCACTTCGGATTCATCGTTCAATTGCAGCCTGGCCAATTGGGCCGTGGGCACAAAGCGAATCTCGCCATCGGTGGAGTTGAGTACGGTATTGGCCTGCAGGCCCTGGATCACGCCCCGAATATAGGCGTCGAGGCTGAAGGCATCGGTGACCAGGCCCACCTGCCGCACGCGCCGCACACGGGCGAGTGCCAGTTGTTGCGGCAAGGCACTGGTGAACTGGTCTTCGCCGAGGAAGCCGAACGGCAGCTGATAACGGCTGACCTGCCCGGCACTGGTCACTTCAATTTCACTGAGCAGCACCGGATGCTGCGGGTCGCCAAAGCGCACGCCGTAGGCGATGTGCACGCCATCGATCGCCGTATCTTTGCTGGCAAACCAGCGGCGTTTGGGCAGCCAGGCCGGCAAGGCGGTTTGTTCCAGGGTGGTGCGGCACGGTGCTTCGAGCAGTTCTTCCATGCGTTTCTTCAGCACCAGGGTGGTGAAGTCCGGGATGCTTTGCGCAGGTTCCACGTGCCAACTTGGCATCTGGTTTTCGGCCGCGAGCACGAACCAGTAGAAGCCATACGGTGCCAGGGTCAGCAGGAAATTCAGCTGGCCAATCGGCGGGAAGGCGTTGCCGCCGAGCATTTCCACCGGAACCATGCCGGCGAACGCCGAGAGGTCCAACTCGGCCGCCTGGGCGCTGCGGGATACGTTGGCCACGCACAGGATGATTTCAGTCTTGCCGTCGGCGCCCGTGTATTCGCGGGTATACGCCAGGATGCGGCGATTGGTGGGCGAAAGCATTTTCAGGCTGCCGCGACCAAAGGCCTTCGACTGTTTACGCACCGCCAGCATGCGTCGGGTCCAGTTCAGCAACGAGTGCGGGTCTTGGGTCTGGGTTTCGACATTGATCGACAGGTACCCGTATTGCGGGTCCATGATCGGCGGCAACACCAGGCTGGCCGGGTCGGCGCGGGAGAAGCCGCCGTTGCGGTCGATGGACCATTGCATCGGCGTACGCACGCCGTCGCGGTCACCGAGGTAAATGTTATCGCCCATGCCGATTTCATCGCCGTAGTACAGGGTTGGCGTGCCGGGCATCGACAGCAACAGGCTGTTGAGCAGCTCGATGCGCCGACGGTCTCGTTCCATCAGCGGCGCCAGGCGGCGGCGAATCCCCAGGTTGATCCGCGCACGGCGGTCGGCCGCGTAGTAATTCCAGAGGTAGTCGCGCTCTTTGTCGGTGACCATCTCCAGGGTCAGTTCATCGTGGTTTCGCAGGAAGATAGCCCATTGGCAATTGGCCGGGATCTCCGGGGTCTGGCGCAGGATGTCGGTGATCGGGAAACGGTCTTCCTGGGCCAGCGCCATGTACATGCGCGGCATCAGCGGGAAGTGAAAAGCCATGTGGCATTCGTCGCCGTCATCGCCCTTTTTGTCACCGAAATACAGCTGGGTGTCTTCCGGCCATTGGTTGGCTTCGGCCAGGAGCATGCGGTCCGGGTAGTTGGCGTCGATCTCGGCGCGGATCTGCTTGAGGACGTCGTGGGTTTCCGGGAGGTTTTCATTGTTGGTGCCGTCGCGCTCGATCAGGTACGGGATCGCGTCCAGGCGCAGGCCGTCGATGCCCATGTCGAGCCAATAGCGCATCACCGACAACACGGCTTTCATGACCTGCGGGTTGTCAAAGTTGAGGTCCGGCTGGTGGGAATAGAAGCGGTGCCAGAAGTACTGGCCGGCGACCGGGTCCCAGGTCCAGTTGGATTTTTCGGTGTCGAGGAAAATGATGCGGGTGCCGTCGTATTTCTGGTCGTCATCGGACCACACATAGAAGTCCCGCGCGGCCGAACCCGGCTTGGCCTTGCGCGCACGCTGGAACCAGGGGTGCTGGTCGGAGGTGTGGTTGATCACCAGCTCGGTGATCACCCGCAGCCCGCGCTTATGGGCTTCAGCGATGAACCGCTTGGCGTCGGCCATGGTTCCGTAGTCGCTGTGCACGCCACGGTATTCGGCAATATCGTAGCCGTCGTCGCGGCGTGGCGAGGGGTAGAACGGCAGTAGCCAGATGGTGTTTACGCCGAGGTCGGCAATGTAGTCGAGCTTGGCGATCAGCCCAGGAAAGTCACCGATACCGTCGTTGTTGGAGTCGAAATAGGATTTGACATGAACCTGATAAATCACCGCGTCCTTGTACCAGAGCGGGTCTTTGATAAAGGTGGCAGCCTTGGGTTTCTTCGCCATTGGAAACTCCTGGGAATTCGAAAAATTCTGCCTGAAGGAACTCGATCAAATGTGGGAGCTGGCTTGCCAGCTCCCACATTTGATCTCCTTTGGATTGCAGATCAGCTTCAGGAAACGCTAATGCGCCATATGCCAAACGGCTGGTGCCACGGTTCAATCCGCATCCATTGGGTCTTGCCGTACCAGGTCCAGCGGTGGCCGGTCATCAAGTCTTCGCCCTGTGTCTGGGCGTCGTCCGGCAGGCCCATCTCCCACAGCGGCAGCTCGAAATTGGCCTCTTGGGCGTTGAACGGGTCGAGGCTCACGGCGACCAGGATGAAGTTGGTGCCGTCCTCGCTGCGCTTGCCGAAGTACAGGATGTTGTCGTTCCACGCGTTATAGAGCTTGAGACCCAAATGCGTCTGCAGCGCAGGGTTTTGCCGGCGGATGCGGTTGAGCTGGGCGATCTCGGCAATAATATTGCCGGGGGCCGTGAAGTCCCGCGGGCGGATCTCGTACTTCTCCGAGTCCAGGTACTCTTCCTTGCCCGGCACCGGGGCCGCCTCGCACAGTTCAAAACCCGAATACATGCCCCACAGGCCCGAACCCATAGTGGCCAGCGCGGCGCGGATCAAAAAGCCGGGCCGCCCGGACTCATGCAGGAAGCCTGGGTTGATGTCTGGCGTGTTGACAAAGAAGTTGGGGCGAAAGCACTCGCGCCACGGTGATTCGTTCAATTCGCTCAGGTACTCACTCAACTCGGCCTTGGTGTTGCGCCAGGTAAAGTAGGTGTAGCTCTGGGAGTAACCGACCTTGCCCAGGCGCGCCATCATTGCCGGGGTAGTGAAGGCTTCGGCGAGGAAGATCACGTCGGGGTATTGGGCGCGCACATCGCTGATCAGCCATTGCCAGAATGGCAGCGGCTTGGTGTGGGGGTTGTCGACGCGAAAGGTCTTTACGCCCTCTTCCACCCAACCCACCACGATGTCACGCAGCTCAATCCACAGGCTGGGGATGGCGTCTGCCGCGTAGAAGTCCACGTTGACGATGTCCTGGTATTTTTTCGGCGGGTTCTCGGCGTACTTGATCGTGCCGTCGGGCCGCCAGTTGAACCAACCCGGATGTTGCTTGAGCCACGGATGGTCCTGGGAACACTGGATGGCAAAGTCCAGGGCGATTTCCAGGCCATGGTCGGCAGCAGCCTTGACCAGGTTGCGGAAGTCTTCACGGGTGCCCAGTTGCGAGTGGATGGCCTCGTGGCCGCCCTCCTCGCTGCCGATCGCGTAGGGGCTGCCCGGATCATCGGGCCCGGCGGTCAGGGAATTGTTCTTGCCTTTGCGGTGGCTGCGGCCGATGGGATGGATCGGCGGGAAGTACAGCACGTCAAAACCCATGTCATGGATCATCGACAGCCGCGAGTGCACATCGTTGAAGGTCCCGTGGCGCGCAGGATCGTCAGTGATCGAGCGGGGAAACAGCTCGTACCAACTGGCGAATTGCGCGGCTTCGCGCTCTACGTCGATCGGGAACACCGGGCTGATGCTCAGATAGGCGCGGTGATCGGCCTGGGTCATCAAATGTGCACTGTCTTCGTGCAGGAACAGCGCGACTTGCTCGGTTTCCAGCAGGCCGGAGAGTTCGTGGTGCAGCAGCATCAAGCGGTCGCGCAATTCGTTGTCACTGCGCTCGGCAGCTTGCAGGACCTGGCTGCGGCCTTCCTGCAATTCCAGGCTGACTGGCACCCCGGCCTCGTGTTTCTTGCTCAGTTCGTAACGAAAACTGGCGAACGTGTCGATCCAGGCCTCGATGCAATACTCATGCGGACCTTGGGCTGCCACGGTAAACGCGCCTTCCCAGCCATTGTTGCCGACATCGGTCATCACCACGCTGTGCCAGCTTTCTTCGTTCAGCGGGCGCCAGCGGATCATCACGGCGAGCTTGTCGTGGCCATCGGCAAACACCTTGCTGGCAACCTGGACGCGCTGGCCTGTCACAGCCTTGACCGCAAACTCGCCGGCATTGATCACAGGCGTCGTGCTTTCAATTGCAATCCGTGGCAGCAACAGTGCCTGGGACAGCGGCAATATGGAGGTTGAATCGTCTTGCGTGAGTGTTTCAGCAGTCATCGAGCATCTCCCCTTTACGCCCCATGGACGCTCTTGTGCTTGATTCAAATTCTGAAACGGCATCGCTCTCCCTGAGCAGGGCCGTCTAGGTTCCGAGCATGCTGGCAGGCGAAAAGTTCAGGCGGATATACCGCCACCGGGCAGGGAATCAAATCCACCGCACGGTTGTCCACCGCTAGAGCAAAGCACAAAGGAGGCCACACCGATGAATATCCCGATCCCGGCTGAAACGCCTGATCCCAATATCGACAAGCCCACGCTGCCACCCACCGAGCCAGACCCGATTCCAGAGCAGGAACCGCCTGGAACGCAGCCGCCACCGGTCGAGGAGCCACCGACGACGATGCCGCCCGTGATCGTTTAGTCCTTCTCGAACAGGCGCACGATCCTTGGCATTAAACTGAACACCGCCAATGCCAGCAACGTGCTGAGTACGGCGGTGGACTCACGCCCCATCCCCGCTGCAACGCCGATGGCAGCGGTCATCCACAAGCCAGCGGCGGTGGTCAGGCCTTTGACGTGCTGGCCTTCTTCATCTTCCTTGCCCTTGAGGATGGTGCCGGCGCCGAGAAAGCCAATGCCCGCAATCACCCCTTGCAGCACGCGGCTCATGGCGTCGGCCTGTGAGCCGGACATACTCGGCACCAGCACAAACAGCGCGGCGCCCAAGGCCACCAACATGTGGGTACGTACCCCGGCAGCCTTGCCTTTTTGCTCGCGCTCAAACCCGAGAATACCGCCCAGGACCGCTGCGATGAGCAACCGCACAGTGACCTGTGTGAGTTGCCGGGCATCGCCTATATCGGCAAATTCCGCTTGCAGGGTTTGCCAGACTTCATGCCACCAAGCGTCCATGGACGTGTCCTTTTCATGGGTCGATAGGGGATGGACAGCGCCGACCGTCAGTCAGTTGCGCCGAACCATTCAACCTGGCCAAACGCCTAATGTTCAGTCATTCCGGAAAAAGGACAGCACCATGCCCGTACGCATCGAAAACCAGACCTGTTACTTCAAGGTTGACGAGAACGGCGAAGAAAGGAGCCTTGCGGCAACCGACGTCACCGTAATTACCGACAGCGCCAAGTCCATGTCAGCCGTTGAGCTGAACGGCGAGCGGGTCTACATCACCGAAGCCGAAGCCGACGCATTGACCGTGGCAGGCGCCACCGACGGCCGTAAGCATCTGAGGGCTACAGACGGTGATTCGGTGATTTGATTGACCTGGAGCATCACTGCGCCAAAAAGCGCTGCACCCCGCGCCACACAGGGTGCAGCACATTGTCGCAGGCGCCTGCCGCCAGAGCATCTGCTCCGCTTTTTATCGTCCCACCTGAGTCTGTTATGCAAACAGAGCGCCGGGCATAGTTCATCTGCCTGATGGAGGCTGATGAGCGAAAGACCATGAGCGATAGAATCCCCGTCCGAACCGTAGAAGTGTATGAGCCTGCGCATCCCAAGAAGATGAAGGCCAAATCCAGCGACAACCTGATTCACACCCGCAGTTTCACCGGCCTGTTTCGCACCTTGCGTGTGGCAGGCGCAGGTTTTCTGTTCCTGGCGTTTTTCGGCACCGTATGGCTGAACTGGGGGGGCCGGCAAGCGGTGCTGTGGGACTTGGCTGAAAGTAAATTCCACATCTTTGGCGCGACGTTCTGGCCCCAGGACTTCATCCTGTTGTCGGCGCTGTTGATCATCTGTGCGTTTGGCCTGTTCGCCATTACCGTGTTCGCGGGGCGTGTGTGGTGTGGCTACACCTGCCCGCAAAGCTCGTTCACCTGGCTATTTATGTGGTGCGAAAAGGTCACCGAAGGCGAGCGAAACCAGCGGATAAAACTGCAAGCCGCGCCCTGGGGCTTGAACAAGCTGGCCAGGCGCTCGGCCAAGCACACGCTGTGGCTGGGCATCAGCGTGCTGACCGGGCTGACGTTTGTCGGCTACTTCACGCCGATCCGGCCGCTGGCCGAGGAACTGCTGACCTGGCAAATGGGTGGAGTGAGCCTGTTCTGGGTGCTGTTCTTCACTGCCGCCACCTACATCAACGCCGGCTGGCTGCGCGAAGCGGTGTGCATGCACATGTGCCCGTATGCGCGGTTCCAGAGTGTGATGTTCGACAAGGACACCCTGACTATTTCCTACGACGTGGCCCGTGGCGAAAACCGCGGCCCGCGCAAACGCGATGTGCAACCAGCAGACGTCGGCCTGGGTGACTGCATCGACTGCCAGCTGTGTGTGCAGGTGTGCCCCACCGGCATCGACATTCGCGACGGCCTGCAAATGGAATGCATCGGCTGCGCCGCGTGTATCGATGCCTGCGACTCGATCATGGATAAAATGGGTTATGCCCGGGGGCTGGTCAGCTACACCTCGGAGCATCAGTTGCAAGGTGGCAAGACCCGCCTGCTCAGGCCCCGGCTGATCGGCTACAGTGTCGTGCTGCTGGTGATGATCGGCGCACTGGTGGTGGCCCTGGTGGGGCGGCCGATGGTGTCGCTGGACGTGACCAAGGACCGTGGAATGTTTCGCGAGAACAGTGAAGGCTTGATCGAGAACATCTACAGCCTCAAGGTCATCAACAAGACCCAGCAGCGTCAGGATTATCGCCTGGAGCTGGTGGACGGCGACGGCTTCCAGTTGCAGGGCAAGACCCGAATCAGCCTGGCGCCGGGGGAAATTACCGATGTACCGGTGTCGGTGGCGATGACCGCGCAGAAGCCGGCCAGCAGTTCGCAGACCATTCGCTTCAAGGTAACGGACGTGGATGAACCGTGGATTTACAGCGCGGCGGACAGCCGGTTTGTGGCGCCGATGTGGTGAGGGAGCCTGCCCCCCGTTGGGCTGCGCAGCAGCCCCATAAACACTGAACTCATTTATTTACCGTACTGAGCCTCAATGAAACGCTACGAAAAATTCGCCGACGACATCGCAGAACTGATCCGCTCTGGCGTGCTCGGCCCCGGCCAGCGCGTGCCATCGGTGCGTTATGCCAGCCAGGCCTACGGCGTCAGCCCGTCTACGGTGTTCCAGGCCTACTACCTGCTGGAGCGTCGCGGGCTGATCCGTGCACGGCCGCGCTCGGGGTACTTCGTCAACACCCATGCGCCGAGCCCGTTTTCCGAGCCGGTGGTGAGCGCTCACGTGCACGAATCCACCGAAGTGGACGTCAGCGAACTGGTGTTCTCGGTGCTCGACTCCATCAAAGACCCGCAAACCGTGCCCTTCGGCTCGGCGTTTCCCAGCCCCACGCTGTTCCCGCTGCAACGCCTTTCCCGCTCCCTGGCCAGCGCCAGCCGGGAAATGGACCCGCGCATGGTGGTCACCGACATGTCGCCGGGCAACCCGCAACTGCGCCGGCAAATCGCCCTGCGCTACATGGTCGGCGGCCTGATGCTGCCGATGGAAGAACTGTTGATCACCAATGGCGCCCTGGAGGCGCTGAACCTGTGCCTGCAGGCCGTGACCGAGCCGGGCGATCTGGTGGCGATCGAAGCGCCAGCGTTCTACGCCAGCCTGCAAATCCTCGAACGCCTGAAACTCAAGGCGGTGGAAATTCCCGTGCACCCGCGCGACGGCATCGACCTCAAGGTGCTGGCACAAAGCCTGGAGCGCTACCCGATCAAGGCCTGTTGGTGCATGACCAGCTTCCAGAACCCCATGGGCGCGACCATGCCCGAGGCCCGGAAGCAGGAGTTGGTGGAGTTGTTGCGCAGCCATCAGGTGCCGCTGATTGAAGACGACGTGTATGCCGAGTTGTATTACGGGCAACAGGCGCCGAAACCGGCCAAGGCGTTCGACACCGAAGGCCTGGTGATGCACTGCGGCTCCTTCGCCAAAAGCCTGGCACCGGGCTATCGCATAGGCTGGGTTGCTGCCGGGCGTTACGCGCAGAAAATCGAGCGGCTGAAGCTGATGACGTCGCTGTGTGCGTCGATGCCGGCGCAGGCGGCGATTGCCGATTACCTGCAACACGGCGGCTACGACCGGCACCTGCGCAAGTTGCGGTATGCGCTGGAAGAACAGCAAAGCGCGATGCTGGCGGCCATCGCCCGCTATTTTCCTGCGCAGACGCGGGTCAGCCAGCCGGCCGGCGGTTATTTCCTGTGGCTGGAGTTGCCGGAGCAGACCGACTCATTGAAGTTGTTCCAGATGGCGCTGGCCCAAGGCATCAGCATCGCGCCGGGGCCGATCTTTTCGCCGACGCAACGCTTCAGGAACTGCATCCGCTTGAATTACGGCAGCCCGTGGGACGAGTCGTGTGAAAAGGCGATGGAGACGCTGGGGAAGATTGTGCGTTCGTTTTAGCGACGCAGGTGGAACCGAACCGGGACAGGGGCCACACAAGACTGCGCCGTTTCTCACAGCAGGAAGGGTGCATTTATTTGGTTCATATCAGAGATACCCTATGAATATTTCTTCACGCCCAAGGGTTCAACCCTTGCCCGTCCCGCCCAATTACATGCGTGCCGCAGAACAGCAACAGGTGCGCGAGATGCATGGCCCCGCCGGGTCCCCAGCCGGTGATCACCGATCCGCTGAACGGATTATCGACCAAAGCCCTGTGCTGAAGCACTTTCTCAAAGGCCGCGATCACTATCAGGTCGGCGACGACCTGAAGCGGAAACTCGGTGACTGGAGCGAAGCCAATCCGGATCCAGCCTCACGCGCCAACGCCGCCTATAACCTGGACAAGGTGCTCCGGCTCATCGACAACCTGGATGACCGCAAACTGAACGCCAGTCAGAGCCGTAACGGTATCGTGGACGGGTTCTCTGACGACGGCTACAAAACCCGGGACCATAGCGAGGCGTGGTTGCTCGGCGAGTTCTCGCGCCGCGGTTACAAAGTACTGCGCAACGCCTGATGCTGGTGTGTGGCGCAGGCTTGGCCGCGCCACACACCAGATACGTCTAACGGCCGCCTGCCAAGTCAATAAAGGTTCCGGTGGCGTAGGACGCCTTGTCCGACAGCAGCCAGATAATCCCTTCTGCGACCTCTTCGGCGCGCCCGCCCCGGGCCATGGGAATGCCCGGCTCAAGCTTGCTGACCCGGTCAGGATCGCCGCTCAGAGCATGGAAGTCGGTGAAGATGAAGCCAGGCCGTACGCCATTGACTCGAACCCCCTCACCCGCCACTTCCTTGGAAAGCCCGAGGGTGAAGGTATCCAGCGCGCCCTTGGACGCGGCGTAATCCACATATTCACCCGGCGCCCCCAGACGTGCAGCGGCCGACGAAACGTTGACGATGCTGCCGCCCTGCCCGCCATGTTTGGGCGACATGCGCAGCAGCGCATGCTTGGCACACAGGATCGGCCCCAACACATTGGTCTTGAGCGTCTTGAGGATGCGGAACTCGGACATTTCATCGACCCGCGACTTGTGCCCCACGGTCCCGGCGTTGTTGACCAGTGCCGTCACCCGGCCCAGCTCGGTATCAACCCGATGGAACAGGCCGATCACTTCGTCTTCGATACTGACATCGGCCCGCACTGCAATGGCCTGGGCGCCGAGGGCGCGCACTTGCTCAAGTACCCGGTGGGCCGCGTCCTCATCGGCCTGGTAATTGATGCAGATGCGATAGCCCTGGGCAGCGGCCAGCAACGCCGTGGCGGCGCCAATCCCACGGCTGCCACCGGTGATGATGACGACTTTGTCCATGTGTACGGTCTCCTGATTCAACGTGAGCTGATGGATCCAATACTACCTGCGCCCTACAGCTTTTGCATTGGCTCACATCATCGAATGCGCGCTCACCACTTGCTCGGCGCGCTGGATGTCGGCCATGAAACCCTCGGCGGGCAGTGGATGCCCCAGCAGATAACCTTGCAACGAATCGCAGCCCAGGCGCGTAAGGAAATTTTGCTGGACGTCGGTCTCTACCCCTTCGGCCACAATGCGCAGGCCCAGGGCCTGGCCAAGGGCAACAATGGCCGAGACGATGGCGGCGTCGTCGCTGTCGTGCTCCAGGTCACGCACAAACCCCCGGTCGATTTTCAGCTCATTGGCTGGCAGCCGCTTGAGGTACATCAGGCTCGAATAGCCGGTTCCAAAGTCGTCGATGGACAGGTCGACGCCCATGTCCGAGAGCTTTTGCAGCACCGTCATGCTCGCGTCAGCGTCACTCATGGCGGTAGTCTCGGTGATTTCCAGGGTCAGGCTGTTGGCCGGCAAGCGGTGGCGTTCCAGGGCATTGGCAACGCTATTCACCAACCCGGCGTGGCAGAACTGCAACGCCGACAGATTCACCGCGATGCGCCAGTCTTGATAGCCCTGGGCGTACCACACCTGCATCTGGCGGCAGGCTTCATTGAGTACCCAGTCGCCGATGGGGATGATCAAGCCGGTCTTTTCCGCCAGTTCGATAAACTTGTCCGGCAGCAACAACCCTTGTTGCGGGTGCTCCCAGCGCAGCAGCGCTTCGGCCCCCACCGGGCGGCCGCTGATGGCATCGAACTTGGGCTGGTAATAGAGCCTGAACTGTTCCTGCTCCAGGGCGTTGCGCAGGTCCTGCAGCAGTTGCAATTGCTTGCGCGCGTTGGTGTTCATCGACACATCGAAAAAGCTGTAGCCGTTCTTGCCCATGCCCTTGGCGTGATACATCGCCGCATCGGCGTTCATCAGCAGTTCCTGGGGAGTGGCGCCGTTGCCGGGAAACAGCGCGATACCAATGCTCGCGGAAATTTTCAGTTCATGCTCGGTGACCTTAAAAGACCGATTGATCAAACCTACCTGGCGCTCGGCCAGGCGCAGCGCATCGTCAGGCTGGGTCAGTTGAACCAGCAAGACAAACTCGTCGCCGCCGATTCGCGCCAGGGTGTCCTGGCTGCGCAAGTCTTCCCGCAGGCGCAGGCCAACCTGCTGCAACAGTTGGTCGCCCATGTGGTGGCCGAAGGCATCGTTGACGGGTTTGAAGCCGTCCAGGTCGATAAACATCAGCGCAAAGCACCCACCCTCCTCGTTCACCCGCTGTATGGCCTGTTGAATCCGGTCGGCGAGCAAGGTGCGGTTGGGCAAGCCGGTGAGCATATCGTGCAGGGCCAGGTGGGTGAGTTCCTGGTTGGCCTGGGTCAGCGAGTCTGCCAGCACTGCGGTGCGCGCCTCAAGACGGGCATCGGCCAGCGAGGTGAGCAACGCGATGATCAACACCGCGAGGGTGGTGACCAGCACCAGGTTATCCAGGCCTTTGCCGCTGAGGCCCGTCAAGGCGGCGCCGCAAAAGCTACCGTCTGCAAAACGCGCCGCGGCCATGCCGGTGTAGTGCATGCCAACTATTGCCACGCCCATCACCACCGCCGCACCACCCCGGGCCAGGCGTACGTAAGGCGTGTTGCGCCGCAGGTTGAAAGCGATCCACAAGGCCGCCGCCGAGGCACCCACGGCAATCAACAAGGAGGCAGTAAACAGTGTGGGGTCGTAGTCGATACCGGGGGTCATGCGCATCGCGGCCATGCCGGTGTAGTGCATGGCGCTGATGCCGGCGCCCATGATCAAAGCGCCAAACGCCAACTGCCACGCTGGCAAGCGCGGCTGACTGACAAGCCACAACGCAAAACCGCTGGAAAGGACCGCGATCAGCAATGACAGCAGGGTGATGCCGATGTCATAGCCCAGGCTGATGGGCAGGCGAAAGGCGAGCATGCCGATAAAATGCATCGACCAGATGCCCACGCCCATTGCCAACGCGCCACCGCCCATCCACAGGTAGACAGCGCGGCCTTTGGCCGTGGCAATGCGCCCGGTCATATCCAGCGCGGTGTAGGACGCAAGGATCGCGACAAACAGGGAAATCAGGACCAGGGCGGGGGAATAACTACCGGTGAGCATGGGGAGTCTCGTGACCAATGGGCCGAACGGCATCTGGGCCGGGCTGAAAAGTCAGGGATTGTAGCGAGAATAATTCTTGTACACCTGAAATATTGTCGTATGGCCATCATTCAAATTGTGGTTAGCGGGCTTGACCAGCGTTGGGTTGCGAGGCGGGTTCGAACAGGGGGATTTGGGGGTTGGGGGTTGGGGGCTTTAGCGCGAACTGGGTGAATGGGATTGGGGCCGCTTCGCAGCCCAGCGCGGGGCAAGCCCGCTCACCACAGTAAGCTCATTCACCACAGTAAGCCCGATCACCACAGTAGGCTCGCTCACCACAGTAGGCTCGTTCACCACAGTAAGCTGCTCCCACACAAGGGGATACACCTGCGCGAGCGCTGCTTACTTTTTGTCGCTCAGTTGCATCTGCCCATCCCAACCACCGCCCAGTGCGGCGATCAGTTGCACGCTGGCAACCAGCCGGGTTTGCAGCAGGGTCAGTACCGTACGCTCGTTGCTTAGAGCCGTCGCTTGCACGGTGACCACATCAAGATAAGCGATCAGGCCGGCCTTGTACTGGTTCTGGGTCAGGCGCAGGGATTCCCGGGCAGCTTCGAGGGCCTCGTTACTGACAACCGCCTCGTCTTCCAGGACCTTGAGCTGCACCATGTAGTTTTCCACTTCGCGAAAACCGTCGAGCACGGTCTGGCGGTACTTGGCCACGGTTTCGTCGTAGGACGCTTCGGCGCGGTCGACTTCCGCCGAGCGCTGGCCGCCGTCAAACAGGGTCATGGCGAGTTTCGGCCCCACCGACCAGAAGCGGTTCGGCAGGCTGATCCAGTCGGCGTAGGTGCTGCTGGAATAGCCGCCGGCCAGGCTCAAGGTCAGGTCCGGGTAGTAGGCGGTCTTGGCCACGCCGATGTTGGCATTGGCCGCGATCACCGAGCGCTCTGCCTGGGAGATATCCGGGCGACGCTCCAACAGTTGCGACGGCAGGCTCACCGGAATCTGCGGCAGCGCCGGAATGTCCTGGCTCACGGCCAGGTTGAAGTTGGCCGGCGGTATACCGGTCAGCACGGCAATCGCGTTCTCCAGCTGCGCCCGCTGCCAGATCAGGTCGATCATGCTGGCCTGGGTGCTTTTCAGCTGGGTCTGGGCCTGGGCAATCGCGTCCTTGCCCGAGACACCGGCGCGGTATTGGTTCTGCGTCATTTGCAGCGAGCGCTGGTAGGTGTCCACCGTGGCTTGCAGCAAGCGGGTTTGCTCGTCCATGACCCGCAATTGCAGGTAATCCTGCACGAGTTCCGACTGCTGGCTCAGGCGCATTGCCGCAAGGTCTGCGGCGCTGGCTTCGGCGCTGGCTTCATTGGCTTCCAGGCCCCGGCGTAATTTGCCCCAGATATCGGCTTCCCAACTCACACCCAACTGAGCGTTCAAGGTGTCGCGAATGCCGCTGCTGGAGCTGCTCAGGCTGGCGTTGCTGCTGCCGGTTCCCTGGCTGGCACGGGTTTTCCCGGCGCTCAGGTCGACGGTCGGGAAAAACGCCCCGCGGGCACTGCGCACCTGCGATGCCGCCTGGCGATAACGCGCTTCGGCCTGGGCCACGGTCTGGTTGGAGCTGTTGAGTTTTTCTACCAGCTCATTGAGTTGTTTGTCGCCATACAGCTCCCACCAGGCCCCCCGGGCCAACGAGTCGCTCGGCGCCGCCTGGCGCCAGCCCTGGGCTTGCTTGTACTGCGCCGGCTCGGCCAATTCGGGGCGCTGGTAATCCGGGCCGACGGCGCAGGCGCTGAGGATCACGCCACACAGGGCCAGGCTCAACAACCTGGACCCGCGAGTCATGGCCAGACGTTGCACGGTGGGAAACGTTGAATCGGTCATAGCGCAGTGTCCAGGGCAGCATCGGTACGCACTCCGCGCCAGCCGTTGAAACGGTGGCGCAGGCGGTCGAGATAAAGGTAAACCACAGGTGTGGTGTAGAGGGTCAGGATCTGGCTGACGATCAGGCCGCCGATGATCGTCAGGCCCAGGGGCTGACGCATTTCCGCACCTTCGGCGGTGCTCAGTAGCAACGGCAAGGCGCCAAGGATCGCCGCCAGGGTGGTCATCAGGATCGGCCGCAGTCGCACCAGGCACGCAGCGCGAATCGATTCCAGCGGGCTCAGGCCATCGTGGCGCTCCAGTTGCAGCGCCAGGTCAATCATCAGGATCGCGTTTTTCTTCACCACACCGATCAACAGGAACAGCCCCAGCAGCGAGATCAGGCTGAACTCGCCGCCCAGCACATAGATCGACAACAACGCACCGACGCCTGCCGACGGCAAGGTCGACAGGATGGTCAGCGGGTGAATGTAGCTCTCGTACAGAATCCCCAGCACCAGGTATACCGCCACCAGCGCACCAAGGATCATGAACGGTTGGCCTTTCTGGGTCGCGGCGAAGGCGTCGGCGGTACCGGACATCTTCGCAATCACATCTTCGGGCAAGCCCACCTTGGCAATCGCCCGTTCGATGGCGGCCGTGCCCTGCTCTACCGTGACACCGGGGGACATGTCGAACGCAATGTTCTCCGAGGCGAATTGCCCTTCATGGCGAACCGTGTCATCGGCCAGGCTGTTTTCGTAGTGGGCAATGGTCGACAGCGGCACCCGTGCGCCTGTCGCGGTGATGACTTGCATCTGCTTCAGGGTAATCGGGTCCTGGGCGTATTTGGGGTTGACCTCCATCACAACCTGGTACTGGTTGAGGCTGTCATAAATGGTGGAAATCTGGCGCTGGCTGTAGGCGTTGTTCAGCACCGCCGTGACCATGCTCATGTCGATGCCCAGGCGCTTGGCCTGGTCGCGGTCGACAATCAGGGTTACCTGCGCCGCGCCCCGGCCTTCACGCGCGTCGATAGCGGTCAGCTCCGGCAACTCGCGCAAGGCGGCGACCACTTTCGGGTACCACAGCCGCAAGGCAGCGAGGTCACCGCTTTGCAGGATGTAGGAGTACTGCGCGGTGGTCTGGTCGCGGCTGCCACCAAACTGCAGGTCCTGGTCGGCCATCAAAAACAGCCGCCCGCCCGGCACCAGCGGCACATCTTTACGCAACCGCTCGATCACCCCCTGCGCAGAAATCCTGCGCTCGCTGATGGGTTTGAGCCGCACCAGCATCACCGCATTATTAGTACCGTTGTTGCCGCCGATAAAGCCCGCCACGCTCAGTACCGCGGGGTCCTTGAGTACCGCTTGGCGGAAGATTTCCATCTTCGGCTGCATCACGCCAAACGACAATCCGTCATCACCGCGCACAAAACCGATCAACTGGCCGGTGTCCTGCTGGGGCATGAAGGTTTTCGGCACCACCACGTACAGCGCTACGTTGACCCCAATGGTGACCAACAGGCTGAACAGGGTCAGGCGCCGATGGCGCAGTACCCAGTCGAGGCTGCGGGCGTAGCCGGCAACCATGCGTGCGTGGACCTTCTCGCTCCAGCGCTGCAAACCGGTTTCCTGCCCCGGGACATGGGGCTTGAGCCAGCGGGCGCAGAGCATTGGGGTAAGGGTCAGCGACACCACCAGCGAGACGATAATGGACGCCGCCAGGGTGATCGAAAATTCGCGGAACAAACTGGTGACGATCCCACCCATGAACAGGATGGAGAGGAACACTGCCACCAGCGACACGTTCATCGACAGCAAGGTAAAGCCGACTTCCTTGGCGCCCAGGTACGCCGCTTTCATCGGCGACACGCCGTCGTCGATATGCCGGGAGATGTTCTCCAGCACCACGATGGCATCGTCCACCACCAGGCCGGTGGCGAGGATCAGCGCCATCAGCGACAGGTTGTTCAGCGAAAAGCCGAACAGGTACATCACCGCAAACGTGCCCACCAGCGACACCGGCACCGCCAGGGTAGGAATCAACGAAGCGCGGAAGTTACCGAGGAACAGGTACACCACCAGGATCACCAGGGCCACGGCAATCAGCAGGGTCATCTCGGCTTCATGCAATGTGGCGGTAATCACCGGGGAGCGGTCCATGGCCAGGTTCAGCTTGACGCTGGACGGCAGCACCGCCTGCAATGCCGGCAACTGGGCCTTGATCTGTTTAACCGTCTCGATGATGTTGGCGTCGGACTGACGGTTGATCACCAGCAGCACCGCCGAATCATTGTTGAAGAAGCCGCTGTTGTAGCGGTCCTCCACCCCGTCGCTGATCCTGGCCACGTCGCCCAGGCGCAGGGCCGCGCCATTCTGGTAGCGAATCAGCAGCGGTTCGTAGTCCTTGGCCTTTTCCAGCTGGTCGTTGGCCTGGATCTGCCAGTTGCGCTGGCTGTCTTCCAGCGAGCCCTTGGGGCGGCGCACGTTGGCATTGGCGATGGTGTTGCGCACATCGTCCAGGGCCACGCCGTACTGGTCGAGGGCCTTGGGTTCAAGCTCGATACGCACGGCGGGCAAGGAGCTGCCGCCGATCTGTACTTCACCCACGCCCGGCACCTGGGACAGGCTTTGCGACAGGATGGTCGAGGCCAGGTCGTATAGCTGGCCCTTGGGCAGCACGTCCGAGGTCAGCGACAGCACCATGATCGGCGCCTGCGACGGGTTGATCTTTTTATAGGTGGGCATGCTGCGCATGCCGCTGGGCAGCAGGTTGCGCGAGGCATTGATGGCTGCCTGCACTTCCCGCGCGGCGCCGTTGATGTCGCGGTCGGAGTCGAACGCCAGAATCACCCGTGTGGAGCCCTGGCTCGAGGAACTGCTCATGGTGGTGATGCCGGAAATCGCCCCGAAAGATCGCTCCAGCGGCGTTGCCACCGTGGAGGCCATGACCTCGGGACTGGCCCCGGGCAGGCTCGCCGATACCACGATCACCGGGAAGTTGATCTGCGGTAGCGGCGACACCGGCAGCAAGTTGAACGCCACGCCACCCAGCAACATAATCGCCAGGCTCAGTAGCATGGTCGCTACCGGCCGGCGAATGAACGGTCCGGACAGGTTCATGACTCAACCGGCTCCAGGCGCACCGGCTCTTTGCGCCAGCGCCGCCCCAGGCGGTCGAAATACAGGTAGATCACCGGTGTGGTAAACAGCGTCAACACCTGGCTTACCAGCAACCCGCCGACCATCACCAGGCCCAGCGGCTGGCGCAATTCGGCGCCGGAACCGGTGGCGAGCATCAACGGCACGGCACCGAACAGCGCCGCCAGGGTGGTCATCAGGATCGGCCGGAACCGCAACAGCGCCGCTTGATAGATCGCGGTTTGCGGGTCCAGGCCCTGGTTGCGTTCTGCGTCGAGGGCGAAGTCGATCATCATGATCGCGTTCTTCTTCACGATGCCGATCAACAGGATGATGCCAATAATCGCGATCATCCCCAGGTCATTGCCACTGAGCAGCAAGGCCAGCAAGGCCCCCACCGCCGCCGACGGCAAGGTCGAGAGAATGGTGATCGGGTGGATGTAGCTCTCGTAGAGCACCCCCAGCACGATGTACATGGTCACCACCGCCGCCAAAATCAGCAGCAAGGTGCTCGACAGCGAAGCCTCGAACGCCTGGGCCGCGCCCTGGAACTGGGTCTGCACACCCACCGGCATGCCGATGTCTTTCTGGGCTTGGTTGATCAGCTCCACGCCTTTGCCCAAAGCCACGCCGGGGGCCAGGTTGAACGACATCATCACCGCCGGGAACTGGCCGATATGCGCGATTGCCAACTGCGCCTGGCGCTGCTCCACATGGGCCAGGCTCGACAGCCGGACCTGGCCGCCGTCGGTGGTTTTCACGTGGATCTGGTTCAGGGCGGCCGGGCCGAGGGTTTCGCCGGACTGGGCCTGCAACACCACGCGGTACTGGCTGGCCTGGGTATAGATGGTGGAAATCTGCCGCTGGCCGAACGCGTCATACAGCGCATCGGTGATGGTGGAAACCGACACGCCAAGGCGCGATGCTGCGTCGCGGTCGATCACCAGGTACACCTGCAGGCCTTTGTCCTGCAGGTCGCTGGCGACGTCGGAGAGTTCCGGCACCTGGCTGAGGGCATGCACCAGCTTGTCGCTCCACAGCGCCAGCAGCTCGGCGTCCGGCGAAGACATGCTGAACTGGTACTGGGTGCGGCTGACGCGGTCTTCGATGGTCAGGTCCTGCACCGGCTGCATGAACAGGCGGATACCCACCAACTTGTCCAGTTGCGGTTGCAGGCGCGTGATGATCTGCGCCGCGCTCAGGTCCCGTTCGCCGTGGGGCTTGAGGTTGATCAGCAACCGGCCGCTGTTGAGGGTAGCGTTATCCCCATCCACCCCGATATAGGACGACAGGCTCTCTACCGCCGGGTCTTGGAGGATGATCTTCGCGAGTTCCTGTTGGCGCTGGCTCATGGCCGCGAAAGAGATCGACTGCGGCGCTTCGGAAATGCCCTGGATCACGCCGGTGTCCTGCACCGGGAAGAAGCCCTTGGGCACCGCCAGGTACAGCACCACGGTCAGGCCCAGGGTGGCAATGGCCACCAGCAGGGTCAGCGGCTGGTGCTTGAGCACCCACTGCAACTTGCGCCCGTAGGCCGCGACCAGCCAGTCGATCCAGGCACCGCTGGCCTTGTAGAAACGGCCCTGTTCTTCTTCCTTCGGTTCGCGTTTGAGCAAACGCGCGCACATCATCGGCGTAAGTGTGAGGGACACCACCAGGGAAATCAGGATCGCCACCGCCAAGGTGATGGCAAATTCACGGAACAAGCGCCCGACCACGTCGGCCATGAACAGCAGCGGGATCAATACCGCAATCAGCGACAGTGTCAGGGAAATCAGGGTGAAGCCAATCTGCTTGGCGCCCTTGAGCGCCGCCGCCATGGGCGTCTCGCCTTCCTCGATATAGCGGGAGATGTTCTCCAGCATCACGATGGCGTCATCCACCACAAAACCGGTGGCGATGGTCAGGGCCATCAGGGTCAGGTTATTGATGGAAAAACCGGCGAGGTACATCACCCCAAAGGTACCCACCAGGGACAGTGGCACCGCGACAGAAGGAATGAGAGTGGCGCTGAAACGGCGCAGGAACAGGAACGTCACCATCACCACCAGGGCGATGGCGATCAGCAATTCGTGTTGCACGTCCTTGACCGAGGCACGGATGGTCTGGGTACGGTCGGTGAGCACCGTCACCTCCAGCCCCGCCGGCAGGTTGTCGGTGATGCTCGGCAACAATGCCTTGATCCGGTCCACCACCTCGATGACGTTGGCCCCGGGCTGGCGCTGGATGTTCAGCAGTACCGCCTGGTTTTCATTGGCCCAGGCCGCGAGGCGCTCGTTCTCGGCGCCGTCGACAATCTGTGCCACATCCTTGAGCCGCAACGGCGCGCCATTGTTGTAGGCAAGGATCAGTTCGGCGTATTCCTTGGGCGAGACCAACTGGTCGTTGGCGTCGAGCATCGACACCCGCGTGGGGCCGTCGAAGTTGCCTTTGGGCTGGTTGACGTTGGACGCGGCGATCAGCGTGCGCACATCCGACAGGTTCAGGCCGTTGGCCGCGAGTGCCTCGGGGTTGACCTTGATCCGCACCGCCTGGCGCTGGCCACCGGCGATGCTGACCATGCCCACGCCGCTGATCTGCGCGATTTTCTGTGCCATGCGCGTGTCGACCAGGTCATTGAGCTTGGGCAGCAGCATGGTCTTGGAGGTGATGGCCAGGGTGAGTACCGGGGTGTCCGCCGGGTTGACCTTGTTGTACACCGGCGGCGCCGGCAAGTCCTTGGGCAACAGGTTGGTGGCGGCGTTGATCGCGGCCTGCACCTGTTGCTCGGCGACATCCATGTTGATGTCGAGGTTGAAACGCAGGGTCAGCACCGAGGCGCCGCCGGAGCTGGTGGACGCCATCTGGGTCAGGCCGGGCATTTGCCCGAACTGACGCTCCAGGGGCGCCGTTACCGCGCTGGTCATCACGTCCGGGCTGGCGCCGGGGTACAGGGTCATCACGCGGATGGTCGGGTAGTCAACCTGGGGCAAGGCCGAGACCGGCAGCAGGCGATAGGCGATCGCACCGGCCAAGACAATGGCCAGCATGCTCAGGGTGGTGGCTACCGGGCGAAGGATGAACAGCCGCGAGAGATTCATTTGCCGCCCTTTTGCGCCTTGCCGGCGTCTGCCGGACCTTGCTGCGCCTTGGCTGCCGGCTGGCCCTGAAGGTGTTCGGTCGGGGTGGTGGGCACTTGCGTGCTGTCGTTGACCACTTCGATTTCACTGCCGTCCTTCAGCCGGTCGGTGCCTTCGAGCACCACGCGGTCGCCGGCGGCCAGGCCATCCTTGATCACGGTGTTGTCGCCGTCGGAATCACCGATCACCAGCGCACGTACCTTGACCTTCTTGTCGCCGTCGAGCACGTAGACAAAGGTGCCGGTGTTGCCGAACTGAATCGCCGCCGA
Organism: Pseudomonas sp. Bout1; assembly: GCF_034314165.1. GTDB lineage: Bacteria > Pseudomonadota > Gammaproteobacteria > Pseudomonadales > Pseudomonadaceae > Aquipseudomonas. The sequence goes on along the minus strand of NZ_JAVIWK010000001.1, from coordinate 3,162,004 downwards.
GGGCGCCAGCACCACGTTATGCAGGGTGTCGGCCAGCAGGTGCACGTTCACGAATTGGTTGGGGAACAGCGCCTGGTCCTTGTTATCGAACCGCGCCTTGAACTTCAGGGTGCCGGTGGTGACGTCGATCTGGTTGTCCAGGCTTTGCAGCACGCCAGTGGCCTTCAACGCCACATCGCCACGGTCCCAGGCTTCTGCCGGCAGCTTGTTACCGGCGTGATAACGCGCCAGCACGGTTTCGAGGGTGTTTTCCGGCAGCGTGAAAGCCACGCTGATGGGTTGGGTCTGGGTGATCACCGCCAGGAAGGTGGTGTCGTTGGCGGCCACAAGGTTACCCACGTCCACCTGACGCAGGCCGACACGCCCGGTGATCGGGGCGCGGATTTTGGTGAATTCGAGGTTGAGCTTGGCGTCATCCACCGCGCCCTGGTTGGTCTTGACCGTGCCCTGGTACTGCAACACCAGCGCTTCGGCGGTGTCCAGGGTTTGCTTGGCGATACTGTCTTGCGCATACAGGTCGCGATAACGCTGCACGTCGACCTGGGCGTTTTTCAGCTGGGCCTGGTTTTGCAGCAACGTGCCCTGGGCCTGGAGCAAGGCATTCTGGTAGCTGCGCGGGTCGATTTCCGCCAGCAGATCGCCGGCCTTGACCATCTGCCCTTCTTCAAAGGCGATCTTGACCAGTTCGCCGCCTACCCGGCTGCGCACGTTGATGGTGTTCAATGCCGTGACCGTGCCCAACGCCTTGTAGTAGACCGGGAACTCACCCAACACCGCGGGCGCCACGCGCACCGGCACCGGGCCGGTAGAACCACCAAAGCCCGGGCGCATCATGCCCGATTTGCCAGCATGCCCGGCGGGCTTCTTCTCGGCGCTGTCTTTATGGCTGCCGGGCCAGAATTTCCAGCACAGGCCGGCAATAACCAGCAGCACGAGCAGGCCGAACAGCCAGCGACGGGAGTGACGAGGGGTGGATTGCATGGAGTGATCAACCATTGGGCGCGAGAGCTTCTTCTTTGGGAGGCTGAAAGATAAGCACTGGAGCGCGTTAAGAGAAGCGCCTTTACCGGCTATTTACCTTGGATTACAACTTTTAACTTCTTTGCTTAGTCCATTGGCTATCTGGCTAAACATCTGAAGCACAAATAAAAACGGCCTGGACTAGGCCAGGCCGCAATCATGCATCACACGTGTTACTGCAAAACGACAGTCACGCGTAGTTACAGTTACTTCAAGACAGCCAGGGCTGCCTCGTAGTTAGGCTCTTGGCCAATTTCACTGACCAGTTCGCTGTGCAACACGTTGTCATTTTCGTCCAGTACCACGACGGCACGGGCGGTCAGGCCTTTGAGCGGGCCGCTGGCAATCGCTACACCGTAGTCGACCGCGAATGCTGCCTCACGGAAGTCCGACAGGTTCTTCACGTTTTCCAGGCCTTCGGCGCCGCAGAAGCGCGCCTGGGCGAATGGCAGGTCAGTGGAGATGCACAACACCACGGTGTTGGCCACGTCATTGACCTGGGTGTTGAACTTGCGAACCGACGTGGCGCAAGTCGGGGTATCAACGCTTGGGAAGATGTTCAGCACTTTGCGCTTGCCGGCAAAGGTCGCCAGGGTTGCGTCAGACAGATCGCCGGCAGTCAGGGTGAAGTCTGGCGCCTTGGCGCCGACTTGTGGCAACTCGCCTTCGACCTGGACAGGGTTGCCACGGAGGGTAACTTGAGCCATGAACGGAATCCTTCTAGTGGTGGTAGTGAAACGAATTTCAGGTGCCGAAGTTAAACACAAAGTTCGATTGGCACCTATGGTCAGACGCAAATTGTCATGACCGCTGGCCTAACGCCCCGCCGCCACGAACCCGCGCTGCAAGTCCTCGACCAACGCAGCCACATCCTCCAATCCCACATGCAGGCGCACCACAGGGTTCAACCCACGGTCGGCGGCACTCTCGCGATCCTGCGTCTCTGCCAGGGTCACCAGGCTTTCATAACCGCCCCAGGATGCACCCAGGCCAAACAACTGCAAGCCGTCGATAAACCGCTCGACGTAACCGGCATCCGCACTGTTCAGCTCAAATGACAGCAAACCGTTACTGCCGCTGAAGTCACGCTTCCACAGCGCATGGCCAGGATGGTCTGCCAGCGCCGGATGGAACACCCGCTTGACCTGCGGCTGCGCCTGCAACCATTGGGCGATCGACAGCGCCTGGCGCTCATGCACGTCCAGCCGCGAAGCCAGGGTGCGCGCGCCACGCAGGATCAGGTAGGCGTCATCGGCACTGACGGCATTGCCAAACGTGTCGCTCATCCTTGCCAGCGCCGGCCATGCCGCTTCAGTGGTGCAGACGCTGCCCATCATCACATCGCTGTGGCCACCGAGGTATTTGGTCAGGGCCATGATCGAGATATCGGCACCCAACGCCAGCGGACGATACAGGTACGCCGAGCCCCAGGTGTTGTCCACCGCCAGCAAGATGCCACGTGGCTTGCACAGTGCGGCAATCGCCGGGAGGTCGCACAATTCATATAGCAGCGAACCCGGTACTTCGGCATAGACCATTTTGGTGTTGGTTTGCAGTTGCGCTTCCAGGCCACTGCCGTCCGGGCTGAAGTAACTCACTTCGATGCCGAATGGCTGGAGGAATTCGCGCGCCAGCTTGCGCACCGGCGAATACACCGCATCGGTGATCAGCACATGATCGCCGGGCCGCAGGTAGGCCAGGAACGTCTGCGCCGCTGCGGCCAGGCCCGTGCCATACAATCGGGTGCGATAGCCGCCTTCCAGTTCGGTGACCAGGTCTTCCAGGGCAAACCCCGTGGGATTGCCGCGTGCGCCGTAACTCAAGACGCGCTCGCTGTCGCGCCGGGAACGGGCGTCGCGCATCTGCGCCAGGTTGTCGAACAGCACGGTGCTCAGGCGGGTAACGGGTACGTTGACCGCCCGGCCGCCGCTGCCGCCTTCAGTACGCGCGGCATGAATCAGCCGGGTGCGCACGCGTGATGCCGGCAGCAAGGGTTTGAGGCTGGCGATTTCCGCTGCGCTCATCTGCGCCAACAGGCCGATTTCCCAGGCCAGGTACTGGCGGGCGGCGTCCTTGTTGCCGCTGTGGCGGTCATGCGTGAAGAACAGGAAGTCGATGCACAGGTTATCCGGTGGCGTTTGTGCATCCTCGATCACCGGCAAACCGGCTGCGACCCAGGCTGCATACCCGCCGTCGAGCAAGCGCACGCCTTCACCCAAATCCTGCGCGGCAAAAGCGGCCAGTGCCGGGTCATCGGCCAGCAGCACCAAAGGGCGCGCATTGGCGGTCAACAGCGAACGAATCGACCAACGCGAACCGGCAATCCGGCCCTTGCGATGGACCATGCTCGAACGCAGGTCCACCAAGTCCACGGCGTCGTCTTTCAGTGCATCGGCCAACGCCTGCACCGAGATCTCTGGCAACGCCTTGAACGGCACACCCTGCTTGACCGGCAACGCCAGACCACTGTGGATGCCACCCTCCAGCACATACGCCTCATGCCCCAATTGCCGCAGCCAACTGGCGACAATCGGCGCACGCACGCCGTCGCTGTCCACCAGCACCACCCGCGCCTGACGCACGCCGATGTACAGGTCGGTCGACTGAACCAACTGCCCGCCCGGCGTGTGTTGCGCCCCCGGCAAACTGCCGGCGGCAAACTCTTCAGCGGTACGCACATCACACAGGAACAGGCTGCGGGCCGCATCAGCCGCCCATTGCCGAACCTGATCCGCCTTGACAGCGACCACCCCTGCCCGCTCCGCCAGTTGCCGGGCAGCCTCGCGCTGTTGGCCCAGGCCTGTCGAGACCTGATCGGCATAACGCCGGGTACTGCCATGCTCCAGTTTGAAATCGGCCAGGTACCAACCCTGAGTACCGTTTTCCAGCGCATAAACCGGGTTCTTCACGCCGAGGTTGATCAGCGTCTGGGCACCAATAATGCTGCGGGTACGACCGGCGCAGTTGACCACGATGGGCGTCGTCTCATCCGGCACCAGGTCGTGCACGCGGTAGCCCAACTCACCGTTGGGGCAGCAGATGGAACCGGGTATGGTCATCTTGCGGTATTCATCGAACGGCCTGCCGTCCAGTACCACCAATGGCTCGCCCGTGGCCTGCCAGGCCGCCAATTGCTGCGCGGTGACATGTGGCGTATGGCTGGCCTCCTCCACCAACTCGCCAAAGGCTTTTGACGGCACATGCACCCCGGCAAACAGTTGCAGGCCGGCTGCCTGCCAACCGTGCGCGCCACCTTCCAGCACATGCACATGGCGGTAGCCCAACGCCTGCAAGCGCAACGCCGTGCGCGCCGCCACATCACCGCCGTCCTGGTCGTAAATCACCAGGCGCACCTGAGGATTCGGTGCCAGGCGCTGCACCTCAAGCTCCAGGCGGCTATAGGGCAGGTTTACCCCGTGGAACAAGTGGGCCTCGCCGTACTGGCCGTGCTCGCGTACGTCGAACAGGGCGATTTCCTGGCCGTCGAACAGCCATTGTTGCAATTGCCCGGGTGTGATGGTCTGGCTCATGAAAGTCCCGCAAAAAAAGAGATGGGTTACTGCAAGGCCAACGAACGCTCGCCGGCGGCCACTTCACGGCCCTTGGCGTAGGCCCGCTGGACCGCCGGGCGCGCCTTGATACGCTGGCGCCAGGCCTGGATGTTCGGGTAGTCCTCCAAGTCCTGGCCCTGGCGCAGGGGCTGGATCCACGGGAAGATCGCCATGTCGGCCACCGAATATTCGCCCGCCACATACGGCACTTCGGCCAGGCGCTGCTCCAGCACCCGATACAGGCGCGTGGCTTCGGCGTTCAGCAGGTCCAGGGCGAAGGGAATCGGTTCCGGGGCCTTTTCCTTGAACAGTTGCAGCTGGCTAAGGTACGGGGTGATGTGCCCCACCTGCCAAAACAGCCATTCCTGGACTTTCTGGCGCTCGGCGCTGCCGGCGGGCGGCAGGAAGCGCCCGGCCTGGTCGGCGAGGTAATTCAGGATCGCCCCGGATTCGAACAGGCTCAGGGGTGCGTCAAGGCGGTGGTCGACAATCGCCGGGATCCGCCCGTTGGCGCTGATGCGCTGGAAGCTTTCCTGCTTCTGCGCACCTTCGCGGATGTTCACGGGAATCAGGCGGTACGGCGCCTCCAGCTCTTCAAGCAGGATGCCGACTTTCAGGCCGTTGCCGGTGGGCCAGTAATACAGATCAATCATAAAAACCCCTGGATGAACGCGGACCAAAGTGGGAGCTGGCTTGCCTGCGACGCAGGCGATGCGGTGAATCAGGTAAACCGCGTCGATGCAATAGCAGGCAAGCCAGCTCCCACATAGAGCGATTTTCACCACACGTGAGTAGCGTATTCAGGCGTAGGCCTTGATCGACGGGGCCATCTGCGAGGCGTTGTAGTTGAGGATCCGCCCGTCTGCTTCAACGCCGTAACGGCCATTGAGGGATTCCAGCGGCAAGCCGTACAGGTGGAAGTGCAAGGTCGCCTGCTCACCTTCGACGCGAATCCCGTGCAGGTCTTCACCGAGGAATGAAATGGAGGTGCCCGGCTGTACGATGACTTCCTTCTCAAGCGTCAGAGTGGTGAAACCGGCATCACGCCCTTCATCTTTGCGGCCATACACATAGTTGATTTCCTGGCCTTCAACGGCACTGATGATTGCCCAGGTTTCATGGTTGTGGGGGATGGTGCTTTTGCCCGGCAGCAACGAGTTCAGGTACAGGGTCGGGGTGTCGCCATCGTCGTTCAGGCGATAACGAAAAGCAGTGCTGCCCTGCCCCGGCACCGGCGCGGGGAATTCACTGAAGTTGAACAGGTCCCGACGCTCGGCCAGGGATTCCAGCAGCTCGACGATTTCCACCAGGGCCGCGCGGTCTACGCCGCGCTGGTTGATGACGCGGATCTGCTGCAGAAACTCTTCGATAACGGCGGCACGGTTTGCGGTACTCATGACGAGGTTCCTCTTGTTAGACAGACAGGGTGTAACGGCTAAGGTTGGTCAGCAGGTACGGATCGCTGGCGACCGGCGGGCGACGGCCGGGATCACCCAAGGCATGGCGTAGGAATTCCTGGGTGCGCTCACTGGTAGGGCGCTGGAAGATCTGCTCGGCGCTGCCGTGTTCGACAATCACGCCGTTTTCGGTGAAGTAGACGATGTCGCTGATCTCTTCGGCGAAGCGCATTTCATGGGTCACCAGCACGCAGGTCATGCCCTCTTCAGTCAGTTCGCGAATCACCGTCAGTACTTCACCGACGGTTTCCGGGTCCAGGGCCGAGGTCACTTCATCGAACAGAATCAGTTCCGGGCGCATCGCCAACGCCCGGGCAATCGCCACGCGCTGCTGTTGGCCGCCGGACAGTTGGCCGGGATAGGCATCGGCCTTGTGCTCCATACGCACCTTGGCCAACAGCGCCCGCGCGTCTTTCTCGGCGTCGGCGCGGCTGCGGCCGAGCACCTTGCGCGGGGCGATCACCAGGTTTTCCAGCACCGACAAATGCGGGAACAGGTTGTATTGCTGGAACACAAAGCCGACGCGCTTGCGCAACTCGATGCGCTGGGCTTCCTGGGTCAGCGTATCGACCCGGGTTTGGCCCACGCGGATGGTCCCGCGCTGGGGCTGCAACAGCCCGGTGATACAACGCAGGATGGTCGACTTGCCCGAGCCGGACGGGCCGATGATAGACACCGCCTGGCCGCGATGCACGTCGAGGTCGATGCCCTTGAGCACCCGGTTGTCACCGAACGACAGCTGCAAGTCCCGCAGGCTGACCAGGGGTTCAATAGAAGGCATAGCGGCGCTCCAGGCGTTGGGTCAAACGGGAAATCGGGTAGCAATAGGCAAAGAACAGCACCAGCAGGCTCAGGTAGATCACCACCGTAAAGCCGGTCATGTTCACGGTGTTGCTGGCGATCTGCGCGGTGTCGATCACGTCATGCACACCCACCAGCGAGGCCAGCGCGGTGCCCATGGTGACCACCGCGTAGAGGTTCATCCACGGCGGCAACATGCGCTTGAAGCACTGCGGCAGGATGATCGAGCGGAAGATCTGGCCTCGGGTGAACGCCAGTGACCGCGCGGCTTCCCACTGGGTGCTGGGGATCGAGGCGATGGCGCCGCGAAAGATCTCGGCCACGTTGGCGCTGGCCGGCAACGCCAGGCCAATGGTCACCTTGACCCAGTCCGGGAACGACACGTAGCTGCTGCCGATATGGATCTCGAACGGGAACACGTAGGTGGTGAAATAGATCAGCACCAGCCACGGCGCGTTGCGAAAAACCTGCACCCAGATGCGTGCCGGCAAGCGCAGCAGGCGCAGTGGCGACAGGGCCAACGCGCCCACCATCAGCCCCAGCAGCGAGCCAAGGGCAATCGCCACCAGGCTGATGAGGATGTTCTGGCCGAAACCGCTGACCAGCGCCGGCGACCATTGCAGCAACGCTGACAGCACCGGGAATGAATCAATGGCCATAGCCGGGCATCCTCAGGCGCGCTTCCAGCCAGCGCCCCACACAATTGACGGTAAAACTCAGCAAACCGAAAAAGCTCAGGATCAAAATCATCAGCTCCAGCACGTTGTCGCTCTGGGTCCAGATCATGATGGACGCGTAGGTGATATCGCCCACGGCAATGGCCGAGGCCACGGCAGTCATTTTCACCAGATCGATCAGGTTGTTGATCAGCGACGGCAAGGCAAAGCGCAGGGCCAAGGGCAGTTGCACATTCCACAACAATTGCCGGCTGCTAAAGGCCAGGGAACTGGCGGCTTCAAGCGTCACCGCAGGTACCGCCTCGATGCCGGCGCGCAGGGCTTCGGCATGGAACGCGCCTTTGTGCAGCGAGATTACGATCACTACCCAGGCAAACGGTGTCAGCGGGTTGGCGGCGCCGACTGCTTGGGTCAGCAGCATGTTCAGTACCAGGAACGCGCAGTACAGCTGCACCAGCGTCGGGGTGTTGCGGGTGACTTCGATAAACACCCGCGCCGGTTTGGCCAGCCATGGGTTGCCCGAAGTCAGCAGCGCCGCCAGGCTGATCCCCGCCAACAAACTGCCGACGATGGTGAACAGGCACAACAGCACGGTGGTCAGCGCGCCCTGCTCCAGGGTGCCGCGCTGATAGGCATCCAGCAGGAAGCTGTAGTTCAGGCCGATACCCGCGGCCCAGTGCACAAAAATCTCCAGCCAATGACTCATTCGGCGCCCCGCAGTTTGCCGCAGGCGACGGCGATACGGCGCCCGGCCTCGGCCACGCTGTCGGTCGCCGTGGCGATGGACAGGCGAAACCACGGCGACAGGCCGTAGGCACTGCCGGCTACTCCGGCCACGCCCTCCTCCAGCAAATAAGCCACCACGTCACCATCATCCTTCAACTGCTGTCCGTCCGGGCGATAACGGCCGAGCAAACCGGCGCAGCGCACAAACACGAAAAAACCGCCTTGGGGTTCGAGCACTTCCAGGCCGTCGACGGTGCCGAGGGCCATCATCAACAGGTCGCGGCGCAGTTGGTAGGCCGCCACCTGCTCGGCCAAAAAGCCCAGCCCGCCAGTGAACGCGGCCAGCGCGGCAGCTTGCCCGACGGAAGACGCACCGGAGGTCGATTGCGATTGCACCACGGCCATGGCGCTGGTCAGGGTTTGCGGCCCGGCGCCGAAACCGATGCGCCAGCCGGTCATGGCATAGGTCTTGGACACGCCACCCACCAACAGGCAACGGTCCTGCAGATCCGGCGCAACGTTCAGCAGGCTCTGGGCCGGGCGACCGTCGAAGCGAATGTGTTCGTAGAGTTCATCCAGCAGCACCAGCACCTGGGGATGGCGACGCAGCACCTCGGCCAGCGCCTGCAGTTCAGCCTCGCTATAGACCGCGCCACTCGGGTTGCCGGGGCCATTAAGAATCAGCCAGCGCGTGCGCTCATTGATGTGCTGCTCCAGTTGAACCGGCAGCAGCTTGCAGCCCTGCTCCAGCCCGCACTCGATAAACACCGGCTCACCACCATTGAACCGCACGCTGTCGGGGAACGACGGCCAGTACGGCGTCGGCACCAGCACTTGATCACCCTCATCCAGGGTGGCAGCGAAGGCATTGAAGATGATTTGTTTTGCGCCATTGGCGATCACGATGTTGGGCAGCGAATAGTCCAGGTGGTTTTCTTCGGCCAACTTGCGTTGCACCGCAATGCGCAAGGCTTTTACGCCAGGTGTCGGCGTGTATTTGGTGGCGCCCGCGGCGATGGCGGCGTAGGCGGCTTGCTTGATGTGGTCGGGCGTGTCGAAATCCGGCTCGCCGGTGGTCAGGTCGAGAATGTCGCGGCCGGCGTCACGCAGTTCGGTGGCGCGGGATTTGGCGGCGGCGTTGGCCGACAGCGACACACGCTGCACCCGCTGGGACAGGCGAACGGTCATGGCTGCACCTCAAGGACTTTGCCGGGATTGAGCAGGTTTTTCGGGTCGAGGGCACGCTTGATGCGGCGCATCAAATCCAGCTCCACCGGGCTTTTATAGCGGCCCAGCAGGCTGACCTTGCGCTGGCCAATCCCGTGCTCGGCGCTGATCGAGCCGCCGTGGGCGTGGGCGCTGTCGTGTACCAGCAGGCTCAGTTCGGCGTAGTTGCGCATGTGCTCATCCACCGTTACCCCGTGCGGGTGGGCGACGTTGTAATGCAGGTTGCCGTCCCCCAGGTGCCCGAACGTGAAGTTGCGCACCCCGGGGAAATGCGCCTGCAACAGCGCATCGGTATGGGCCACAAAGGCGACAACTTGTGAGATGGGCACCGAGATATCGTGCTTCATATTGCGCCCGGCGCGTTTCTGCGCCTCGCTCATGTTTTCGCGCAGCAGCCACAGGGCTTCGCTTTGCGCCAGGCTTTCAGCGATCAGTGCGTCAGCCAGCAATGACTGTTCGAAGGCTTCACCGAGAACGGTTTCAAACGCTTGGCGGGCGTGGGTTTCGCCGTGGTTATCCGACAGTTCAAGCAAGGCAAACCAGGGCTGGCTGGCCTTCAGGAACGGTTGCGGGCCTTCGGGAAACTGCTCGCGCAATAAGGCCAGGCAATCGGCACTGAGCAATTCGAAAGCGGTGAGGTTCGCGCCAAAACCGGCGCGGGCATGGGACAGGAACGCCACTGCCTGGGCCAGCTCGTCAAAGGCCAGCAACGCGGTGGCCTGGGCCTTGGGCAGCGGGAACAACTTGAGGGTGGCGGCGGTGATAATGCCGAGGGTGCCTTCACTGCCGACGTACAAATCCCGCAGGTCGTAGCCGGTATTGTCCTTGCGCAAACCGCGCAGGCCGTTCCAGATTTCGCCTTCGGCGGTCACCACTTCCAGGCCCAGGGTCAGCTCGCGGGTGTTGCCATAACGCAGTACGGCAGTACCGCCGGCATTGGTGCCCAGGTTGCCGCCAATCGTGCAACTGCCTTCGGCGCCGAGGCTCAACGCAAACAGGCGGCCGGCTTCACGGGCCACGTCCTGGATATTTTGCAGGATGCAGCCGGCCTCGACAGTCAGGGTGTCGTTGTCGGTATCGATCACACGCACCCGGTTCATACGGTCGAGCAACAGCAATACCGCACGCCCGCTGGCATCCGGCGTGGCGCCTGCCATCAGGCCGGTGTTGCCGCCCTGCACGACAATGGGTGCCTCCAGCGCCACGCACGCACGTACCACGGCGGCGACTTCTTCGGTATTGGCCGGGTGCACCACGGCGATCACCCGGCCGGTGTAGCGGCCCTGTTTGTCGGTGAGGTACTGGGCGGCCTCTCCACTGCGCTGCACATGGGCGGCGCCGAGCAGTTGTTGCAGGGTGGCAAATAGCGGTTCACTCATGGCTGTATTGCTCGTGCAAATCACGCAGGGCTTGGGATGGCGGCATGCCGGTACGTTCGCCCAAGGCAATCAACCAGCCGCTGCGATGCCAGTCGCGCACGATGGCGTCGAGCCTGGCCTGGGTGTCGTGCTCGCCCTTGCGGATCCAGATCACGGATTTGGACGGGATCAAATCCCCCGGCAACGGAATTTCGTAGCCGGACCATTCGGCATCGCCGAGCAGTGCGTGCATGGTCGGGCTGACGTGCACCGCCGCCACGCAGCCATTGCCGCGCAACGACAGCAAGGATTCGGACTGGCTGCGGAACGCCTTGATCTGCGCGCCGTAGGTTTCCTGCAACGGCTTGATGAAGTTGCTGCCCTGGGACACGCACACCGGCTTGTCCTTGAGGTCGGCCCACTGGGTGATGCCAGCGCCTTTGCGAATCAACGCCGCGCCGCCGACTTCTTCATAGGGCGTGGGCACGTAGTCGAGTATCTCGGCGCGCTCGTCGGTGTACTGCATGTTGGCGATCAGCACGTCGACCTTGCCTTGTTGCAGGAACTGCACACGGTTGGGCGCCAGTACCGAGACGGTTTTGGTTTCCACCCCCAGCGCCTGGCCGAGGCCTTTCGCCAGTTCGACGTTGTAGCCCAGGTGTTCGCCGGTCTTGGGGTCGAGGGTGCCAAATGGCGGGCCGCTGAGAATCACGCCGACGCTGATGGCGTGGCGTTGCTGGATCTTGTCGAGGGTGGCGTCGGCATGGGCCAGGCTTGCACACAAGGCCAGGCCGAGAAGGCTCAGGGTGTTTAATTTCATGCTCAGGCGCCCTTGAACTGTTGCTGCAACTCCACCAGCGCAGGTGACGCCGGGGTGATGTGATTGCGGGTCTGGACGTCGATCAGCCAACCGCTGCGGTGCAGTTCCTTGACGATCGGGTCGAGTTTGGCCTGGGTGTCGCTTTCGCCGCGGCGGGTCCAGATCACCGACGGCGCCGGGTTCAGCTCGGGGCTTATGGTGCGGTAGTCCTTCCATTCGACGCTGTCGTTGATCAGCGGGTTGACCAGGGTGGAGTCATGCACCGCGGCGACGCAGTTGTTGCCGCGCAGGGCCAGCAGGGATTCAGAGGAGCTTTTGAAGGCTTTGATCTGCGCGCCCAACTCGGTCAGCGGCTTGACGTAGCTGCTGCCCTGGGAGGTGCACACCGGCTGGTCCTTGAGGTCTGCCCAGCGGGTGATCTTGCTGTCCTTGAGCACCGCTGCGGTGCCGCCGATCTTGTAGAACGGCGTTGGCACGAAGCCCAGGATCTCGCCACGCTCGGCGGTCCACTCCATATTGGCGATCAACAGGTCAACCTTGCCCTGCTGCAGGAACTGCACGCGGTTGGCCGGCAAAACCGGCACCAGTTGCACCTCGGCGCCCAGTTGACGGCCCAGTTCGTTGGCCAGGTCGACGTTCAAGCCCTTGGGCTTTTGAGTCGTGGGATCGATGCCGCCAAACGGCCCGCCGGAGAGCAGCACGCCGACCACCAGCACATGGCGCTGCTGGATCTTGTCCAGGGTCGCATCGGCCTGAGCCACCGCGCTGCCGCCCAAGGCGATCAACGCGCCCAGAACCACAGGCAACCTTCGTTTTACCGCCGCGCGCACAAAACCCATGGAACTCCCCCTGATTAGTGATCGGCGTACCCCGACCTGATGTGGGGGCATGCTAGGGAGAGTGCCGGGCTAACGGAAATTCAAATATCTCATATCGTTATAACTTCCCGTATACGGGCGACCTCGCCTTTGGCCATATACTCGCAATCATTAGCCTGCGCAAAAAATCGGCGCAACAACACATAAACATCTGTAATGTTTATCTTCGCACCCTTGATATAAAAATGCCCTGGAATGGCCATGTCGACCCTCGATCTTGAACTGCTCCGCACCTTTATCGCCGTGGTCGACCACCACAGCTTTGCCGAAGCCGGCACCCACCTGGCGCGCACACAATCTTCCGTCACCCAGCATATGCAGCGCCTGGAACAACAAGTGGGCGTCAGCCTGTTTGAAAAACGTGGCCGGCAAAAGCAGCTGACGGAGCCGGGGATGCAGTTGTTGCGGCATGCCCGGCAGATGCTGTCATTGAATGACGACGCGCTTAACTCCCTGCGCGAAAGCAGCCTCAGCGGCGTACTGCGTATCGGCTCGCCCCACGACATCGCCGACACCATATTGCCGCCGATCCTCAGCCACATCGCCCGCTCGGCGCCGCGCCTGCGCCTGGAAATCGACGTGGGCCGCAGCCCGTTCCTGATGGATGACTTGCACCGGGGCAAGGTCGACATGGTGATTTCGACCCGTGCCGATGCCAACCTGGAGGGCTTTGCGTTGCGCACTTCGCCGGTGTGGTGGATTTGTTCGGCGCAATATATTCACTCGCCGAGTGAGCCGCTGCCGTTGATTCTGGTGGATGAGCCGAGCATCTATCGGCGCTATGCCCTGGAGGCGCTGGAGCGGGCAAACATTCCGTGGCGCCAGGCGTATCTGGCGTCGAACCTGATCGGGATCAAGGCGGCCACCCGCGCAGGGCTGGGCGTGACCCCACGAAGCATGGAAATGCTCGGGCCAGACATGCGGGTATTAGGGGAGAACGACGGGCTGCCGAGGATGCCGGAGGTGACGTATTACCTGTGGATCCGCCCGAACACGGCGAACCCGATTGCGCGCAAGGCGTATGACTTGATCAGGGCCAGCCAGGGGCTGGCACTGGGGTGACGGTTATGGCTGGGTCAATTGGGTCCACAGCGCCGGTGCGCCGGCGGACTTTGCGATAGCCTCAAGGCGCGCCGCATGTTCGGCCATGTCTTGCTCGCTGGCCCGAATGATTGCAGTCGGCTGGCGATCCGCTGGCAAGCGGCGGATTTCCGATGGGCGATTGCCCGAGCCCTCTGCCGAACCGTTGCCGTCCGAGGCGTTACCGGCCAACGACAAGCTGGTCTGGCCGCCGGTCATGGTCAGGTAAACGTCGGCCAGAATCTCGGAGTCGAGCAAGGCGCCGTGGAGTTCACGGCCGGAGTTGTCGACGCCATAGCGCTTGCACAAGGCATCGAGGCTGTTGCGCTGGCCCGGATGACGCTCACGGGCCATCATCAAGGTATCGAGGATCGAGCAGTGCTGGGTGATATCAGCCCGGTCGGTTGCGCCCATCAGCGCGAATTCGTTGTTGATGAAGCCAACGTCGAACGCCGCGTTATGGATGATCAGCTGTGCGCCGGTGATGAACTCGAAAAACTCATCGGCCACTTCGGCAAACCGCGGCTTGCCTACCAGGAATTCATTGGTGATGCCGTGGACGCCGATGGCGCCTTCGTCACTTTCCCGGTCCGGCTGCAGGTAAACGTGGAAGTGCCGACCTGTGAGGCGGCGGCCCATCAGTTCGACACAGCCGATTTCAATGATCCGGTGGCCGTCGGTCACCGGCATGCCGGTGGTTTCGGTATCGAGTACAACAGATCGGATGGCCATCAGGGTTCAGCTCTCAACGGTTTGGTACATTTGAAGGGGCGGGATCTTAACACGTCGGCCGGCATCAGCTCTGCTTGTAGCCGCGCACTTCATCCACGCCACGGTTGGCCAGTTGGTCGGCCCGCTCGTTACCGTGGTGGCCAATGTGCCCGCGCACCCACTTCCAGGTGATGTTGTGGCGGTTGCACTGCTCGTCGAGCAACTGCCACAGGTCGGCGTTTTTCACCGGTTCCTTGGCGGCGGTCTTCCAGCCGCGCTTCTTCCAGTTGACCATCCACTCGTTGATGCCCTTCATCACGTACTGGGAGTCGGTCACCAGCAACACGTCGCAACGACGCTTGAGTTCTTCAAGGCCACGGATCGCGCCCATCAGCTCCATGCGGTTGTTGGTGGTGTTGGCTTCGCCGCCCCACAGTTCCTTCTCCACGCCCTTGCACACCAGCAAGGCACCCCATCCGCCGGGACCGGGGTTGCCCTTGCAGGCGCCATCGGTGAAGAGTTCTACGCTATCGGTCATTTCACTATCCATTAAAGCGGGATCCATCAAAGCGGGTTGCCGATAATCGACCGACAAAGGCCCGAGGTCGAGAAGCTCGACCTGAAATCAAAAAGGTATTTTTTACTGTTCGCTCTGCTTGCGATTGACCTTGGCCATCGGCATCGGCACCAGCTTGCCCATCGGTTCGCGGCGTACCTGGCGCACCGGGCGCAGGCCAACAACGATCTTGCGGGCCACCAGCAAGTAGAAACCACCGCCAG
This sequence comes from Pseudomonas sp. Bout1, assembly GCF_034314165.1. Classification (GTDB taxonomy): domain Bacteria; phylum Pseudomonadota; class Gammaproteobacteria; order Pseudomonadales; family Pseudomonadaceae; genus Aquipseudomonas. The sequence goes on along the minus strand of NZ_JAVIWK010000001.1, from coordinate 3,146,918 downwards.
ACAACTGCCAGGCACCGGCCCTGCGTTCCCAACCAGCCAGCCGGCCCTGCCACTTGGCAGACGCAAGCGGCGGACGATAGCACCCGAAGCGGCGTTTCTCCAGCGCAAAGCCCAGCAGGTTCAACCAGTCGCCAACGCGCGAGGGCGAGATGCAACGCGCCTGGCGCAACGCATCGTGGGCGAACACATGGCGCAAACCCCAACTGCTCCAAGGGTTGATGCCGATGATCAACAAATGGCCACCTGGGCGCACACTGCTGGCGGCTTCGCGCAGCAAACCATGGGGCGACAGGCAGAAATCCAGCCCATGCTGCAACACCACCACATCGGCGGCATGCTCGCTCAACGGCCAGGCCTGCTCCTCGCAGACAATTTCCACCCCCGGCAGCGGCGCGCCCAGGCGCACATTGCGCTGCACCTGGGGCGCAGACGGCGGGGTTTGTGCCGACGGGCCGTAATGCACCAGGTAACCACCAAAGAACCGGCCCAGCTCGTCTTCGAGCATGCGCCGCTCTTCATCCAGTAAAAATTGCCCGACAGGCCCGGACAACCATTCACGGGCGGCACCAATCAGTGCCAGCCACTCGGGATCGGCCTGGGCGAACGCTTTATCAGTCATTGCATTCTCCAACTCGCCAAGAAGTTCTAAGATGCACCAATGTGTTCAGCTTGGCGAATCAAAGAATGATACAGATCAGTGCCCTGCCCGCCTTCACCGATAACTACATCTGGTTGTTACAGGACCAGCCGAACAAGCGCTGCGCCGTGGTCGATCCCGGTGATGCCGCGCCCGTGCTGGCCTGGCTCCAGCAGCACCCCGACTGGACCCTCAGCGATATCCTGGTGACTCACCATCACCATGATCATGTCGGCGGCGTCGAACAACTGAAAAGTGTTTCAGGCGCCACCGTTTACGGCCCGGGCAATGAAAAAATCCCCGCGCGGGATGTGGCCCTCCAGGACAACGACCGCATCACGGTGCTGGGCTGGGACTTCGAGGTATTTGCCGTACCAGGCCACACCCTCGGCCATATCGCCTTTTTTCACGAGGGTGTGCTGTTCTGCGGCGATACCCTGTTTGCCGCCGGCTGTGGCCGTCTGTTCGAAGGCACCCCGCAACAAATGCACACCTCTCTGGAACGCCTGGCAGCATTGCCAGCGGACACGCGGGTGTACTGCACCCATGAATACACACAAAGTAACCTGAAATTCGCCCAGGCCGTGGAACCGCATAACGCGGATATCGCCGAACGGGTGGAGAACGTGCGGCGACTACGGGCGAACGGCGAGATTACGCTGCCTTCGACCTTGGCCCTGGAAAAACTCACTAACCCTTTTCTGCGCACCTCAGAAACATCTGTTAAAGAAAAAGCGGACGAACGGAATGGGCGGGATAACCGGGCCGGGAGTGAGGTGTTTGCTAGCTTGAGGTCGTGGAAAGATACGTTCTAAGCGCGCGGAATTTAGTACGTAATTTCTGAATGGTTGACCGCAACCAAAGCGCTTTCTAGAATCGCCCGACATTTTTGCCCGGAACTTACTTCCAGCCAATGTCGTCATCTATTCGTAAAACCAACCATTCAGACGCATTGACCCGCCTGGCTCAAGCCGTGGCGGTGGCTGTGTCCGCTACTCTGGCGGGCTGCCAATCGACCCAATTTGCCGCACAATCCACCGTGCAACCCAAACCGAACCTTACCGCCAAGATCAAGCAAAAACCCCTTTGGCTCTCAGAGAAGCCAAGCCCGGAAGTGCCCCAGGATGTCTGGGAACGCATGCGCCGGGGCTTTCAACTGCAGGACGGGCTGGGCGTCAACCCGCGCATTGAACAGCAACGATTGTGGTTTGCCAGTAACCCTTCCTTTCTTGAGAACGCCGGCGAACGCGGCAGCCTCTACATTCATTACATCGTCGAACGCCTTGAAGAACGCAACATGCCCCTGGAGCTGGCGCTGCTGCCAGTGATTGAAAGCGCCTATAACCCAATGGCCTATTCGCGCAGCGATGCGGTCGGGTTGTGGCAGTTCATCCCGTCCACCGGCCGCTACTTCAACCTGCGCCAGACCCGCGCCTACGACGGCCGCCGCGACATCACTGCCTCCACCACCGCCGCCCTGGATTACCTGACACGCCTGCATGACATGTTCAACGGCGACTGGTTGCTGGCGTTGGCCGCGTATAACGCGGGGGAAGGTACGGTCAGCCGGGCCATCGAGCGTAACGAAAAGCTTGGTTTGCCAACCGACTACTGGAACCTGCCACTGCCCCAGGAAACCAAGGACTACGTGCCCAAGTTCCTGGCACTGTCCCAGGTGGTGCTGGCGCCCGAGGCCTATGGCGTCAATCTGAGCCCGATCGCCAACACGCCGTATTTCGAAGTCGTCGAAGTCAAGCAAAGCATGGACCTGTCACGGGTTGCCGCGCTGGCCGAGATCGACGAAGACGAACTGTTCCAGCTCAACCCGGCCTTGAAACAGCGCACTACCCTGGATGGCCCGCAGCATTTGCTGGTGCCTACGTCCAAGGCACAGCTGCTGGCCAGCAGCCTTTCGGCGATGAATCCGGAAGAATTGTTGAGCATGCGTCCGAAGAAGCCGGTGTTCGACGAAGTTGAGCACAAGGCCGTTGCCGGTCGCACCCGCAGCTACAAGGTGCGCAGCGGCGACAACCTGACGCTGATTGCCAAGGCCAACAAGGTCGACGTGCACGACTTGCAACGCTGGAACAAGCTCAATGGCCAGGCCCTCAAGGTCGGCCAGACCCTGATCATGCAGGACACCCGCAAGCTGGTGGCCAAGGCCGATAGCAAGAAGCCGGTGCAATACAAGGTCAAGAAAGGCGACTCGCTGTACATCGTCGCCAAGCGCTTCAACGTTGAGATGCAACATCTCAAGCGCTGGAACCCCCGCACTGGCCAGGCGCTGAAGCCCGGGCAGATGCTGGTGGTTTCCGGGCCTAGATAACACCGCAAATCCTGTAGGAGCGAGCTTGCTCGCGAACAACGCAAGGGCATCGCGTTAATTCACAATGCCAGCGTTATCGTTGGCGTCCTTCGCGAGCAAGCTTGCTCCTACAGGCATCCCGCTTTTTCCAATCGGAACAAGCTGTTACTGTACCGATCATAAAGCCCAAGCCGCCTGGATCGGATCTCTGACTTGAAGCGTCCCCTCCTTCTACTAATAAGTCTGGCCTTGAGCTTTTCCGCGAACGCGACCATTACCGAGAGCCACGGTTATGCGCAGTTCGGCATGCTCAAGTACCCGGCCAAATTCACCCACTTCGACTGGGTAAACCCCGCAGCGCCCAAAGGCGGCACCTTGCGGGTCATGGCGTTTGGCACCTTCGATACCCTCAACCCTTATACTTTCAAGGGTTCCAGCCCGGTTTCCACCGCCAACTTCCTGCAATACGGGGTCAACGAGCTCAATGAGCCACTGATGGTTGGCACCGGCCAGTACGCCCCGTCGGGCGATGAGCCGACCTCCAGCTACGGCCTGATTGCCCAATCGGTGGAATACAGCGAGGACCGCAGTTGGGTGGTGTTCAACCTGCGCCCCGAGGCGCGGTTCCACGATGGCAAGCCGATTACCGCCTATGACGTGGCGTTTTCCTATCGCACGCTGCTGACCGAAGGCCACCCGCAATACCGCACCAACCTGCAGGAAGTGGCGCGAGTCGACATCCTCAATCGGCATCGCATTCGTTTTGTATTCAAGCGCGCCGGCAACCCGCTGCTGATCCTGCGCCTGGGCGAGCTGCCGGTATTGCCTCAGCATTACTGGAAAAACCGTGACTTCAAGGCCACCACCTTCGAGCCGCCGCTGGGTAGCGGGCCATACCGCATCAGCACGGTCACGCCGGGGCGGCAATTGGTGTTCGAGCGGGTCAAGGATTACTGGGGCAAGGACCTGGCGGTCAACCGTGGGTTTTATAACTACGACAAGGTCGAGGTGGAGTTTTACCGCGACAGCGACGTGGCCTTCGAAGCCTTCAAGGCCGGCGAGTTCGATATCTATATCGAGCATCAGGCGAAGAACTGGGCCAACGGCTACAACTTTCCGGCGGTCAACCGGGGTGAGGTGATCAAGGCGCAGATCGCCCACCAGATCCCGACCCAGAGCCAGGGCCTGTTCATGAACAGCCGGCGCCCGGCTTTCAGCCAGGCCAAGGTGCGTGAAGCCCTGGGGCTGATGTTCGATTTCGAGTGGACCAACCGCACCCTGTTCAGCGGCGCCTATAAACGCACCCTCAGCTACTACCCCAACAGCGAATTCTCCGCCACCGGCGTACCCACCGGCCATGAGTGGCTGATGCTCTCGCCCTATCGCGAGCAACTGCCGGCCAATCTGTTTACCCAGCCTTTCAGCCTGCCCCAGACCGATGGTCGCGGCATCCCGCGGGAAACCATGCGCCGCGCCCTGACCTTGCTGGCCGAAGCGGGGTGGAAGCTATCCGGGCAGCGCTTGCTCAACAGTGACGGGCAGCCACTGCGCCTGGAAATTTTGCTGGTGAATCCGAACCTGGAGCGCATCCTGCAGCCCTATGTCGAGAATCTGACAAGCATCGGCGTCGACGCCCGCTTGCGCACGGTAGACCGCGCACAGTACAAACAACGCCTCGACCAATTCGACTTCGACATGATTCTGATGACCCTCAACCAGACCCTCAGCCCCGGCCTTGAGCAGTGGCAGTATTTCCACTCCAGCCAGGCGGGCATCAAGGGCAGCAAGAATTACGCAGGCATCGCCAACCCGGTGGTCGACCATCTGCTGGAACAGTTGCTGGCGGCGCAAACCCGTGAAGAACAATTGGCTGCCGGCCGAGCTCTTGACCGCGTCCTGCTGTGGCAGCACTACAGTATTCCCAACTGGTACCTCAACTATCATCGCCTGGCGTACCGCAACCGGTTCGCCTTCGTCACCACGCCGCCCTACAGCCTGGGCCTGAGCGCATGGTGGCTGAAAGCTTCGGAGAAAGCCCAATGATACCTTTGCGTACTGCATTCCTTGGCGGCCTGCTGTTTTGCGCTGCGGCCACTGCGGCCCCGCAACATGCCCTGACCCTCTACAACGAACCCCCCAAGTACCCCGCCGATTTCAAGCACGTCGACTATGTAAATCCCGACGCGCCCAAGGGCGGCACCTTTCGCGAGTCCAGCATGGGCGGCTTCGACAGCCTCAACCCGTTCATCAGCAAGGGCGTGCCGGCGGACAACATCGGCCTGATCTACGACACTCTCGCCCAGCAAAGCCTGGACGAGCCCATCACCGAATATGGCCTGGTGGCCGGCAAGATCGAAAAAGCCCCGGACAACAGCTGGGTACGCTTCTACATTCGGCCCGAAGCACGCTTCCACGATGGCCACCCGATTCGTGCCGAAGACGTAGTGTTCAGCTTCCAGACGCTGATGAAGGATGGCTCGCCGATCTACAAAACCTATTACGCCGACGTCGACGAAGTGATCGCCGAAGACCCGTTGCGCGTGCTGTTCAAGTTCAAACGCACCAACAACCGCGAGCTGCCACTGATCCTCGGGCAATTGACGGTATTGCCCAAGCATTACTGGGAGGGTCGCGATTTTTCCAGGGGCAACCTGGAGATTCCGTTGGGCAGCGGCCCGTACAAGGTGGCCGAGGTCAAGGCCGGGCGTTCGATCCGCTACGAGCGGGTCAAGGATTACTGGGCCAAGGACCTGCCGATCAACAAGGGCTTCTACAACTTCGATTACCGTGTCACCGATTATTACCGCGATAACACCGTGGCCCTCGAAGCACTCAAGGCCGGGCAGTTCGATTACTGGCTGGAAATCAGCGCAAAAAACTGGGCCAACGCCTATAACACCCCCGCCGTTGCCCAGGGCCGCCTGATCAAGGAAGAAATTCCCAACGGCAACCCCACCGGGATGCAGGGTTTCGTGTTCAACACCCGCAAACCGATGTTCCAGGACGTGCGGGTGCGCAAGGCCATCAGCCTGTTGCTGGACTTCGAATGGAGCAACAAGCAACTGTTCAACGGCGCCTACACGCGCAGCCGCAGTTATTTTGAAAACTCCGAGATGGCCGCCACCGGCCTGCCCGGCCCGGATGAGCTGGCGATTCTTGAGCCGCTGCGCGACAAGATCCCGCCGCAGGTCTTTACCGAAGCCTTCGAACCCGCCAAGACCGACGCCAGCGGCATGATCCGCACCCAGCAGCGTGAGGCCTATCAGTTGCTGCAAGAGGCCGGCTGGAAGATCGTCGATGACAAGATGGTCGACACCACCGGCAAACCGGTGACCATCGAGTTCCTGCTGGCACAGACCGAGTTCGAACGCATCCTGCTGCCGTTCAAGCGCAACCTGGCAGACCTGGGGATCGACCTGGTGATTCGCCGGGTCGACGTCTCGCAGTACATCAACCGCATCCGCTCGCGGGATTTCGACATGGTGGTGGGCAGCTTCCCGCAGTCCTCCTCGCCGGGTAACGAGCAGCGCGAGTACTGGAAGTCTTCCAGTGCCGACAAGCCCGGCAGCCGCAACTATATCGGCCTGAAAGACCCGGCCATCGACCAGTTGGTGGAAGAACTCATCGACTCCGACTCGCGCAAAAGCCTGGTGGCCCACGCCAAGGCCCTGGACCGTGTGCTGCAGTTTGGCTACTACGTGATCCCCAACTGGCACATCAAGACCTTCCGCGTAGCGTATTGGGACCATCTCGGCCACCCGAAGGTCTCGCCGCGCTATGACGTGGGCACCGCCACCTGGTGGAGCAAACCCGACGCCAAGCCGGCGGTAACCCTGGACACCAACCAGACCGCCGATCCGGCGAGCGGGGGCGACTGAGATGCTGGCCTATATTGTTCGCCGACTGCTGCTGATCATCCCGACCCTGTTCGGTATTTTGCTGATCAACTTTGTGATCATCCAGGCCGCCCCCGGAGGCCCGGTGGAGCAGATGATCGCCAAGCTCGAAGGCTTTGAAGGCGCCACCAGCCGGATCGCCGGCGGCGGTGCCGAAGTCTCGGTGGCTGGCTCCAGCTACCGCGGCGCCCAGGGTTTGGACCCGGCCCTGGTGAAGGAAATCGAGAAGATGTACGGCTTCGACAAGTCGGCGCCGGAACGCCTGTGGATCATGGTCAAGAACTACGCCAGGCTGGATTTCGGCGACAGCTTCTTCCGTGATGCCAAGGTCATCGACCTGATCAAGGAAAAGATGCCGGTGTCGATCTCCCTCGGGTTATGGAGCACCCTGATCATGTACCTGGTGTCGATCCCGCTGGGGATCGCCAAGGCCACGCGCCACGGCAGCCATTTTGATGTGTGGACCAGTTCGGCCATCATCGTCGGCTACGCGATCCCGGCGTTCCTGTTCGCGATCCTGCTGATCGTAGTGTTCGCCGGCGGCAGTTACTTCGACTGGTTTCCGTTACGCGGGCTCACCTCCAACAACTTTGACGAGTTGAGCTGGGGCGGCAAGATCCTCGATTACTTCTGGCACCTGGCCCTGCCCGTCACCGCGCTGGTGATCGGCAACTTCGCGACTATGACCCTGCTCACCAAAAACAGCTTCCTCGACGAGATCAACAAGCAATACGTAGTCACGGCCAAAGCCAAGGGCCTGACCAACCACCGCGTGCTCTACGGCCACGTGTTTCGCAACGCGATGCTGCTGGTGATCGCCGGCTTCCCATCGGCGTTTATCGGCATCTTCTTTACCGGCTCGTTGCTGGTGGAGGTGATCTTCTCCCTCGACGGCCTGGGCCTGATGAGCTTTGAAGCGGCGATCAACCGCGACTACCCGGTGGTGTTCGGCACGCTGTTTATCTTCACCCTGCTGGGGCTGGTGGTGAAGCTGATCGGTGACCTCACCTACACCCTGGTCGATCCGCGTATCGACTTCGCCAGCCGGGAGCATTGAGATGAATCTATCCCCGCTCAATCGTCGCCGGTTCGAACGCTTCAAAGCAAACAAGCGTGGCTGGTGGTCGCTGTGGCTGTTCCTGATCCTGTTCGGCCTGAGCCTGGGCGCCGAGTTGATCGCCAACGACAAGCCGCTGGCGGTGCATTACGACGGCGACTGGTACTTCCCGGCCCTCAAGCGTTACCCCGAGACCACCTTCGGCGGTGAATTCCCGCTGGAAGCCAACTACAAGAGTCCCTACATCCAGGAGCTGCTCAAGGCCAAGGATGCCTGGACCTTGTGGGCGCCGATCCCGTTCAGCTACCAGAGCATTAACTATGACCTGAAGGTTCCGGCGCCGGCCCCGCCGTCGCGGGACAACCTGCTGGGCACCGATGACCAGGGCCGCGATGTGCTGGCGCGGGTGATCTACGGGTTCAGGGTTTCAGTGTTGTTTGCACTGACGTTGACCATACTCAGCTCGATCATCGGCGTGATCGCGGGTGCCTTGCAGGGCTTCTACGGCGGCTGGGTCGACCTCGCCGGCCAGCGCTTCCTGGAGATCTGGTCCGGCTTGCCGGTGCTGTACCTGCTGATCATCCTTGCCAGTTTCGTGCAGCCCAACTTCTGGTGGCTGCTGGGGATCATGCTGCTGTTTTCCTGGATGAGCCTGGTAGACGTGGTGCGCGCCGAGTTCCTGCGCGGGCGTAACCTGGAGTACGTGCGGGCGGCCCGGGCATTGGGCATGCAGAACAGCGCGATCATGTTCCGCCATATCCTGCCCAACGCCATGGTCTCTACCATGACCTTCATGCCATTCATCCTGACCGGGGCGATCGGCACCCTCACCGCCCTGGACTTCCTGGGCTTTGGACTGCCCGCCGGTTCGCCGTCCCTGGGTGAACTGGTGGCCCAGGGCAAATCCAATCTGCAAGCGCCGTGGCTGGGCATGAGTGCCTTTGCCGTGCTGGCGATCATGTTGAGTTTGCTGGTGTTTATCGGCGAGTCCGCTCGCGATGCCTTCGACCCGAGGAAATGAGATGAATCAGGACAATCTGATCGAAGTCCGCGACCTCTCCGTCGAGTTCGTCGTAGGCAACAGCCACCAGCGTGTGGTGAACAACGTCAGCTTCGATATCAAGCGCGGCGAAACCCTGGCGCTGGTGGGCGAAAGCGGCTCCGGCAAGTCGGTCACGGCGCACTCTATTTTGCGCCTGCTGCCCTACCCGCTGGCGCGGCACCCTTCGGGCACCATCCAGTACGCCAACCACGACTTGCTGACCCTTAAAGAGAAGACCATCCGGCATATTCGCGGCAACCGCATTGCGATGATCTTCCAGGAACCGATGACTTCGCTGAACCCGCTGCATTGCATCGAGAAGCAGATCAACGAAGTGCTCGGCCTGCACAAGGGACTGAGCGGCAAGGTCGCCACCCGGCGCACCCTGGAGTTGCTCGAACTGGTGGGCATCCCCGAACCCCACAAGCGCCTCAAGGCCCTGCCCCACGAACTGTCCGGCGGCCAGCGGCAACGGGTGATGATCGCCATGGCCCTGGCTAACGAACCAGAATTGCTGATTGCCGACGAACCAACCACCGCGCTCGACGTTACGGTGCAACTGAAGATCCTGGAGCTGCTCAAGGAGTTGCAGGCGCGCCTGGGCATGGCCTTGCTGCTGATCAGCCATGACCTGAACCTGGTAAGGCGCATTGCCCATCGGGTATGCGTGATGCAAAAAGGCTGCATTGTCGAGCAGGCCGAGTGCGAAACCCTGTTCCAGTCGCCGCAGCATCCCTACACCCAGGAGCTGCTGGCAGCCGAGCCCAGCGGCGGCCCTGCCACCAATGAAGTCGGCCCGCCGTTGCTGGAAGTCGATGACTTGAAAGTCTGGTTCCCGATCAAGAAAGGTTTCCTGCGCAACACCATCGATTACGTCAAGGCAGTAGACGGCATTAACTTCAGCCTGCCTCAGGGCCAGACCCTGGGTATCGTTGGTGAAAGTGGCTCGGGCAAATCCACCCTGGGCCTGGCGATTTTGCGGCTGATTGCGAGCAAGGGCAGCATTCGCTTCGAAGGCCATCAGATGGATAAACTCAGCCAGCAACAGGTGCGGCCGTTGCGCCGGGAAATGCAGGTGGTGTTCCAGGACCCGTTCGGCAGCCTGAGCCCACGCATGTGCGTAAGCGAGATCGTCGGCGAAGGCTTGCGCATTCACAAGATAGGCACTGCGGCCGAGCAGGAAGCGGCGATTATCGCCGCGCTCAAGGAAGTGGGGCTGGACCCGGAAACCCGCAATCGCTACCCCCATGAATTCTCCGGCGGCCAACGCCAACGCATCGCCATCGCCCGAGCCCTGGTGCTCAAGCCCCGGCTGATCCTGCTGGACGAACCGACCTCGGCCCTCGACCGCACCGTGCAGCGCCAAGTGGTGGAATTGCTGCGTAACTTGCAGGCCAAGTACAACCTTACCTACCTGTTCATCAGCCACGACCTGGCGGTGGTCAAGGCCTTGAGTCACCAGTTGATGGTGGTCAAGCATGGGCAGGTGGTAGAACAAGGCGATGCACCCGCGATTTTCGCCAACCCCCAGCACGCCTATACCCGGCAACTGCTGGCGGCGGCGTTCCTGGTGCCCGGCCCCTAGCAGTAGAACCACCGTAGCAGCTGTCGAGCCCCAGCGAGGCTGCGTTAGCCGCACCGCTGTTATCGAGCCTGGCACTGCACCGAGGCGCGCCTGACGCAGCCTCGCTGGCGCTCGACAGCTGCTACGCCATTGGGTGTCAGAAATCGGTTGAGGCCGACAACTCACGCCAGGCGTAGGTCTCTTCCTTGACGTAAGCCAGCTTGTCCTCAATCGCCTGCAACGTGTCGGTGCCCAATGCCAGGCGCATCGGCGGCTGCGGCGCCTCTACCAACTTGATCATGGCCACCGCCAGTAGCTCCGGGTTTCCCGGTTGCTGCTGGTTGTAGACCTTGGCCAGCTTGCGCACCTCGCCCGATGTGGCGGCGTAATCCTCGATAACCACGGGCGACTCCACCAGGGAGTTGCCGTCCAGGAAGTCGGTACGGAAATAACCCGGTTCAACCACCGTCACTTTGATGCCCAGGGGAGCGAGTTCCGCGTGCAGCGCCTCACTGAGCCCCTCCACGGCAAATTTGGTCGAGCAATAGGTGCCAAACCCCGCACCGGAGCGGAAGCCGCCCACCGACGAAATGTTGATAACGTGCCCGCTGCGCGCCTTGCGCATGAAGGGCAATACACCGCGTGTGACATTGAGCAGGCCGAAGACATTGGTTTCGTACAACCGGCGAACCTCCTCGGCAGACGCTTCCTCGACCGCGCCCAACAAACCAAAACCGGCATTGTTGACCAGCACATCGATACGCCCGAAGTGCTCAACCGCAGCACGGGCAACACTGGCTGCCTGGGCCTCGTCGGTCACATCCAGTTGCACCGCCAGCAGTCCGGGTTGCGCGCCGAAACGCTCGGTGACGGCCTGGGCATTGCGCGCCGTGGCCACCACTGCGTCGCCATGGGCCAGCGCCGCCGCGACGATTTTTGCGCCGATACCCCGGGAAGCTCCGGTTACCAGCCAAACACGCTTGAAAGAATGTGCCGTTGTCATGATCCGTACCTGATGGAGTGAAAGTGAAGTAAAGGTACGCCGTGGCATTAGCCAGAAAAATCACCTCGTGCTACAAGCACTTTGAAACTCAATTTCATAATGGCGCCCCAATGAACCTTGACCCCTTCAACGGCCTGACCGAGTTCCTGGCGGTTGCAGAGCTTAAGAACTTTACCCAGGCGGCCGCGCGGCTTGGGGTAACGCCGACGGCCGTCAGCCATGCGGTGAAAACCCTCGAGAAACGCACAGGCGTGGTGCTGTTCCAGCGCACCACAAGGCGGGTGGCGCTGACTGAGGCAGGGGCCACGCTTTACAGGCGCTTGCGCCCCGCCGCCGGAGAGATTGACGACGCGCTGGCGGCCCTCAGCGGTTACCGCGACCGCCCCATGGGCACCCTGCGCCTGACGGTGCCGAGGTTGTCGGGCAAGCTGTTGATCGAGCCATTGATCCCGCGCTTTCGTGAGGCGTTTCCGGATGTGGTGCTGGATATTTCCCTGGACGATGCCGCCGTGGACCTGGTGACCCAGGGCTTCGACGCTGGCATTCGGCTGGGTGAATCCATCGACAAGGACATGGTCGCCGTGCGCCTGACACCGGACTTGAAGTGGTCGGTGGTGGGTTCCCCCGGTTATGTCGCCAAGGCCGGCACGCCGGCAACGCCGGAAGAGCTGACCACCCATCAAACCATCGGCTATCGCTTCCTGACCTCCGGCATGGCACACCGCTGGGAGTTCGAGCGTGCGGGCCGGGAATTCACGGTGGGCGTTCACGGCGGGCTGATCGTCAATGACCGCAACCTGATGATCGCCGCCGCCCGGGCCGGCCAGGGCCTGGCCTACGTGAGTGATTTTGAAGTGATGGAGGATTTGGCCTCAGGCGCGCTGGTACAGGTGCTGCAATCCTTTGTTCCGTCGAGCAGCGGGTTGTACCTGTATTTTCCCTCCCGCACCCAGAGCCAGCCGAAACTGCGCGCGTTTATCGACTTGGCTACGGCCTGGATCGCCGAGAACCGCAAAGGCTGATCGGCTTGTTGATGAACCTGACGGGAAGACTGCCGCAGCCGTCGACTCGCGCTACACCCCATCAGGAAGCTACGTCTTTTGTTCCCGCCCCGGCCATCCGACGATGGAGGTTCCGGTTGCCCATAGCCTATGGGCAACCTCGCACAGAGCCTTCACGCCATGGATGACTTACCGTTTCTGTCGCACCTGCTGAAAAACATCTCGCCTTCCGCCCTGGGCCTGATCACGCGCCAGGCGCTGCGCCTCAAGGATGATCAAGTGCTGATCGCTGAACTGATCGCCGGTTTGATCAGCCTTGTTGCCCAAGGCACCACACCCGCCGCCGCACCCATTTTGATCCGCGTGCCCGACCACACAATGCTGGGGCAGTGGGCGCAGCTGTATGGCGATGCGATTGCTCGCCCAGCCTTTCGCGAGTGGGCCTCAGGCCACAACCTGGAACTGGCAAGCCTGGTGTTTCGTGGCGCAGACTTGCAGGCCTCGGTGTTGGAGGGCACGGTAAAAACGCCCTACACCTTCACGCTGGACAATAACGTCGGCTGGTGGCAAGTCGCGAACCCGATCCTGGAGGTGGTGCAGATCATCGACACGATCAACGCCGGCCTGCCGTTCATGGAAAACCCTGCCGAACATCATTCACGGGAGATGCCACTGGACCTGGTCTTGCCCTTCTATGGCTACCCGATACCGAAAAACCACTTGCAGGCGCAGGTCATTCTGGAGGAAATCCACACCCTGGATACGCTGCCCGGCGTGGATGAGAGCGGACGACTCAAATCAGCCCTGCGCAAGCGCCTGACCGAAGAACAACGGGACTACCTGCAACTGGCCGACGCACTGCAGGCATTGCTGGGCGCTGAGACCAACGGTGGTCTGCCCTTCGATTGGCTTGGACTTTACCTGCAACGTCTCAGCCTGGACTCGGACTCGATGCTGTCGAGCACGTTGAAGTACGCTGCACGGCTGCTTAAAGCCGTGACTGGAGGGGAGGAATTCTTGAGCCTCAACCCCGCGAGCCCCGGCGCTGTGCCCCGTCACTACTACGCCGTCGAGCAAAAAGCGGTCGTCGCGGTGATCGGCAGCCATGTGTTCAATACCTCGCCGGTGGATCGCTCCCACGACACACCGCTGAACCAACAATGGGACGAACTGGAACGCCTGGCCAAACTTGCCCACACAGATATCTTGCCAGACGCCAGCCTCAGCCTGGCCGCGCTGATGACCGTGTATCGACTCCCCCGGCCCGCCAGCGCAGAGGAGGCACAGGCCCTGGTCCTGCAGTTGCGTGCCACCACTGCGGCTACGTTTCCGTACGTCACTTCGATGGCGTACTCAGTGACGGCGGTGAGCAAACACAGGCGCCATATCACGGTGCTCAATGAGCGCCACACCCTGCAGGCAGCACTCAGGTCGATCACCCTCGATACACAACTTGAAAGTACCCTGGATACAACGTTCGACCTGGTGCCGGACTCGCCCTTTGCCCCGCTGATCGCCAAAGGTGCGCAATTACTCGCAGACCTGCGCCGGGAGCCGGTTTTTCAACGCATAAGCGGCGCGCACCAGTTCAACCCTGCCCGTGAGTATGTGCTCACCGTCGACGGCGACCTCAGTGGTTACGCGCTGGACGATACACCCAAGGTGCTGACACGCGCCGACACACCGCTTACACGCCTCACCTCAATGGCCGACCCCTTGCGTGAACTGGCCCGCCAATCGGGAGGGCGCATCAGCACCGATGGCCAAGTCAGCGTGCGCCAGTTGCTCAATCTCTACCAAGTGAAACTGCCTACTACCCGCGATGAAGCGCACGTCACCGCGCGCCTGCTGGCGATTGCGATACTCAAGCCCCCCCGGCACGGCAATTACTGGCGAGCGCTGCAAGTGATGCCGCTGCTGGCGGCGCAACGCCAACAGGTACTGCAGGCAGTCGCCGCTTTTCTGCCCAGCCAGGACGTAACACTGTTCGACTTCCTGAGTGAAGCGATCATTGGTGAAAGAACCAGGGAGCAGGTGCGCGCCGAGGCGGATCGGTTGCTGCTCCAATTGGCGTCGGCCCAGGCCCAGGCGCTGGCGGCGCGGTTGTCGGAAACAGTGGGCTGGTACGGCGAGCACGCCAGTGCCACGAACACCCGCGCCAGCCGCAATGCCCTGCTGTTTGCCGCACTGATTCTTAGCCTGGACCCGGGTGCTGGCGCCCGCCGGGCCACCGTCGCCGGCTACGACCTGACCGACTCATACAACTGGGGCCTGCCCTTTGCTGAGGTACGCAACGTTGTAGAGGCCATGGTGCGGCGCAAGGTCTCGCGCCCCAACGCCGCGCCCATGGCCGCGCACCTGTTGCTGGCAGGCGTTGCCCCGGAGTTCCTGGTACGGGACATACGCGGCGAAGTGTCGTACATGAGTTCCCACACCTGGGTGCATTTCAAACAGTACGTCGACCTGATTGAAGCAGAAACGCCCGGAGCGTCACGGGCCATGAGCTTCACCGATTTTATGGCGCTGATCTACTTCGTCACCCCAGCTCGCAGGGTCCGCCGGGGCACAGCGCCCATCACCGACTGGGCCGTGGCCAACGGCGTACTCCCACCACACTCCGCAGCCCGCAGTACCGCAGACAAGAACCGCGCCATCGCGGCATTGAATGAACAGCTCAACCGGCTGCAAGTCAGCACCGAACAGCTGGAAGCCCCCGACGCCAGCCGCTACGACATGGCGGTGCAGGACCTGCAGCGGGTGTTTCCGGGCAACCTCCATCTGGAGCAATTGATTATTCAGTGGCGGCCCGCGCCCGGTGCGCCTGCCGCGACGGGCCCGGTGTCCGGCATCGCCTCCACCACCGCGGTGTCGATGGCCCAGTTGCACATGGCGGGGCTGCTGACCACCGATGCGGCGCACTGGCGTTCCACCCTCAAGGAGCTTGATTTCGCCGGCATGGCGCAACGCTTCAATGAGTTGTCAGCCCTGCATACGGCCTTTGCCGTCACGTTCGAACAACGCTATGGCGACGTGCGAACTGCGCTGATGCAGTCAATTGTGTATTGGATGTCGCAACTGACGCTGCTGAGTCGCGAAGCCATGGAATACGGCGACTTGCAGTTCTATCGCCTGCGCCAGCCTCAACCCGGCGCCAGTGTCGGGCGCTATGGCGTGTTGGTACTGAGCCAATACTTTGGCGACAGGCACTTTTATGAATTTTTCCCAAGGCAACTGAAAGTGGCTCGCCTCCCAGGCCTGGCCTATCAAGCGTTTGCCACAGCCGCTGATGCCGCTAACCCCAAGGGGCGCGAATTACCGATCGATTGGTCGGCCTACCACCTGGGCACCAACCCCGTCGAGCAACAGCACGCGACCGTCAGTGCCGAGCGTTTTGCCCACCTGCCGGCCGTGTATGGCCCTCGGCCTGCAGTGCCCAACACCTTCAGTTCGCCCAGAAGCCAGGGCATCGCCGCGACCATCATCGACAAACATTTACTGGCAGGTATCGACCAGGCGAGGCAGGCAGCCGGGCGACCCCTGGCCCTGTCAGACGCCCTCGGCGGTCATGACCCCGCCAGCGCTTTTCTGCGTGCGATGATGCCGCCCCCCATGAAATGAAACGCCGGAGGCCGGTTTTTGTGCAATCATCCAGCGCTTGTTTCCCGGTGAGATGTGCATCGATGCGACCGCCCTTCGAACAGACCGCACCATTTTTCTGGCGCGATGACCGTCTGCCGTTCATCGAGGCGCGGACCATCGCCGATGGGCGCAAGGTCTGCTATACCCGCCATTCCCACGAGCATTTTTCCATCGGGGCAATCACGGCCGGGCAAAGCGGGTATATCCACGGAGCCTCCACGTTCAGGATCAGCGCCGGTACCGTGGTGCTGATGAACCCGGGCGACGTCCACGCCTGCAACCCCATCGATGATCAGCCCTGGTCCTATCACATGCTGTATATCGAGACGGCCTGGCTGACCGATCTGCAGCACCAGTTGGGCTTGCGCACCGACCAGGGTTTCCGTCCGTTCACCGCCACTCACACCACGGACGCCGTGCTGTATCAGGGGCTAAACGAGCTGTATGACGTACTGGTCGACGAGCATGCCGAACACCTGCACAAACAAAGCGCGCTAGTAAGTTACTTCACCGAAGTACAACAACGGCTCAACCCGTCGACAACCCGGATGCGCGAGGTCAACCACAAGCTGGAGCGCGCTGCCGAGTACATTCGCGAACACTGCACCGAGGCGTTGAAACTGGAAGATATTTGCCAGGCGGCCGAGTTGTCGCCGTCGTACCTGATCCGCGCGTTCAAACAGTATTACGGCATGACGCCCCACGCGTTCCTGGTCAATCGCCGTATCCAGTTTGCCCGCACCCAACTGCGCAGCGGCCAGTTGATTGCTGACGTGGCCTTGGCGGCCGGGTTTGCTGACCAGGCGCACTTCCAGCGCACCTTCAAACTGCACCTGGCGGCGACGCCCGGGCAATACCGCAGTTGAATCAGGCGAGCAGAAGATACCCGACGCTGGCCACCAGCAGGGCCGCCATCGAGCGATTGAACAGGCGCACACCCGGCGGGTTACTCAGGTAGCGCCGCAGGAACGTGCCGGCGTAGGCCCAGCACGCCACCGACAGGTAGCAAATCACCAGGTAGATCGTCGCAAACAGCCAGACTTGTTGCACATCACCATCGGCCACGAACAACCCCATCCCCGCCACGCACGCCAGCCACGCCTTGGGGTTGAGCCACTGCATGATCGCCCCATACAACATTGACGGCGCTGTGGCCGTGCCGTCAGCCTGCAGGCGCCCATCGTCAACCGCCAGTTTCCAGGCCATGTACAACAGGAACGCCACCCCGCCCCATTGAATCAGTTGGGTCAGCAGCGGCCAGCGCACCAGCACCTGATGCAGCCCCAGGCCGATTAATACCAGCAGCAACGTGAATCCCAACGCAGCCCCCGCCACATGCTTTTGGCTGGCGGCAAACCCGAACCGCGCCCCTGAACTGATAGCCACCACATTCACCGGCCCCGGCGTGATGGACGTGGCCAGGGCGAAGGCAGCCATGGAAATGATCAAGCTCATTGCAGTTCCTTTTTGTTGTGCGGGTATGAGCTGAACCTTAAGGAGAAGACGGGTCGCGGTATTGAAGAAAATGCCCCTGGCGAGACTACTCTCCGGTCATCCGCTCCAGGCTGTTGCTTAGATGCAACAGCATGGCCGCTCTGGCCGCGTCCGGGTCCTGGCGGCGGATGGCTTTCAGTATCGCCTCGTGTTCCAGGTTCGCCACACGCCCCAGTTCCATCAAGTCCACGTCGCCGCGTTCTTCGGCATTGATTCGGGTACGCGGGATTACCGAGTGGCCCAGGTGATAAATCACGTCGGTGAAACAGGTGTTGCCGGTGGCCTGGGCGATCAGGCGATGGAAGCGCACGTCCGGCTCAACGGCGCTGTCGTTGTGGGCCAGTGAATCCTGGTAGTCATCCAGCGCCTGGCGCATCTGCTGCAGCTGTTCGTCGGTACGGCGCAAGGCAGCCAGCGCCGCTGCCTGGGTTTCCAGGCCCATGCGCAATTCAAGAATGCCGCGCACACTGGCGGCGGTGTCGTGGGTCAGGTGCAGGCCCTGGCGTTCGTCGCGCGCCAGCACGAAGGTGCCGACGCCGTGGCGCGTTTCTACCAGCCCGGCGGCCTGCAATTTGGAGAGTGCTTCGCGCACCACGGTGCGGCTGACACCGTACTCGCCAACGATGGCGGATTCGGACGGCAGCTTCTCTCCCGGCATCATCTGCCCCAGCAGAATCTGTTGAGTCAGCGCGGTGACGATGTCATGGGCCAAGCCCTTGCGATGAGGGGCCGTGTTGTCGTTTTGCATCGAGAATTCCGTCCAGGAAGGCCCGGCAATACTAGCACTCTTCTCACCCCCTACTTGTATGACAACAAACAAATCCCTGTAGGAGCGAGCTTGGTCGCGAAAAAATCATCCGCACCGCAATCATTCAATATAACCGCGCAATCGTTGACGTTTTGCGCGAACAAGCGCGCTTCTACAAAGTGTTGCCATCTGTGAAATTGCAGTTGTATGATGTCTGTCAAGTTGTCAGACAACTCCGGCAACCAAAGCCATCCCCGCACAACAATAATCAGTGGGAGTTTTACCTTGTGAACCCTTCCAGCCCTGCGACAGCTGCGCCTGCCTCCGACCCCGTCCTGGCCCGCGCGATCAAGAAAGTGAAGAGCCACGTGCTCCCGCTGTTCGTGATCATGTTCATCGTCAACTACATCGACCGCGTCAACATTGGCTTTGTGCGTACCCATATGGAGCACGACCTGGGCATCGGTGCAGCCGCCTACGGCTTCGGTGCCGGGTTGTTTTTCATCGGTTATGCGCTGTTTGAAGTGCCGTCCAACATGCTCCTGCAAAAAGTCGGCGCGCGCATCTGGCTCACCCGCATCATGTTCACCTGGGGCGTCACCGCCACGCTGATGGCGTTTATCCAGAACGAAACCCACTTCTACATCCTGCGCTTTTTGCTGGGCGTGGCCGAAGCCGGCTTCTTCCCGGGAGTGATCTACTACTTCACCCGCTGGTTGCCTGGGGTCGAACGCGGCAAGGCGATTGCGATTTTCCTCAGCGGCTCGGCCCTGGCCTCGTTGATCTCCGGCCCGCTGTCCGGGGTGCTGCTGCAAATCACCGGGCTGAGCCTGCATGGCTGGCAATGGATGTACATCATCGAAGGCATGGCCTCGGTGCTGCTGTGCTTTTTTGTGTGGTTCTGGCTCGACTCCAAACCCCACGACGCCAAGTGGTTGAGCCTTGAAGAAAAGGACGCGCTGGTGGGCGAGATCGACCGTGAACAGCGCGAGCGCGATGCAGCCACCACGGTCAAGCCGACCCTGGGCAAGCTGCTCAAGGACCGCCAGATCATGCTGTTCTGTGGCCTGTACTTTTGCATCCAGTTGACCATCTATGCCGCCACGTTCTGGCTGCCGAGCATCATCAAAAAGATGGGCGACCTGAGCGACATCCAGGTGGGCTTCTACAACTCGATTCCCTGGTTGATTTCGATCATCGCGATGTACGCGTTCGCCGCGTTGGCGGGCAAGTTCAAGTTCCAGCAAGCGTGGGTCGCCGTCGCCCTCTTGATCGCCGCGGTCGGCATGTTCCTGTCCACCACCGGCGGGCCGATCTTTGCCTTTATCGCCATCTGCTTCGCGGCGATTGGCTTCAAGTCAGCGTCCTCGCTGTTCTGGCCGATTCCCCAGGGTTACCTGGATGCCCGCATCGCTGCGGCGGTGATCGCGCTGATCAACTCCATCGGCAACCTTGGCGGGTTTGTCGCGCCCACCACCTTTGGTTTTCTGGAACAGACCACTGGTTCGATCCAGGGCGGTTTGTATGGTTTGGCGGGCACCTCGATCCTCGCCGCAATCCTGGTGTTCTTCGCCAAAACCCTACCCGGCCCGAGCACCAGCAGCGTGCTGCAACCCGCCCCCGTCTTGAGCAAATAAGGACTTAACAATGAACACAGAACACCAGCACCACGCGGCCAGCGCACCGCTTGTTACCGGCCTGCAAGTCATCCCGGTGGCCGGCCACGACAGCATGCTGCTCAACCTCAGCGGCGCCCACGGGCCGTTTTTCACCCGTAATATTGTGATTCTCACCGACAGCGCCGGCCGTACCGGGGTCGGCGAAGTACCGGGCGGCGAACGCATCCGCGAAACCCTGGAAGACGCTCGCAGCCTGGTGATCGGCAAACCTATCGGCCAATACCAGAGCATCCTCAACGCCATGCGCCAAACCTTCGCCGCGCGGGATTCAGCCGGCCGGGGTTTGCAGACGTTTGACCTGCGTATCACCATTCATGCCGTTACGGCGATGGAAGCGGCACTGCTGGATTTGCTCGGCCAATTTCTCGAAGTGCCGGTGGCCGCGCTGCTGGGCGAAGGTCAGCAGCGCGATGCGGTGAAGATGCTCGGCTACCTGTTCTACGTTGGCGATCGTCAGCAAACCGACCTTGCGTATCGCAGCGAAGACAACGCCGAAGACTGGTTCCGCCTGCGTCACGAGCAAGCCATGACGCCCGAATCCATCGTACGCCTGGCCGAAGCCGCCAAGGCGCAATACGGCTTCAATGACTTCAAACTCAAGGGCGGCGTACTGCGCGGCGCCGAAGAAATCGAAGCGGTCACCGCCCTGGCCGAGCGCTTCCCCGATGCACGCATCACCCTGGACCCAAACGGCGCCTGGTCGCTGAAAGAAGCCATCGCCCTGTGCCGCGATCAACATCACGTACTGGCCTACGCCGAAGACCCTTGCGGTGCAGAAAACGGTTACTCCGGGCGCGAAGTCATGGCGGAGTTCCGGCGTGCCACCGGGCTGCCTACCGCCACCAACATGATCGCCACCGACTGGCGGGAGATGGGCCACGCGATCCAGTTGCAGTCGGTGGATATTCCCCTCGCCGACCCGCACTTCTGGACCATGCAAGGCTCGGTGCGGGTGGCGCAGATGTGCCATGAATGGGGCCTGACCTGGGGCTCGCACTCCAACAATCACTTCGACATTTCCCTGGCGATGTTCACCCAGGTAGCCGCCGCCGCGCCGGGAGAAATCACTGCCATTGACACCCACTGGATCTGGCAGGACGGCCAGCGGCTGACCCAGGCCCCATTGAAGATTGTCGACGGCCATATCCGGGTACCGGCCAAACCGGGCCTGGGTGTGGACATCGACATGGACGCCGTGGCCCAGGCTCACGAGCTGTACAAGGGCATGGGCCTGGGTGCGCGCAATGACAGCGTGGCGATGCAGTTCATGATTCCGGGCTGGGCGTTTGATAACAAACGGCCGTGCCTGGTGCGCTGACCTCAGCTGAGGATCATCGAAAAGTGCGCGCACGCCCTCACCTACTGCTCGGCCAACGGGCTGGCCATGGCGCCGTGCGCGTAATGCAGTGGGCGGACTAAGCGCCACTCACCGAACGCCATGCGGCCTCGGCCAGGGCCTCGCGGTAGAGCCGCGGGCTACTGGCTGCCCGCCCGGCTAGCCAGGCACGGCAATAACTGTCGGCCTGGCCGATGATCAACGACGGCAACAGTTCGCCGGGCACCTGATTGAGCTGGTCACCACGGCCGGGCTGGTCCATCCATTCCTTGAGTAAGGCATTACGTGCCTGGTTGCGGTTTTCCAGCTCGGCGGCGAACGGCCCCTTGGTCACGGCGAAGCGCGCGTGGTACTGGAAGCGCGCCCATTGCGGTTCGCTGTCCACCCAGTCGACGTAGCTGTGGACAAGCGCATACACACCCTCCTTCGCCGTCTCGGCCGACGCAAGATAGCGTGCGCGCAATTCGGCCTGATCCTCCAGCGCGTTAAAAAACAACGCGGCGACCAGGCCTTCCTTGTTACCGAAGTGGTGATAGATCGCGCCCACGCTGGTGTCGCACTGCGCGCGAATCATCTCGATGGTGGTGGCTTCAAGGCCTTGTTCGTTGAACAGGTCGAGTGCGGTCTTGAAGATATCGCGCTTCAATTCGGCCCTTCGGCCAGGGAAGCAACGCTGGAGCAGATCCGGGGTTTGCATGCTGAACACGAACTCAATCATTGAACGGGGTACGTCTGGGCAGCTTGACAGATTTCCCTTTTGCAGAATACTGTTCCGTTACAGAATATTATTCTGTAACGGAATTTTGTTCCGTAAACTTAACTCATCAGCGAGGCAGCCCCATGAGTCAATACCTGAGCCTGTACAACAGCGTCGGTGCCGAAGCGTTCAGCAAAATGGCGTGCCAGATGGCGCCCTACTTCAGCACCATCAACCCCCTGATGACGCAGTTGCGTCCGGGGTTGGCGTCGGTGGAGGTGCCGTTCAGCAAGGCGATTACCAACCACCTGGGGACCGTGCATGCGATCGCCATGTGCAACGCTGCGGAGTTGGCAGCGGGCACCATGACTGACGTTTCCATACCACCGGGTGCGCGCTGGATTCCCAAGGGGATGACGGTGGAGTACCTGGCCAAGGCCAAAAGCAGTGTGACGGCGACGGCCAGTGGCGAGGGGGTTGACTGGCAGACGCCGGGGGACAAGGTAGTGCCGGTCGAGATACTGGATGCGGAGGGGAAATTGGTGTTTACCGCGCGGATAACCATGGATGTGAAGTTGGGGTGATGGTGGTTGGGGGCATATCCGTTTTTTTTGTTAGGGCTGGTATGGGTTCCGCCCTTACGGCGGGTCACTTTTGAAAGGAGCCCAAAAGTAACCAAAAGGCTCTTGCCCCACCACTCGGCACCTCGCTTAGGCTCGGTGTGCCCGAACGCAGGCATTACTCCGCGGGCCGCCGCGACGGCCCGTCCCTGGCCCGTCGCGGCTAAACCGGCGTCCTGCCGGTTTACCCGCTCCGTAATACCTGCGTTCGGCCAGCGTGGTTGACGGGGCGCCTAAGATCAAGATCACAAGCAGATCAAAAACACAGCGGCCTACAGGCCGGCTTGAGTGTTAAAAGCCAGATCAAAAGCTAAAGCAGGCACGGTTCAACTGTAGGAGCTGGCTTGCCGGCGATGGCATCGCCGCGGTGTGTCTGAAAAACCGAGTCGCCTGCATCGCCGGCAAGCCAGCTCCTACAGCTTTTGCTCTGGCTTTTAACACTCAGGTCGGCTTTCAGGCCGCCGCGACGGCCCGTCCCTGCCCCGTCGCGGGTAAACCGGCGTCCTGCCGGTTTACCCGCTCCGTAATAGCTGCGTTCGGCCAGCGTGGTTGACGGGGCGCCTAAGATCAAGATCACAAGCAGATCAAGAACACAGCGGCCTACAGGCCGGCTTGAGTGTTAAAAGCCAGATCAAAAGCTAAAGCAGGCACGGTTCAACTGTAGGAGCTGGCTTGCCGGCGATGGCATCGCCTCTGTGTATCTGAAAGACCGAGTCGCCTGCATCGCCGGCAAGCCAGCTCCTACAGCTTTTGCCCTGGCTTTTAACACTCAGGTCGGCTTTCAGGCCGCCGTGCTCTTGCTCTTGATCTTGATCTGACTGCCCCATTCAGCCCGAGGCCGAACGCAGGGATTGAGGAGCGGGTAAACCGGCAGGACGCCGGTTTAGCCGCGACGGGCCAGGGACGGGCCGTCGCGGCGGCCCGCGGAGCAATTCCGGAGTGAGGGAACGCCGAGCCTAGGCGAGGCGCCGACAGGCGGGGCAGAGCGTTTTGGTTACTTTTGCGCTTTTCAAAAGTGACCCGCTGTAAGAGCGGAACCCTAAGTAGCCGTTACCCAAATAACGGATCTACCCCCAAAAACCCTCCCCCCACAGCCCCCGGCAAACACCCCGCCCACAAACAAAACGCAACCGACCTCACCAACCCTCTTTTAACATCCGCAACTCAAGATACTGCAACAGCATGATGGTCTTGCCATCGACAATCTCAGCGCTGTGTACCATGGCCAGGGCGGCCTCGAACCCCAGTTCGAGTACCTCGATATCCTCACCCTCATCCTCCAGCCCACCACCCTCACCAACCCGGTCACCCGGCCGGTATTCGCCGATAAAAAAGTGAATGCGCTCAGTCACCGAACCCGGACTCATGAACGCCGAATAGATTTTTTCCACGTGACCCACGCGGTACCCCGTCTCTTCTTCCGCCTCCAGGCGAATACGTTCCTCAGGGCTGGCATTGTCCAGCAAACCAGCAGCGGACTCGATCAAGTAGCCGTGGTAACCGTTGACATAGGTGGGCATGCGAAACTGACGAATCAGCAACACCGTGCGCCGCTCGCGGTTGTACAGCAGAACCGTCGCGCCATTGCCCCGGTCATAGATTTCACGGGTCTGCGACTGCCACCTGCCGTCGCGGCGGCGCAGGTCAAAGGTGTACTTCTTCAGCACATACCAGTTATCCGAGAGCAATTCTTCGGCCTGAATGCGAACAGGGCTGTTTTCCATGGCAGGACCTTTTTGTCTTGTGTTATTCAGCATGTCGTGCAAAATCGTGCACAGTCAAGAAAAAACGTGCAGGAAGCCACCCATGTTGACCCAACAACGTAAACAACATCTGCTGGATACGCTGCACCGCGACGGCCGGCTGGTGGCCAAAGAGTTGAGCCAGGCACTGGAGGTTTCCGAAGACACAATACGCCGCGACCTGCGAGAGATGGCCAAGGAAGGTTTGTTGCTGCGGGTGCACGGCGGCGCCTTGCCGGCTTCGCCCGCAATGGCGGATTTTTCGGTGCGCGAGCACCTGGTTCCCGAAGAAAAAATCACCATTGGCCGTGCGGCCGCGCAAATTGTGCAGCCCGGACAGGTGGTGTTTATCGATGGCGGTACCACCTGCCTGCAACTGGCCCATCACTTGCCAAAGGACTTGGGCGCCACGGTGATCACACACAGCCCCTCGATTGCCATGGCGCTGGTGGGGCACCCACAGATTGAAGTCATCATGCTCGGCGGACGCTTGTTTCGCCACTCGCTGGTAGGGGTGGGCGCGGCCACGCTGGAGGCCATCGGGCGGATAAATGCAGACCTGTATTTCATGGGAGTGTGCAGCGTGCACCCCAGTGCAGGCTTGTCTACCGGCGACTATGAAGAGGCAGTGATCAAGCGCGCGTTATGCCACGCCGCCGCAGAAACCATCGTGCTGGCCACCTCAGAAAAGCTCAATACCGCATCGCCCTACCAGGTGGCAGAGCTGGCACAGGTCAGCGCGATCGTCGCGTTGGCCAGTACCCCCCGTGCACTGCTGCAACCCTATGAAGCCCAAGGGCTGACGCTGTATCTCGCGTGACCCGTCAACAGTCCTTGATAGCCCCCCATAACGCCGCGACTTGCGTCGCATCCGACGCTTTAACCCGCGCCAGGTCAATCGGGTACCCGACATCCGGATTCTCGGCAAAACGCGTCGCGGTAAACTGGCCATTACTGGCGCGCACGATGTAGCCGCTGTCCTGGCACAACGCCGAGGCCAGGAAAATCACCCCGGGCGTCACCCATTCGGGCTTGAGGTTGTCAGGCTCGCCGGTCACGCCCCACAGACGAGTCTTGGCCACAGGCGAGATGGCATTGACCAGGATCCCAGCCTCGGCCCCTTCCCCACTCAGCGCATTCATGATTCCCAACTGCGCCATCTTGCCCGCGCTGTAGGCCACCAACCCCGGCTGGGCGTATTGTGTGTACATCGCACGGTCAGAAGTGGTCAGCACGATGCGTGGCGCGGCGGATTGCCTGAGGTAGCGCCAGGCGTGCTTGGCCAGCCATATCGGTGCGTAGGCATTGATGCCCATCGCTCGCCGGATAATCGCCTCGTCGGCGTCCTCAATGGGTTGATAGCCGACCCAGCCAGCATTGTGGATCAGAATATCGAGCTGTCCGAAATGCGAGATGGCGCATTCGATCAGTTCTCGGCAACCCGCTTCATGGCACAGGTCGCCCGTGTGGCCAACCACCTGTAAACCTTCATTCTGAAGCGCCAGCGCGGCGGTCAAAACCACTTGCGGATCAGCACCCTCGCCTTGCGTGTCGGCCCCAATATCACTGATCACCACCTGCGCTCCCAGGCGTGCCAACTCACGTGCATAACTGAACCCCAAGCCCCGGGCGGCACCGGTCACGATTGCGGTTTTACCTGTAAAGTCCATCGTTGTGTTCTCCTGATAGGCACTCCACCCTAACAACCCGTGACCGCTCTGTTTAATACTGAACAACAGCGGTATTGATACCCACGGCGTATCAAGCCCCACAGGCTCCATCTACCTGAAGGAACAGCCCAGATGATCGAAACCCGCCTGCTGCGCCAATTCATTGCCGTCGCCGAAGAGCTGCACTTTCACAAGGCCGCGCTACGCCTGCATATGGCGCAGCCGGCGTTAAGCCAGGCGATCAATCGGCTGGAAGATAAGCTCGGGTTTGCGCTGCTGGCGCGTGACCGGCGTGGCGTGCAATTGCTGCCAGCCGGGGCGGCGTTTGTTCAAACGGCGTACAGCGTGCTCGGGCAATTGCAACACGGCGTCGAACACGCCCGACAGGTGTCCCAAGGCATCGCCGGTACACTCACCGTCACCTCGGTGTCGATTGCCGGCTACCCATGGTTGCTCGACACCCTCAAGCAGTTTCGCCTGGCGTTTCCCAAGGTTCGGTTGGTGATCAAGGAAATGCCTTCCGCCCGCCAGGCCAAGGCGCTACTGGACGGCGATGCGGATATCGCGTTCCTGCGTTATCTGCCGGGCCAGGCAGACAACCTCGAGTCCCGCCTGCTGCTGGATGAGCCGATCCTGATGGCGCTGCCCTGTGACCATCCCCACGCCGGCGACGCCGCTGTCGAGCTGCGGGATTTCGCCGATACCGATTTCGTGTTCACGCCACAGGTTTTGGGCAGTGGCTATCACCAGCAGTTGATCGCCTTGTGCGAGGCCGCAGGCTTCTACCCGCGCGTGGTCCAGGAAGCGGATCAGTTGCACACCCTGATCGGCCTCGTGGCCTGCGGGTTTGGCGTGGCGCTGGTGCCGGAGTCGATCGCCCGTTCGATAAGCAGTGACAAGGTGGTGTTTCTTCCCCTCACCGCCGCGTCGTCCAGCATCGGGCTCTACCTCAATTGGCGCACCGACAATTCTTCGCCGTTACCCGCGCACTTCTTCTGCGTACTGGAAGGAGTGCTGTAATACTTTGCAAGCAATGCTCAGTGACGACTGTCTAAATATTTCCTGCGCGGCCAGGGCATCTGTTAAAACCCGTGCTTCGCCTCTGTCCTGGAACCTTCATGTTTTCACGTTTTCTTTCCCGCCTCGGCCTGCGCTGGTTTCCCCTGCTGTGCATGGCCACCGTGATCATTGGCCTGCCGGTGAGTTGCGCAGTGTTGCAACACAAGGAGCGCGAACTGCTGTTTCGCGTCGAACCGGGCACGGCCAGTTGGTACAGCGGGTTACCGCGTGACGTGCAGGAGTTCGACCTGAAACCTTCGAGTTTCAAGTCAGGGCAAAATATTCATGGCTGGTGGTGGCCGGCTGCGCAGAAGGACGCCCCGGCGATCCTCTACCTGCACGGCGTACGCTGGAACCTCACCGGTCAGCTGTTTCGCATCGAACAGCTGCGGGCCCTGGGCTTTTCGGTGCTGGCCATCGACTACCGCGGCTTCGGTCAGAGCCAGGGTGATTTGCCCTCCGAAACCAGCGTTTACGAAGATGCCCGCATTGCCTGGGAACGCTTCCAGGTATTGCAACCCGACCCCGCCAAACGCGTGATCTATGGGCACTCACTGGGCGGCGCGGTGGCCATCGACCTGGCGGCAGAGTTGGGCAAGCAGGCGGCGGGTAACCATATGCCGCCCCCGGTGCGCGGGTTGGTAATCGAGTCCACATTCACCTCCTTGGCGGATGTGGCCACAGCGGTGGCCAACACCTCACTTCCGGTACGCTGGCTGCTCTCACAGAAATTCGACTCCATCGACAAGATCGCCGATATCCACATGCCGCTGCTGGTCGTGCACGGGCTCGCCGACGCCTTTGTGCCCCCACGTTTCAGCCAGCAATTGTTTGATGCCGCACACGAGCCAAAACGCCTGTTGCTGGTGCCCGGTGCCAGCCATAACGACAGCATGCGCCTCGGCGGCAGCAGCTACCGGCAGGCACTGGACAGCCTGATGCAATCCAAGCGGCCAACCCAGATCGCCGGCCCCTCCACCGTGCGCCCGAACAACTCGTAAACCTGCATTCCGGCACCGGTTTGACCAGTGCCTGTCAAGGCGAAAAGCCTGCCCATACTGGCCATAAACGGCGACTGATCAAATATTAACCGCGGGTTAAATCGCCATACCCGCCGGGCTCAAGGGAAGTTATCCACAGAGATACCCACGGTTTTCGTGGACAACTCTTTTTACTTTTTTACGATTTTTTTGCTGATGAGCCTCCTGCCGGAAAGCCTCCTGGCAGCAAAATCTCCTGCGTCGTATCACGAATATCCTTATAGCCCTACGGTGCGCGAATTTCGCTCCATTGGCCCTGTAGGTGCTCTCGGAACAGGACAGCATTCAGATCACCTCTGCCATTGCGTTTCTGCCTTAGGCTGATTAATCTCGCACAAACACGCACTAACGAGCATAAACATGCAAAACATCCACGCTGATGTCGACCTGCCTTCTTTGCGCAAACAAAAAATCCTGCTGATGCTGGAGCGCGACGGCAAAGTCACCGCCTCGGAACTGGTGGACCATTTTGCCGTCTCCCAGGACACCATCCGCCGTGACCTTGGCGAACTGGCCGCCGCCGGCCTGCTGCAACGCGTGCACGGCGGTGCGTTGCCCCGGCCCAAGGACACTGGCAAGGATTTCTTCACCCGTTTTGGCGAAACCACCGCGACCAAACGCCACCTGGCGCAGCTCGCCGCCGACCGTGTGGAAGACGGCCAGATCGTGCTGTTCGACTCGGGCACCACCACCCTGCAAATCGCTCAGTCCTTGCCGCATTCCATCCGGCTCACTGCCGTCACCCACTCACCGATGATTGCCATCGCGCTGTCCGAGCACCCGAACGTCACGGTGATCCTCGCCGGTGGCCAGCTCAACCCGGTGACCATGGCCGCCAGCGGGCACGAAGCATTGCGACTGATCCAGGGCGTCAAGGCCGACCTGCTGTTCACCGGCGTTTGCGCACTGCATCCCCAGGTTGGTATCAGCTCGCTGCACTTCGAGGAAGTGGCGGTGAAACAGGCGATGCTCGACAGCGCTTCCCACGTGGTGGCAGTGACCCTGGCCGACAAACTGGGCGCCGTGGAGCCATTTGTGGTGGCACCGTGCAGCCGCATTCACACGCTGATTACCGAGTGGCACGTACCGCCTGGCAGTGTCGAGGCATATGAATGCCTGGGGCTGGAAGTGATGCAGGTGGACATCTAAGACGCGAGCATTGCCTGAAGGGCCAGCACATCGCTTATCGCATGCCCGCTGGCCGTATTGTCAAAAATACACCAGGCTGGCACACCCTCTTTCATGGCGGCGCGCAGGACCTCATTCAATGCCCATAAGCGATCGGTTTCGTAGGCACTGTGATAGACACGCGGCGAACCGTGCAGGCGCCAATAACGCACACCTTGCCAGCCTTTTGGTGTGTCACCCTCAGCGATAACCGGTGGGTCGGCGGCCACCCGGCCTATCTGGAACGCTTGCAATATAGCTTCGCCTTGAGCCCAACTGACATGCCGCGGTTCAAGCACCACGTTGCCCGCAAAGCGCAGGCGTAACGCCGTGAAAAAACCGGCAGCAGTGATCGCGTCATAACTCAGTGAAGGCGGTAATTGCACCAGCAGGCAACCCAGGCGATCGCCCAGGTGAAGGCACTGTGAGAGGAACTCATCCAATGCGGTATCACAACCGTGCAGGCGCAATTCATGGGTGACACGCCGTGGCACCTTGACCGAGAAACGAAACCCCGGCGGTACTGATTGCGCCCATCGTGCATAGGTTTGCGGGCGATGGGGCCGGTAAAAAGAACTGTTGATTTCAACGGCGTTCAAACACCCGGCGTAACGCTGCAGGTGGGTGCCCTGGTTGGCAAATCGGGGCCATTGCTCACGAGGCAGGCTCCAACCGGCACAGCCCAGAAAAAGCGTCATCAGAACAACACCGATGCGGCGTCCTTCATAAAAATCTCCACCGTCTTCGGCCCGACGCCCTCGAACTGATTCAGGCGTTGTTCAAACTCCCCACGGTCGGCGCTGGCCTCGCGTATTTGGCTGATCTTGCCCGCGTACTCTGCGTTCAACTTGCTGCTCAGGTCGAGCAGCCGTTGCGCGGTGGTTTCGTCGTAACGCACGTAATGCGCCTCGCCGAGCATGGCCACCAACTCGCGTGACGTGCAGTGCTGCAGTTTGCGCGCGGTATTGCGGCCATGCTTTACCACAATTACGTGGTACGCCTGGGCTGCGATTTGCGCCTGGATACGCTTGCCCATCAGGAAGCTGGCGATAAACCACTTGAACAATGCGCTGTCATCGCCAGGCCTGAGCTGTATACCGAGTTCAGCGGCGCTGATTGATCGCCCCATGACTGCCTCCGTGCTTCACTCGCCCAGCTTGCGCTCGGCCTTGGATGCCTGCTCGTTGATCCGGTCGGTTTGGCGTTGTGTGTCCTTGATGGATGACGGCGTGATGACTTTATCGACGGTTTCGGTCTTGGGGTTGGGACGCTGCAAGCCACCGCCGTCTTTATCAACAAGGCGTTCATCAACAAGGCGACCTTTCTGCGCCTGTTCGGAGCTGATCGCATCGGGGGTTTTGTCGGCGGTTTTTTGGGTGCCCATAGGGGTTCTCCTGCGTTTGAAAAGTCACGCTCCAGTACGGAGCCGTTATGCAGCAGAGCCCATGGTTTTTCGATAGTTCAAGGAAATTGTCCAGGCAGCGGGCCCGAGAAATAAGCACAAATTAATTTAAACCTTTTGCCCGCATGCCCGCTCAACAGTCAGGTAACGGCATCGCGCCATTTCTCAGGAGAAGCATCATGAACCACCTGCTGATGAAACAAATGGGACTGACCTTCGCGCTGGTCGCGGGCACGATTGGCACCGCCATGGCAGCCACTTCCAATGACTTCGTCGACGCTGCCGCCCAAGGCGGTATCACCGAAGTCGAGGCCGGCAAACTGGCGTTGGAAAAAAGCGGCGCCGCCGACGTCAAGGCTTTCGCCCAGCACATGATTACCGACCACTCCAAGGCTAACCAGGAGCTGGCAGCCCTTGCGACAAAGCTCGACATCAAGGTGCCGGATGACGCCACCCTGACCGACAAAGCCAAGAAAATGATTCTGGAAATTCGCGACGAGTCTTTCGACAAGGCATACGCCAACAACCAGGTGAAGGCCCACGAAGACACCGTAGCACTGTTCAAAAAAGAAGCCGCGTCCTCGGACAACGCCGAATTGAAGGCCTTCGCCGAGAAGACCCTGCCTACCCTCGAAGCCCATTTGAAGATGGCCAAGGAGCTGCAGTCCCAGCACGCCAACTAATCCTTTATCACTCAGGAGACACTCGACCATGAGTTCACAACTGCACGGAAAGAAGATTCTGATCATCACCTCCAACACCGGCATCGAGCGCGACGAATTGCTCAAGCCCCTCGAAGGCCTGCGCGGTTTTGGCGCCACGGTGACCCACGGTTCCAGCAAAGGTGGCAGCACCCAGACCTTTGTCAAGGACACCGAGAAGGACAAGACGGTGGAGTCCGATGCCAAGCTTTCAGAGCTGCACGGCGCTGATTTCGATGCATTGGTCATCCCGGGCGGCACCGTCAACGCCGACACCCTGCGCCAGGATCCCGACGCATTGCGGCTGATCAATGATTTTGTCCAGGCCGGGAAAACCGTAGCCGCCATCTGCCACGGCCCGTGGGCGCTGATTGACGCCGGGGTGATTCGCGGCAAGACCCTCACGTCCTACAAAAGCGTGCGCACCGATTTGGTCAATGCCGGAGCGCAAAACTGGGTAGATGCAGAGGTGAAGGAATGCCCGGCCAATGGCTGGACACTGATCACCTCCCGCACCCCCGATGATTTGCCGGCATTCAACCAGGCAATTGCCAAAGTACTGGCGGCTTAACACCAGCCAATGCAAACAGGCGCCCTCGGGCGCCTGTTTTTTTCCTGTTCTGCGTCAGCCTTTGCCGTGTTCGGTGGCGTGCGTCGCGCGGTTCGCACCCTTTGGTCCAAAAAATGCCCAAAGCAGCAGCCCCAGCAGCGGCATGAAGATCAGCACCACCACCCATAGGCCCTTGGTTTCCCAGCCACTGCCACTGCGCAGCACGCTGTTGATCGCCCACAGTTCCAGCAGCAACAGAATCACCGCCAAGCCAATCCAGACATATTCGATTTGCATGATTCACCTCCTGAGGTCGTGTTTATTAGGTCAAGCAACACGCCCGAGGGTTCATTAAAATTACAACGAATGGCTCTCGCCCAACGGTTGCGGCACGTGCGCCGTAACCTTCTAGACTCAACGCAACGTTACCTCTCATCCCTCGGAGGCCCAGGATGACTGAGCACATCATCCACTTTCACTGCCAAATCGATCAGGGCACCACGGAGCGCTTTCGTGATTGCTGCCTGGAGGCGATTGAGCAAGGCGCCAGTTCGTTGCTGCTGAACCTGTCGACCACGGGTGGCAGCACCAATTTCGGCTTCACCCTCTACACATTCCTCAAGTCCCTGCCGGTGCCACTGTGTGCGATCAACGCGGGCAATATCGAATCCATGGGCATCATCATGTTCCTTGCGGCCGGTCGCCGGATCACCACGCCCCACTCACGCTTTTTGATCCACCCGATGAACTGGTACTTCAACCAGAACTCCGTGGACCACCAGCGCCTGCGCGAATACCTGTCGAGCCTGGACAACGACCTGGCCCGCTACGTGAAAATCTACGAACTGGAGACCGCCACTGCCGAAACTCACCTGGACATCTTCAAGTGCCTGTCGGCCGAGGAAAAAGTCATCGCTGCCCACGAATCACTGGCCTACGGAATTGCCCATGAGGTGGAACAGATCGTGTTTGCAGACGACGTCAAGCACTGGAAAGTCAGCGGCGGATAGGCATGGTTTAATGCATGCAACGCACGACGTGACCGTGCAACCTGCACGACCAAAGCCGGTTTATATTTCACGTAATTGCTTGATTTGAAAACAAATAAATTTCTGATTCAAATTGGTACAACTCATGCTGTAGAGCTGTGGACGAGGCGGGCATTTCGACCCGCCCTTTCGCTACCCGTGAGGTGTCACCCATGAACGCCATTGACCTTCTCAAGGCTGACCACGAACGTGTCAAAGCCATCCTGAGCCAACTGAGCGAATCCACTGAGCGCGGTGTAAAGAAACGCACCGAGCTACTGGCCAAACTGGAGATGGAAATCAGCCTTCACACCCGCCTTGAGGAGGAGATCCTCTATCCGGCTTTTCGCAAGGCTGGGGGCAAGGATCAGGAAATCATGTACCACGAAGCCAAGGAAGAACATCGCACCGTCGACTCCCTCGTCTTGCCGGACCTGAAACAGACTTCGCCTTCCACCACCGAGTTTTCCGGGCGCGTCAAAGTGGTCAAGGAACTGTTGGAGCACCATATCGAGGAAGAAGAAAGCGAGATGTTCCCACAGGCGAGAAAGCTACTGGGCAAAGCGTTGCTCGAAGAGCTTGGTGCGCAAATGGAAGCGCTGAAAGCCACGCAAAAGAAAGCGCTCGGCACCAAGCCAATGGCGGCTTGATGTCCATTCGTCGCATGCGGGCAAACTTTTTCAAACTTTGATTTGGCCTACGGATTCCCAATTAGGCAACACCATTGATTCGCTCATCATCATTGAGGGTTTTGAAAATGGCTAATAGTGGAAAAACCACCCCAGGCGCTGGTCACAAGGACCAGCAAGATACCACCCGCAAAAGCGGCGGCCAGGGTTCAGGCGGCAACTTCGCCAATGACCGCGCAAAGGCTTCTGAAGCCGGCAAAAAAGGCGGGGCCCACAGCCACGCCCCTGGCTCCAAAAAGTCTTGATTGAGGCGTTGCCGAAGCCTGGATAAGTTCCGGGCTTCGGTCCTGATAGCCAAGAGGGATTGAGTCATGAAGACCCGTATTTCCCAAAGGATCGTACTAGTTGCCTGCTTGACGCTCATACTGGGTTCCCCAGTTTACGCGGCCTTCGGCGACGACACTGCCCCCGAGGCGCCCGCCTTGAGCGGCAACAGCGTCCCAGGCTCCGCACTCCCCCCCGGCACCTACCCCAGCAGCCCAGCCGATGCCGATCGCGGTGGAAGTAATAACGCTGAAACCAAGGCACCAGCACCGTCAAAAAGCGTAAAGGGTACACGCCACAAAAGCACCTCGCCCCAGCACCCCGCCAGCAAGACCGGCAAGAAAGCCGTGCCTCAATCGGGAAGTTGAAGCGCCGACTTCAGCGCAGCTCATGCTCGATGTGTTCAATGCTCGGCAGACTGGTTCGCAGCTCTGCCGCGAGTGATTCCACCCGTTGGTACTCGGCACGCGTGCCCCAACCCGCGTGCTGTGGTCAAATGAGCCGGTCACTTCCATGGTTATGCCCGATCTATGAACGCCACACCTACCGACGACAATCCGGCATCCACCGGGGACCGCATCCTGTTCCTGCTCAAGACCCGTGGCCCACTGAAAACCGCGGACCTGGCTGCGTTGCTGGAAATCACCTCCGAGGCCGCCCGCCAGCAGATCCAGAAGTTGCAGGTCGCAGAGTTGATCGTCGGCGTCTCGGCCCCCATCTCGGGTGCCGGCCGGCCATCATTGAAGTGGACATTGACCGCTACCGCCCAGCGCAAATTCCCGGATGCCCACAGCGTGCTGACGTTGCACCTTATCGAATCCATCGAAGGGGTTTTTGGCAGCGAAGGCGTGGAGAAAGTCATCTCCAGCATGGAAGCGGCCGCCAAACACGAATACATCCAGGCCTGCTCCGCCGCGTCGAGCTTGCAGGAGAAAGTCGAGATCCTGGTGCAGATTCGCGAACGCGCCGGGTACATGGCGCAGATGGAGCCGCTGGACGATGGCTGGCTATTGGTGGAAAACCACTGCCCTATCTGCGTGGCCGCACGAAAATGCCAGGGATTGTGCCGCTCCGAGTTGCAGATTTTCCAGGCGGCGCTTGGCGAGGAGAACGTGGTGGAACGGTGCGAGCATCTGATTTCCGGAGACCGGCGCTGCGCCTACAGCATCCAGCCCCGCAAGTGAGACAGAAGCTGCGATGGGCTGCGCAGTCCATCGCAGCCGCTGCCTCAAGCAGACGTGAGGCCCATTGCAGATTGAACAGGACAAACGCCAACAGCGCCCAGATCGACAGCACCAAGTGCGTTTTTTAATTACACAAGACAATACTTCTATCGAGTGCGCAGACCGGGCTAAACCCGCACACCCAGCATGCCGCTGGTAATCATGACCGTGACCACGCCGCCAAACGCAATCACCAGCCAGGTCGCCAGCGAACTGCGCGTCTCGCTGACGTTGTGGTTACGCAATACGCCCCGCAATCCGCAGCCCAAATGCGCAGTCAGCAGGAACACCGCCAGGGAGTAATGCGGCAGCAGCCGAATGCTCCAAGGATCCGCCAGCAACCCCACCGGCTCGGCCACCGCCCAGGCGTAATCGGTATCGGTGCCGAAGTAACGCGCCAGGGTAAACACCGAGTTGATATGGGACGCGATAAACAGCGAGAGATAGGCACCCGACGCGGTCTGCAAGGCGTCCAGCAGGTCGGCGCGCGTGACGGTTTTCGGGCGAATCAGCACCAACCCGCTGAGAATCTGGAAGAAAAACGTGACGATGATCACCGGTTCCAGCACACCATTGCGGTACACCACTCGCAGCGTATCCATCACCGACTTGTGCACATCGGTACCCAGTATGCCCAAAAGGTGGTTGAACAGGTGCGGCGCCAGGAAGACCAACAGGATTGCCAGGGAGGCGATGCCGTGGGCGACTCGCAGCTTGATGTAGGTCTTGTCCGAGGTCACCAGGCTGATGGTCGGCCCCGTTGAAGACAGCATCGCGAAAAAGCCCGTCAGTGCCAGCCACAGCCCGCTCCATACCGCGATGTCGTGGCCGTAGATTTTCATCAGGTACAGCACCACGCCCATCAGCGTATACGCAGGCGGCGCGGCCACCGCCAGGCACGACAAACGCCGCGCCAGCACCAGGCGTGCGCTCATGGCCGGCTGGGCTCCGGTGACATACACGCAGGCAAATGCCAGCAGCGGTACCGCATAAGCGCTCAGGATCAGCGCCAGAACGACGGGAGTGCCGGCACCAGCCAGATGCGCCTGGTTGCCCCACGTCAACGCCCATGGATAGTACAGCGCCGCAGCGAACGGCAGCAGCCACAGCCACTCCAGCCAGGGTTTGATAGCTTTGCTTAACATATCGATTTCCCGATGATAAATATCACCCGGAGAGTGCCCAGTCATCGCGCCCTCGACAATTAGCCGCCCTGGCAAAAGCCTTTTACCCAATGGTCACGCCTGGAAGGCCTGCACCATGTAGTCGACGAACAATTTGACCCGCAGCGGCGTCTTGTCGCGCTGGCGATAGCAGATGTAATGCCCCCTGCCCCGCGCCTGCGCCCTATAGCCCGGCAGCAAGACCACCAGGCGCTGTTGCGCGATCCAGTGCTGCGCCTGATAACCGGCAAGCTGCGCCACACCGCCACCGGCTAGCGCCGCGAGCGCCACCAGTTCCGGGTCATTGAACAACTGGCTGTAAGGCAACGGCAGCCGCATGAACTGCCCATCGACTTCAAATTCCCACACATGTGGCTTGCCCGATTGCGCCAGGCGAAACGCGATGGTCTTGTGCGCCGCTAGGTCCTCAAGGGTCTGCGGGTAACCGGCCACTTGCAGATACTCGGGCGCGGCGCAGGTGACGAAACTCATCGGTGCCAGCTGTTTTGCTATGACATCGGCGTCTTCCAGCCGCCCGTTGCGAATCGCGACATCCACCCGGCCTTCGGCGAAATCCACATGGCGATCGTTCAGGTCAAACTCGAGGGTGATGTCCGGGTGGGCCTTACAAAACCCGGCCAGCAGCGGCGCAATGCACTTGCGCCCAAAACCCACGGTAGAACTCACCCGCACAACGCCGGACGGCGACTGGGTGGATTGCTTAAGCGCTTCGGTAGCGCGCAAAAGGTGCTCGACGCTGGGCAGGCATTCTTCGAAAAAACGTCGCCCCTCCTGGGTAACAGCCACACTGTGGGTCGTACGTTCGAGCAGCTTGATGGCCAGTTGGGTTTCCAGACGCGTAATGCTGCGGCTGACCGATGGCACTGAAATGCCCAGGTCACGAGCCGCCTCACTGAAGCTTTCGCTGGCCGCCACTTTCATGAAGGCGATGACGCCGGCGAAATTTTTTCCGATGGACATCGGTGGGTATCCTTGGGCAGCGCACGTCAAAAACCTCAACAGTACTCAATCGAAAAACCGAATGCCCTAGCCAATCTGACGGCTTTTCAATAGACCAACATCCGCGAGCACACGGGCAGACTGCCGGCCAAGAGCCTGATCACGGCGCCTGCTCAGTATCGAAATGCTCTCGGGAGCGCCTGAATTCATCGGCGTTTTCCACCACCCACGTCCACAGTGGAATCATGTGCACCAGCAGTTGTTTGCCCAGCGCCGACAGCTGGTATTCAACCTTGGGCGGCACTTCCTGAAAGTCATGGCGCAACACCAGGCCGTCGCGTTCCAACTGGCGCAAGGTGCGTGTGAGCATGCGCTGGGTGACGCCTTCCATGCGCCGGCCAATCTCGGCGTGGCGCAGGCGCCCGTTCACGCCCAACAGGTGCACGATGCCCAACGACCAACGGTTCCCGGCGTGGGTCAACACCTGGCGCTTGAGCCCGTCGTCATCAGCGCTGAGGGCTTCGCAGGCAGCTTGTGAGCGCCTGATGATCTCGTCGTTATCCACCTTCTACTCCCGGTATCACTGGTGTGCCTTCTTATGCGCGGTCGGCAATTCTGCAAGCATGGCACGACTTTCACTTGAACCGAGAACCCTATGATTGCTTCGATCCTTGTACTGGGCGCCGGCGAGTTGGGCCTGGCCGTACTGCGCCAATTGTCACGCCTTGCCGCACCGCAGAATGTGCCGGTAACCGTGTTGCTGCGCCCTGCCACGCTGAACTCGACCGACCCCGCCAAACAGCAGGAAACCAGCGAACTGCGCGCACTGGGCATTGAGCTGTTGGCCGGTGACCTGGCCAACGATTCCGAAGCCGAACTGGCGGCGGTGTTCGCTGACTATCACACCGTAATCTGTTGCATCGGTTTTGCCGCCGGCATTGGCACCCAGCGCAAACTGACCCGCGCCGCCATCGCAGGCGGCGTGAAGCGCTATGTGCCGTGGCAGTTCGGCGTGGACTACGACGTGATTGGCCGAGGCTCGGCCCAGGACGTGTGGGATGAGCAACTTGACGTACGCGACTTGCTGCGGGGCCAGCAAGGCACGCAATGGGTGATCGTCTCCACCGGAATGTTTACCAGCTTTCTGTTTGAACCTTCATTCGGCGTCGTCGACCTGGCGCAAAATACCGTGCACGCACTGGGGGATTGGGACACCGCCGTCACCGTCACCACCCCAGAGGATATCGGCCTGCTGACCGCGCGCATCCTGTTCAGCGAGCCACCGATCATCAATCAAGTGGTGTACACCGCTGGCGACACGCTGACCTATGGCGAGCTGGCAGATACTGTCGATGCGCAACTGGGGCTCAGGCTAAAACGCGAACGCTGGCCGGTGCCGTACCTGCAAACCAAACTGGCCGCTGCGCCCTTGGACAATTTGATGAAATACCGGGTGGCCTTCGCCCAAGGCAACGGCGTGGCCTGGGACCCCGCCATCACCTTCAATGCGCAACAGCAGATCGCCGTGACCAGCGTCGCCCAGTGGATTGAGCAGAACCTCAAGGCACCGGCAACCAGCCGCTGAATCGCCCCTGGCTATCCAGCGCGCACCAGCCGAAGTCCCACAGCAGTGGCGGCAACGTTTGCAGTGGCACGCCACTGCCCTGCTTCCAGTCCACCACCTGCAGCGGCGAGCCTCGCCAGGCCAGGACCACGCCCCGGGCCTGGCTGCTGTCATCGCTGACCCAACGGGCCGCTGCCGCCGTCATGAACGCCTCGATGGGTTCTTCATCGATCTGCGCGCAATACACCGAACCGAGCAACCAACGGCACACACTTACGTGATAGGTCCAGTTCAGGGATGGACGGTTGCGATACGCCCACGTCATGAAACTGCGAAACAGGTTCAAGCCCTCTGGCGGGTCGAGCTTGAGCAAACCGGGGCAGATGTCGAACAAGCTGTGCCAGTACGGCAGCAACCGTGCATCCAGGTGGACAAAACAACGGGCGTTACTTGGGTATTCGACAGACGGCAACAGCACGTCACCGCGCGACGGGCGGCGCGACGCCTTGCTGACCAGGCGGGCAGCGCCGGAAGGCAGGATAGAACTCATGGAAACCACTCACACTCGTGACAACAGAACGCCGCCTGGTAACAGGAGGCCCACGGTAAACGTCAGGATGCAGGGGAAGCGCGAGGGTTGGCCGAGGGCCAGGAGTACCGTGGAGGTGCCTTGTTGCGACGCTCATGGGCCGGGCGCGGCTTTTGCCCAAGCCCTAACAGCCAAGCCAGGCAAAACAGGAACACGATGCCCAGGGTCACGGCGGAGCACACCGGGCACGCGAAGAAATTCGACCAACTGCTGGCTGTCGGGTTGCCAAGGCCTGCGTCCGAGGCCGGCGCCTTGGTGCCCAGGCTTGAGCAGAACTGCCCGCCCAGGCCGTTCAGCTCCAGGCCCATCATCTGCCCATGGCCCAAACCGCAGACGAACACATTGAACAGGACGCAAAAATACAGGGTCCAGGCAATGAGTGAACGGTCCGGGCGGGAGAGTTTCATGGCGGCGACTTTACCACCGAATATCCAACCTCATGAAGCCTGCCCTTGCCTGTGACAGAACGTCGCAGATTACGTGCAGAGGCCGGGGTTGTTAGAATGCCACGCTCTCCTCGCCTGATTTAACGCTTCGTGGTACCCAGGCGCTTCACAGGATGCACAGTTGATGAGTACGTTATTCACCCGCCGCAAAGTCCTCACCGGCATGGGCCTGCTCGGCCTTGGCATGTTGGCTGGCTGTGACAACAGCCCCAAACTTAACTTCAAGTACGGCAAGGACCTGAGCGACAAGATCATGGGCCGTACCTTCAAACTCAAGAACACGGACGGCGAAACCGTCACCTTGAGTTCCTTCCGTGGCTTGATGCCCGTGGTGTTCTTCGGCTTCACCCAGTGCCCGGCCGTGTGCCCGACCACACTGGCGCGCATGGCCCAGGCGAAAAAACTGATGGGCCGCGACGGCAAGATCATGCAGGTGGTGTTTATCACCCTCGACCCGGAACGCGACACACCCAAGATTCTCGACGCCTACGTCAAGGCCTTCGACCCCAGCTTCGAAGCGCTGTACGGCACCCCGGAAGAAATCGCCGTGGCCGCCAAGGAATTCGGGATTTTTTATGAAAAGATCCCCGCCGGCGACAGCTACACGCTCTCCCACACCGCCACCAGCTTTGTGTTTGACACCCGGGGCACCCTGCGCCTGGGCCTGTCCGCCTCGCTTAATGCCAAAGAGTGCGCAGAAGACCTGCTCACCGTCATGGAGGTCTGCTAATGACTGCCGTTCAACACCTCAAGCGTATCGCCCTCGGTCTCTCCCTGCTGGGCCTCGCGGCGCACGCCAGTGCACAGGCGGTGGTCAGCGACGCCTGGGTACGCGCCTCGGTACCGGGCCAGCCGTCCAGCGGCGCCTTCATGACCGTCACCGCCGACACCGACAGCAGACTGCTCAGTGTGGCCTCGCCAATCGCCAAGACCGTGCAGATCCATGAAATGACCATGAAGGACGATGTGATGCGCATGGGCCCGGTGGACTCGGTTCCGTTGCCCGCCGGCAAGGCCGTCAAGCTCGACCCGGACGGTTACCACGTGATGCTGATCGACCTCACTGCGCAGATCAAGGAAGGCGACCAGGTGCCGCTGACCGTTACCGTGGAAAACGCCAAGGGTGAAAAGCAGTCGATTGAAGTGAAGGCCCAGGCCCGTGCGTTGAACGCAATGGAGCCGATGGATCACAGCAAGATGCACTAAAACGCCGATCAAAATGTGGGACCCCGCTCCCACATTTGCCCTTCAGTGCCTGATAAATCGGGCACATCCCCTTCATACTTTTTTCGTCTCACCTCAACACTTTCTATATATTTTCAATCTGCAAACCAACTCGTTAGCCTGCGCATGCCGGACGCGTCTCCCTGTCGCCGTCCGGCCAGATAATTCTAAAAATAAGCAGCAGACAACGGGAATAACAATGAACAAATCCCCCATTACCCTGGGCCTGACCTCGGCCACCCTCGGTTTGACCCTCGCCTTCCCAACCTTTGCCGAAGCTGACTTTTTCAAGGACAGCAAGGCCGACCTCGAATTTCGCAACTTCTACTTCAACAGCGATTTCCGCCAGGACAACGCCAAGCAGTCCAAGCGTGATGAGTGGGCTCAAGGGCTGATACTCAATTACCAATCGGGTTACACCGAAGGGCTGGTTGGATTTGGCCTCGATGCCATGGGCCTGCAAGGCCTGAAACTGGACTCCAGCCCCGACCGGCAAAACACTGGCCTGCTCCCCGTGGGCGAGGACGGCGCCCCGGACAGCTACAGCCGGATAGGCGCCACCGCCAAAGCGCGGATTTCCAAGAGCGTGCTTAAAATCGGCACGCTGATCCCCAAACTGCCCACGGTACTGCCCAACGACGGCAGGCTGCTGCCCCAGACCTTTCGCGGCACCCAACTGACCAGCCAGGATATCGACGGGCTGACTTTCGACGCCGGGCGCCTGACCAGTAACACCCTGCGTAATGACAGCAGTCACGACGATATCCAAGCCTCCGGCAAAGGCATAAAAGGCGCGGTCCCAAGCGATAAATTCGACTTCGCCAGCGCCAGTTACAGCTGGACCAAAACCCTGGTCACCGGCTATCACTACGCGAACCTTGAGAACAACTATAAGCAGCATATTTTCAACGTGCTCCACACGCTTTCATTGGGTGATGCCCAGTCCTTCAAGACCGACCTGCGCTATGCCGACTCCAGCAAGGAAGGCAACAGCAACGTCGATAACCAGGCCTTCGGCGCCAAGTTCACGTACAGCATCAGCGGCCACTCGTTCGGCGCCGCCTACCAGCGCATGAAAGGCCTCACCGGTTTCCCGTCCCTGGAGGGTACCGACTCCTACCTGGTGAACTACGTGATGATCTCGCCGGACTTCGCCAACCCCGAGGAAAAGTCCTGGCAGGCTCGCTACGACTATAACTTCGCCGCCCTCGGCATTCCCGGCCTGACCTTCATGACCCGCTACCTCAAGGGCGACAACTTCGAGCGCAGCAAAGGCGTGGAAGGCACCGAGTGGGAGCGCAACACCGATATCGGCTACGTGTTCCAGAGCGGCGCCCTGAAGAACCTTGAAGTGAAATGGCGCAATGGCACGTATCGCAGCAATGGCAGCGGCAGCGATATCGACCAGAACCGCTTTATCGTCAGCTACACCCTGCCCTTGCTGTGATTTTTTCCGGAGCGTTGCACATGAATACCAAAAAAAGCCTGATGCACCTGGCCGTCGCCCTTGCGCTGTTCAGCAGTTACGGTGCCTATGCCGCCGACACTGGTGCGCTGCCCTGCAAAACCACCGAAGAGTGCGCGGCCCAGGCCGCCAAAGTCGGCGCCACACCGGGCTCTTCGCAAACGGCCCACAAGGCCAAGGGCGACCCGACCCAAACCCAGTTCGCCTGGTTGAACCGCATCAACAAAGCCTCGATCGTGATGCTCACCGAAGAAGGCATCGTCAAGCCGGACATGGGCCACAAGATCGCCGGCGGCGTACGCTTTGCCATCGACCAGGCCGACCAGCCCGACGGCAAACGCCCGGAAGACGTGCTGCAACTGGAAAAAATCATGACCGACAAGATCGGTCCTGAAGCGTCCCTGATCCACTCCGGCCGCAGCCGCCAGGACATGCTCGCCACCTACCGCCTGGCCAAGCTGCGCTCGCAGGTATTGGCCTATAGCGACGCGCTGAACGCCACCCGCCAACGTATCCTGAACATCGCCGACAAAAACATCGACACCCTGGTGCCCGCCTATACCAACGGCGTGCAGGCCATGCCCATCAGCTACGCGCATTACCTGCTGGCGTTCGAAGCCGCATTTGATCGCGACGGCCAGCGGATCCGCGAACTTTACACCCGCCTCAACCAGAGCCCGATGGGCACCGCGGTGCTGGCGAACTCCGCCTACCCGCTTAATCGCGAACGCCTGGCCGAGTTGCTGGGGTTTGATGGCGTGCGGGAGAACTCCCTGGATTCCAGCCAGGTGTCGACCTATGACATTCCAATCGAGGCGGCCAACCTGGCGGCGTCTTCGGCGATCCGCATCGGCGCGATGATCGGCGATATCCATACCCAGTACCATCAGATCCGCCCTTGGCTGCTGCTGGACGAAGAGTCCACCTACACCAGCAGCGCGATGCCGCAAAAGCGCAACCCGGGGTTGTTGATGCGCACCCGCGAATCAGCCTCCGACGTGGTCGGCCTGGCGCAGACCGTGACCCTGCGCGCGCATAACGTCACCACCGGCATGACCGACTACAAGTTCGCGTTTGATTCGTTGGGCTTGTTCCAATCCACCGATGAGATGTTCAAAAGCATGGACGCCGTGCTGGATGCGCTGCAAATCAACCCGCAGCGTGCGCTGGATGAACTGGAGTCGGAATGGACCACGTCCATGGAGCTGGCCGACACCCTGGAGCGTCAGTTCAAGGTGCCGTTCCGCATTGGTCACAGCTTCGCTTCTTTGATCGTCACCGAGGCGCGCAGCAACGGCACCACGCCAAAGACCTTCGCGTATGCAGACGCGCAAAAGCTGTACACCCAGGCGGCGGACAAATACAAATGGACGCCCAATACCTTGCCCCTGGATGAGGCAGGCTTTCGTGCGGCGCTGTCGCCGACCGCGATGGTCAAGACCCGTAAAGGCACGGGTGGGCCGCAGCCGGAAGAGGTCAAGCGGATGTTGGTGGAGGCACGTAAAACACTCGACGCGGACCAGAGCTGGTTGAAGGAGCGTCGTGAGAAGTTGAAAGGTGCCGAAGGCAACCTGGACAAGGCCTTCGACAAGTTGCTGAACGCCAAGGGCTGAAATGCAAGCTGAATGTGGGGGCGGGCTTGCCCGCGATAGCGGAGTGTCAGACAACAGATTTATCGACTGACATACCGTTATCGCAGGCAAGCCAGCTCCCACATTTGATCTGCTTTTACCTGAGGATTGTGTTCGGCTCAGTGACTCAGTTCCCGCTTCAACACCTCATGGTCAATCGACTTCTGCCACCCGCAAATCGCCAGGCATGCCACGCAGTTGCCCAGCACATTGGTCAACGACCGGCACTTCATCAACCGCTCCACCCCCAACAGCAAACCCACCCCTTCCAGCGGCACCAGTTGCAAA
Organism: Pseudomonas sp. Bout1; assembly: GCF_034314165.1. GTDB lineage: Bacteria > Pseudomonadota > Gammaproteobacteria > Pseudomonadales > Pseudomonadaceae > Aquipseudomonas. The sequence goes on along the minus strand of NZ_JAVIWK010000001.1, from coordinate 3,102,335 downwards.
ATGTTCAAGGTGGCAATCAAGGTAAACAGCGCCGAGCCCGCCACACTGGTGGACCCGAGCGAGGTGAACAGGCAGATCACCAGCACCGCCAGCAACTCAGGCACGGCAATTTCCACCCCGGCCAGGTGCGCCAGGAACATGATCGCGGTGGTCAGGTAGATATTGGTGCCACTCAAGTTGAAGGTGTAGCCGGTGGTCAGCACCAAGCGCACTAGTTGACGATCACAACCCAGCGCCTCAAGTTTGCTGACACAACCAGGAAGTGCGGCCACTGAAGAACCGGTGAACGTCACCAACAATAACTCTTCTTTCAAGTACACAATGAGCCGAGTCAATGTAACGCCGAGCAGGCGCGTAAGCGTAGCGAACACTAAAATCACGAAAGCCGCGCACGCCAGATAAACGACAACAATAAACTTAAACAGCGGCAATACAGAACTTACACCGTACTTTCCCACCACAAATGCCATCGCACCAAAAGCCGCCAGCGGTGCGAACTTCAAGACAACCCGCAGTAGCCAGAACAACCCGGCGACCGCCCTCTCCAGCCAGCCAAGGCAGCGACTACCGACCTTGCCGCCGCGCCCCAGCACCAGCCCGCACAATACCGCCAGCAGCATCACCTGCAGCACCAGGCTTTGGGTGAAAACCCTGTAAAGACTGGACGAAACAGACGTCATGGACAGTTCATGCAGCAGTGCTTGCGGCGCGACCGGAGGTGCCAGACGGTCAAAATACAGATTGGCCACCGCGGTATGATCCAGGTTGAACAGCAACCCCGTCGCCATCCCCAACAGCAAAGCGGCCAGCGACATCAGCTGGAAATACATCACGATCCGACCCACTACATGCCGATGGTGGGGCGCGCGCTTGATACCCGCGACACCGGTTGACACCAGCACAAATAACAGAAACGGCATCAGTAACCCGACCACTTTTATAAAGGCGTCACTGAGCAGTTTCATCTCGACCGCAATGCCCGGGTAAAACAGCCCCACCACCATGCCAAGTGCAATGGCAATCAAAATAGGCAGCGTGGCGTTATTGGCGAATCGGGTTGGCATAATGCTCCGTGGTATTTTTTATTTATTGTTATTGTCGTACCAGGCCACTTTCGGCATATTGGTCGCCAAGGCGCATTCAGGCCACAAATAATAAAGTCTTGTCACGGGATATACCACCATGGAACTTCGCCATTTACGTTATTTCATCATGGTGGCCGAAGAACGACATTTCACCCGCGCCGCCGCCCGCCTGAACATGCAACAACCACCTCTGAGCCAACAGATCCGTGCCCTGGAACAAGAGCTGGGGTTCGACCTGTTCAAGCGCCACCCCAAGGGCGTCGACCTGACCGCCGGCGGCCTGGTGTTTCTCGATGAAGCGCGGACCATCCTCGCCCGCGTGGAACAAGGTTCCCTCAAGGCGGCGCGTGCCGCCCAGGGCATCGAAGGCACGCTGGTCATCGCCTTCACCAGCTCCGCCGCTGCCCACCCGCTGATCCCGCGCATCATCCGCGCCTACCGCGAGCAATACCCGGGCGTGGAACTCTCGATCAACGAAGGCAGCGCCCGGGAAGTCACCGAAGACGCCCTCGAAAAACGCATCGACATCGGCATCGTCCGCGCCCCGGTCAGCGACCACCAGAGCCTGACCTTCCACCGCCTGCTCAACGAAGAAATGCTGCTGACCCTGCCCGTCGGGCACCCGCTGCTCAAGGGGCGCGAGCCAAAAATCACCATGGCCGACCTCAAGGACGAACGCTTCATCCTGGTCCGCCGCCCCGGCGCGCCGGGCATGTACGCCAACCTGATCAAGGCCTGCCAAAACGCCGGCTTCGAGCCGAAGATTGCCTTTGAAGTGGAGCGCATGCTGACCAACGTCAGCCTGGTGGCTGCCGGTGAGGGCATCTCGGTGGTGCCGGCGTCGATGCGCGATGTGCATCGCGAAAGCGTGGTGTATTGCCGGATCAGCGACGCCAGGCCGAGGCTGCTGGCGCCGATCACACTGGTACGGCGCGCGTTCAATCCGTCGGCGCCGTTGCAGAACTTCATTGGGTTGGCGCGGGAATTGGCGGGGGTTTATCGCAAAGGTTGAAGGCCGATGGAGCGTCAATCCACGACAAATAACGTTGCTCCAAGGCGGGTCGATGACCGATGCCCTTCCATGTCATTGCCCACCTGATAACTCATCCCGGCCGTCAGCGTGAACTGGCGGCCATCTTCCAGCTCGGTGTGCAACTCGCCTTCCAGGCACAGCAGGATATGCCCGCGCCAACACCAGTGATCGGCGAGATAACCGGCGCTGTATTCGACCCTGCGCACGCGGGTTGAACCGAACTGGCAGGTGCGCCAATACGCACTGCCGGTTTCGCCGGGGTGCAGCACGGGTTCAATCTTCGACCAATCAGTGGTACCAAAAGGGATTGCGGTCAGGTCCATTGGAGCCTCAGTCAAGAAAGTACGCAGGTGGACCATAACCACCCGCTGGCCGAGGTGATAGACACAGATCATCTGCATTTGTGGGATACACAAACCGGGGGCTGTTAACCTTGCGCTCTACCCACATGGAAACCACTGATGAAGATCGACCCGGCATTTGTGCTTCATGAGACCGAGCACTGGCGACTCAATCATCACCAGTCATCCGCGCTGCCGGGCTACCTGATGCTGGGTGCCAAGGCGCCTATTCACTCACTGGCGGACATGCCCGAGGCGGCGCTCGCGGAGTTGGGCGGGTTGCTGGCCAAAACCCAGCGAGTGATGGAAGCGCAACTGAAACCCAAGTGGCTTTACATCAGCCGGTTCGGGCATATGCCTGGGTTCCCGTTGCATTTTCATTTCATTCCGGTTTATGGATGGGTTGAAGCATTGTTTTGGCAGGATGAGCGCTATCGGGTTCTGGAAAGTTTCGGCACGCAGCAGAAGGCTACCGACGGTGCCGAGCTGACGCTTTTTATCTGGCGGGAGTTTGGTGAAAGCCCCGCCCCGCCGTCGGTTCAAGGACCTTCGGTGAGCGAGGCAATCAGGCGTTTGCGCATGGCACTCAATACCCAAGACAACACATAACCTGTGGCGAGGGAGCTTGCTCCCGCTGGGCTGCGTAGCAGCCCCCACTAGGGCTAATGCAATCTGACTGAAAGAACTCGCTGACCTTTTTGGGGCCGCTTCGCAGCCCAGCGGGAGCAAGCTCCCTCGCCACAGGACGCTCCCTCACCAGAGGTTTCTGGGGCGTCAGGGAAAAATGTGGAAGCGTTTGCGCATAGGAATACAGGCCAGCTGCAACCCCGATGGCGAATGGTAGATCGCCGGTTCACTGCCCTCATACCCACACCGCCGGTAAAAATCCGCCGCATTCAACGTCGCGTCCAGGATCAACTCCTCGATCCCCAACTCCTGTGCCAACGCTTCCAGATACGCCAACATCTGCTGACCAAACCCGCGCCCGATAAATCCAGGCAGCACAAACAACGCGCCGACTTCGTTGTTCGCAAGGTCCAACATGCCGGTAGCCACCGGCTCACCGTCGATACATCCCAGGTAAAAATGCTTGTCCATCAACGCGTCATAGCCGTCCTCGGCAGCGCCTCGCGTCCACCGCATCATTTGCTCCGATGTGTAGGCCCCAATGCATTGGCTGCGTATGGCCAACAGGCGAATATCGAAGGCGGTCTGTGCATCCTCCAGCGTGGCGCGTCGTATCTCGAACATCTGTCCCTCCATGGACTTCAGGCGTTCTCGTCACCCGGTCGGGTAAACGAATAACGATCAATATCGGTCCTCAACTGCCAGCCCTGACCCTGCCAATAGCGGGCGGCGCTGTCGTTGGTCTTGAATACATCCAGGTGGCATTTGCGGATGCCCAATTGCGCAAGGCTGTTGAGGCAGCGCTCGACCAGCACGTTCGCAATACCCTGGCGCCGATACGCAGGCAGCACCAGCAAGTGCTGCAAATAGCCGCGCCGGCCATCGTGCCCACACATCACGCAACCCGCCAGTACCCCGTCCACCTCGGCGACGAAACTCATGCCCGGATTGCGCGCAAGGTAACGCGCAGTGGCCTCGCGGGAGTCGGCGTCGCGCAGGGAGATGCCGGGAGTGTTGCGCATTAGGTCGGTGACGGCGTCGTAGTCGTCGAGGGTCATGATGCGAAGGGTAGGCATGGGCTTGAACCTGAGGGTGTGTTGGGCCGGATTGGCAGCCTACCAGTACATCCGGCCGCCGGCACCGCTCTGCATCAGTTATTTATGCTCACTTCCCAGCTTAATAATATTTTATTAAAAACCGCCCTCCCCCTAGCCTTGAAGCCATGCCCAAGCTGAATCCAACTGCATTACGCAAGGACAGACACATGACTCAAGCAATAACAAAAACAGACACGCTGGTGGTAGGAGCCGGCCAGGCTGGCGTCGCCATGAGCGAGCACCTGAGCAAACACGGCGTGCCGCACCTGGTGCTGGAGCGCAGCCGTATCGCCGAGCGCTGGCGCACCGGGCGCTGGGACTCGCTGGTCGCCAACGGCCCGGCCTGGCATGACCGGTTTCCCGGCCTTGCCTTCGATAACGTCGCCCCCGATGGCTTTGCACCAAAAGAGCGTGTGGCGGACTACTTCGAAGCCTATGCGCGCAAGTTCAATGCGCCGATCCGCACCGGCGTGGACGTCACCTCCGTAGTGCGCAACGTCGGTCGCCCAGGCTTTACCATCCACACCAGCGAAGGCGTGATCGAAGCCAACCGCGTGGTGGCAGCGACCGGGCCGTTCCAGAAGCCGGTGATTCCGGCAATTGCGCCTCAAGACACCGCACTGCACCAGATCCACTCCGCCGACTACCGTAACCCCGCGCAACTGCCCGCAGGCGCTGTGCTGGTAGTGGGTGCAGGTTCCTCCGGGGTGCAGATCGCCGATGAACTGCAGCGCTCCGGTCGCCAGGTGTACCTGTCGGTCGGCGCCCACGACCGCCCACCGCGTGCCTATCGCAACCGCGATTTCTGCTGGTGGCTGGGGGTGCTGGGTGAGTGGGACCAGGCCGCGATGAAACCCGGTCGCGAGCACGTGACCATTGCGGTGAGCGGCGCCCACGGCGGCAAGACCATCGACTTCCGTGAGCTGGCCCAGCAAGGCATGACCCTGGTCGGCCTGACCCAATCCTTCACCGCCAGCGTCGCCCGCTTCCAACCCAACCTGGTGGAAAACCTGGCTCGCGGCGATGAGAACTACCTGGCCCTGCTGGACGCGGCGGACGCCTATATCGAGCGCAACGGCCTCGACCTGCCGGTAGAGCCCGAAGCGCGCCGCGTGTTTCCCGATGCCGAGTGCATCAAAAACCCATTGCTTGAGTTGGACCTGGCCAAGGCCGGTATCACTTCAATCATCTGGGCAACCGGTTTCGCCGTGGATTACAGCTGGCTGAAAGTCGATGCGTTCGACGCTGCCGGCAAGCCCCAACATCAGCGCGGCGTGGCCAGCGAGTCGGGCATCTACTTCCTCGGTTTGCCATGGCAGTCGCGCCGGGGCTCGTCGTTTATCTGGGGCGTGTGGCATGACGCCAAGTACGTGGCCGACCATATCGCCATCCAGCGCCAATACCTTGAGTACCGCGAAGCCGCACCGGTTGTTCACACCTCACCTGTCAGCGCCTGATCCCTTTTTTCTGGAGTTTTTTTGATGCCTACTCACACTCGCATCCGCATGTTCAACACCAAGGAAACCTACCCTAACCAGAGCCTGGACAATGACCTGTGCCAGGCCGTACGCGCCGGCAACACGGTGTATGTGCGAGGCCAGGTGGGCACCGATTTCGACGGCCAACTGGTGGGCCTCGGCGACCCGCGCGCGCAAGCCGAACAGGCGATGAAAAACGTCAAGCAACTGCTGGAAGAAGCCGGCAGCGACCTGAGCCACATCGTCAAGACCACTACCTACCTGATCGACCCGCGCTACCGCGAGCCGGTGTACCAGGAGGTCGGCAAGTGGCTCAAGGGCGTGTTCCCGATCTCCACGGGGCTGGTGGTTTCGGCCCTGGGCCAGCCACAATGGCTGATGGAAATTGATGTGATCGCCGTCATCCCCGAATAAGGAGCCGCACATGACCTTTTCAATCGTCGCCCGTTGCGCGGACACCGGCCAGATGGGCATTGCCATCAGCTCATCCAGCATCGCCGTGGGCGCCCGTTGCCCATGGCTGCGGCCCGGTGTGGGTGCGGTCTCGACCCAGAACATCACCCTGCCGGCCCTGGGCCCGGACGTGCTCGACCTGCTGGAGCAAGGCCTTACGCCTGCCGACGCCGTAGACAAGGCCCTGACCCGTAACGGCTACAGCCAATACCGGCAACTGACGGCGATTGATCATCTGGGGCGCACCGTGCATTTCAGCGGCAGTGAAACCCTCGGCACCCATAACGCGGTGTCGGGCGAACAGTGCGTCGCCGCCGGCAATATGCTCGCCGACCGCGTGGTTATCCAGGCGATGGTCAACGCTTTCGAACAGGGCGAAGGCCAACTCACCGATCGCTTGCTCGCCGCCATGCACGCCGCCATCGCAGCCGGTGGCGAAGCCGGCCCGGTGCATTCGGCCGCGGTGGTGGTGGTGGGTGAACTGACCTGGCCGATCATCAACCTGCGGGTGGATTGGGCCGACGAAAACCCGATTGGCGAACTGCAAAAATTGTGGGATGCCTATCGCCCGCAAGTGCAGGACTACATCGACCGCGCCCTGGCCCCGGACCGTTCTCCAGGCTACGGCGTGGCCGGAGACGAGCGATGAACACCAGCCGCGAATGGCTGCAGACGCTGGTGGCTTTCGACACCACCAGCCGCGAGTCCAACCTGCAACTGATCGAGTGTGTGCGCGACTACCTGGCGGGTTTCGGGGTCGCCAGCGAGCTGATCTACAACGATGAGCGCAGCAAGGCCAATCTGTTCGCCACCATTGGTCCGGCGACTGTGCCGGGGATTGTGCTGTCGGGGCACACCGATGTGGTGCCGGTGGACGGGCAACCGTGGACGCTACCGGCGTTTGCGCTGACCGAGCGCGACGGCAAGTTGTACGGCCGCGGCACGGCGGACATGAAGGGCTATATCGCCTGCGTGCTGGCGTTGGTGCCGTCGCTGGTGAACGCAGACTTGCGGATGCCGGTGCACATCGCGCTGTCCTACGATGAGGAAGTCGGCTGCCTTGGGGTGCGTTCGTTGCTCAAGGTGCTGGAGCAATGGCCGGTGAAACCGCTGCTGTGCATTATCGGCGAGCCCACCGGGTTGAAGCCGGTGCTGGGCCACAAGGGCAAGCTGGCGATGCGGTGTGATGTGCATGGCGAGGCCTGTCACTCGGCGTATGCGCCTTCGGGGGTGAATGCGATTGAGTATGCGGCTGAGTTGATTGGGGAGCTGGGGCGAATTAGCCAGCGTCTCAAGGCCACTCAGGACGAGCGCTTTGACCCACCGTTTAGCACCGTGCAAACCGGGGTAATTTCCGGAGGCAAGGCGCTGAATATCGTCCCGGCGGATTGCCGCTTTGACTTTGAAGTGCGCGCGCTGCCGTCGATGGACCCGGGCGAAGTGGCTGAGGAGCTGCAAGCCTATGCGCTGCAGCAGGTGTTGCCGCGGATGCAGGCGGTGAGCCGGCAGAGTGCGATTCGCTTTACTGAATTGTCGGCGTATCCAGGGTTGGCCACCGATCAGCGTAGCCAGGCCGCGGAGCTGATTGCGGCGTTTTGCGGCTCGCGGGAATTTGGCACCGTGGCGTTCGGGACTGAGGGTGGGTTGTTTGACGCGGCGGGCATTCCGACCGTGGTGTGCGGGCCGGGGAGCATGGACCAAGGGCATAAGCCGGATGAGTTTGTGAGCGTTGCGCAACTGAAGGGTTGCGATGAAATGCTGCAGCGGATGTTGCTCTCGATCCGTACCTGATTCCCCAAGCAGTACAAATCAACTGTGGGAGCCGGGCTTGCCCGCGATGGCGGTGGATCAGTTGGCCTATTTGCTGGCTGACACACTGCCATCGCGGGCAAGCCCGGCTCCCACATTTTTTGCTCTGTGTTTTACCCCAGCAACCGCGCCAGCTCTTCCCGGCAATACTCCACAAACAACTGCACCGGCTTGGTCAGGGGTGCCCGCCGCAACCACACCGCCGACAACCCCGAGCCCGTCACCGTCTCCGCCAGCGGCACGCACACCAGCTTCTGGCCGTCATAGGTATATTCGGAAAACGGCTTGGTCACCAGAATCGAAAAGCCAAACCCGCGCCCCACCATCCCGCGCACCATCTCGATCGATGGCGAACTGAAGACAATATTCGGCGTCAGCCCTCGCTCCTCAAAAATACTCACGAAGTACGTCCGGCTCGGCAGCACGTCCAGCAGAATCATCGGCTCCAGCACCAGGTCCGTCAGCGATACCTTGGCCTGCTGCGCAAACCGGTGATCCGCCGGCAGCAACGCATACGGTTGCTGCGGCGGCATCAGCGGCGTGGTCTCGATAGCGCTTCCCAAGTCGTGCTCAAACAGCATCGCCACATCGATACTGCCGGCCGTCAGCGCCTGCACCAGTTCCTGCTGCTCGCCATCGCGCAGGCGGATTTCCACCCCCGGCCAGCGCTGCTTGAACCCGGCAATCAAACGCGGCAGATACAGCGGCGCCACCGTCTCGAAACAACCGATATCGATCTGCCCCGCCACCACGTCATTGTCCGCCAGGGCGTTCTGCTCAAATTCATGAGCCACCCGCAGCAGCTCAAGCGCCTTGCGATAAAACCGCGCACCACTGGGGGTCAACGACACGCCTTGGGCGTGATGGCGGATAAACAGTTGCACACCAAAGCTGTCTTCCAACTGCTTGATGGCCGTCGACACCGACGGTTGCGCGATATAGAGCTTGCGCGAAGCCTCTGCCACGCTGCCGCACTCGGCAGTGGTTACAAAATATTTGAGTTGGCGCAGATTATAGGCAGCCATCGGGACCTCCAAAAATGTGGGATTTCGCCCCAAACAAGTGCAAGAAAAGCCGCTTTTTTTGATGATTCAACTGCATGCAACATACCGGAGCAAAAAACACCGCGAGATATTATTTTTAAGGTCTATAGCAACAAACTTACTAATTTACCTCCCCGTGACCATTGCACATGATCACTCCAACAACAAAAGCGACGCACACGCGCCGCCCAGCGAAGTACGTCAACGTACTCACCTTGCCTTGGAGCTCGTCATGGTTACCACTGCAACATCCTCCGCCCCGCTTATCGAAAAACACACGATTGGATACGTGCCCCCGGAAGATCGCCACGGAAAGGTAAGAGACCTGTTCACCCTGTGGTTCGGTGGCAACATCGCGCCGTTACCCATCGTCACCGGCGCGCTGGCCGTGCAACTGTTCGGCTTGAACCTGGTGTGGGGCATCATCGCCATCCTCGTCGGCCACCTCGTCGGCGGCGTGCTGATGGCGCTGCACTCGGCCCAGGGCCCGCAAATGGGCATCCCGCAAATGATCCAGAGCCGCGCCCAGTTCGGCTCCCTCGGCGCACTGCTGGTGGTGGTGATCGCCGGCGTGATGTACATCGGCTTCTTTGCTTCCAACATCGTACTGGCGGGCAAATCCCTGCACGGCGTGGTCGACGCCATCCCGGTGCCGGTGGGCATCGTTATTGGTGCCATTGGCTCGGGGATCATCGGCATCATCGGTTACCGCTTCATCCACGTGCTCAACCGCATCGGTACCTGGGTGCTGGGCGCGGGCATCGTGCTGGGTTTCGGCTACATCTTCACCCACGTGCAGACAGCCGACTTCCTGACGCGCGGTAACTTCAACATCTCCGGCTGGTTGGCGACCGTGTCGCTGGCGGCGCTGTGGCAAATCGCATTTGCGCCGTATGTTTCGGACTACTCGCGTTACCTGCCAGCGGATGTGCCTGTTGCGTCGACGTTCTGGACGACTTACCTGGGCACCGTGCTGGGTTCCAGCCTGGCGTTCATCTTTGGTGCAGTGGCGGCACTTGCAACGCCGGTTGGCATGGACACCATGGACGCGGTCAAGCTCGCGACCGGCTCCATTGGGCCGCTGATGCTGTTGCTGTTCCTGCTCAGCGTAATCAGCCATAACGCGCTTAACCTGTATGGCGCAGTACTGTCGTTGATCACTCTGGTACAAACCTTCGCCTACCGCTGGATCCCGACCGCCAAGGCGCGCGCCGTGATCTCGGTACTGGTACTGGCGGCGTGTTCGATTGCGGCGGTGTTTGCCTCGAAGGATTTTATCGGGCACTTCGTGGACATGGTGTTGGTGCTGCTGGTGGTATTGGTGCCGTGGACGGCGATCAACCTGATCGACTTCTATGCGATCCACAAGGGCAAGTACGACATCGGTTCGATCTTCCGGGTGGATGGCGGGATCTACGGTCGGTACAACCCTCAGGCGCTGTTGGCGTATGCGGTGGGGATTGTGGTGCAGATTCCGTTTATGAATACGCCGCTGTATGTCGGGCCGATTTCGGCACACATCAATGGGGCGGACTTGTCCTGGTTGGTGGGGTTGGTGGTGACGTCGCCGTTGTATTTCTGGTTGGCGAGTCGGGACAGTGCGTATAAGCGTCGGTTGGAGGGGGAAGTTGGTGGGTGGGGTTTAATAAGGCTCTTACAAGCTCATACATACCCCACTCTCGGCTATACGGGAGCGGGGTAAGTCACTCGGCCAGTTCTATAACTCAATCAACTAGCCACAATCTCCAATATCTCACTGGGTGTGGCACGGATATGAGCACGTCCGGCAGCCGTTAGATTGCCGGTACGTCAGTTTCGCTTGTGCTACCGCCGATGCGCATGACAGATGCAGACCAAGATCTAGACGATTCGCGGGCAAAGGAAGATAGATGCAGGTATTGGCGTGCACCTCATGATCACCATTCGCCTGTGCATTTCTATTAACAAAATATTGAGCCATTATCAGTTACCTCGCTCTTTGTTCGATTGCGCAAGCACCGAGCCTGCTAAGGTTTTGGTCGTGGCGCTGTACTTATCGCTCTCCAAAACGTGGCTAGCCTTCGCCTCCATTTCAGCTCCGGTTTGCTTACCAGTGGACGCTTGAGCCATCGCTGAAGCAGCCAACTGTTTTTGTATCGCGGAAGAACTTGAACTCCGAAGTGTTTCGGAAGCCAAGGTGGCAACCGACGGAGAGGTTTTTTTGGTGTTATTACTCATTCTTTCGTACTCCGAGTACCTATCAATTTTGATAAGAGGCAAGGAAGCTCACTAGCAGAAACTGTTTGCAGGCGTTGACACTCCAGCATGAGTTACCTCTAATGCGCATCCCGCCAGTGCATAGCATTGGATTCCAGGGATAGCAGGTGCATGAGTTGCGTCTCCAAACATAGCGCATGCACCTGCTGACATTTCCTTGGCCGGCTACAGCCTACGAAGCACTACATGTAGTACTTCGAACCGACTTAAGCACAAAATAGTGTGTTCATGGGGGGCTATGCAAGATACCCCTGCTTGGACGAAAAACGTATTTGAGGGAAATTGGATCCACTCCAATAGGCGGTACAGATCCTCAGCCCCGAGTTAGCAAGCTTTTCCTCATAAAAAGCCTGAAATCACTTGTTACGATTCACCTTAACAATAAATAAAATAAGTCATTTTTTAGTTGGGGTCCTTATTTAAGTGCCAAATATACAGCGCAAAAAAACTGTCATTTTTATGACAGTTGCGCAGCTCAAAGAAGGACATCCTACTGATGGCACTTCCAACTGGGGCACACACCAAACCTGAGTTGCACTCACAAAAGCCTCCGCTTATAGTTCGCCCCGTCACTGACATGGCTCAGCGACAGGGTTTCGCAGCCCTACCAAAATAGAATCAACCTGCACAGTCATCAGACCCCAGGCGGCTCCTGCCTGCGTCTAGCTTTATGGCGGCTGTGCGTGGGAGACCTTCGGGTCTGCCGGGGGTGATTCTTCCTGGTCTGCGAACCCGCGCACAGTTGCCACCCAATCTGTTTCGCAGCAGCAAGGTGGCAGTTCTTTTACCTAAAATAGAATCGCACCTTATGACGACGAATAACCCGCACCACCGCTTCACCCCCATGTCCCAAACCGCCACCGAAACCCCCGTCCTGCTCATCGACAGCGACGCACCGCTCTGCGATCTCCACGCCTGCATCAGTGAACGCCTCAACGCAGCCCTCAAATACCTGCACCTCATGGCCTGTTCCAACGTGTCTGATTAGGGCGAGCAAGACATCAATACCGTTGCCGAAACCGCGCGAATCCTGGTCCAGGATGTGGCGGATGTGTTTGGAGTGATTGAGCGGCGTGGGATGCATACGCCTGTGGCTGGCTGATTTATTTCCACCGTTAAGAAAACCCGCAGGTGCGGGTTTTCTAGTTAATAGGCTTGGCGAATATGGGTAGTGTCAGGGCCGCCGCCATCGCGGCCTCGCTAAAGCTCGACGGCTCCCACAGGGGATGTTGAGGGAGCCGATCACAAGGGTCGCCAGTAAGAAATTCGAACAGCATAGGTCCCCCCCTCTTTCACTT